>MGUR01000022.1:16175-17945 GCA_001800075.1 Elusimicrobia bacterium RIFCSPLOWO2_01_FULL_59_12
GCCGACGGCGTTGACATCGGGCCCTATGCCGTGATCGGTGAAGAGGTGATTCTGCATCCGCGCGTCCGGGTCGGACCGCATGCCGTCGTGGAATTCGCCGAGGTGGGCGAAGCGTGTCAGATCCATGCAGGCTCTTTTGTGGGGACAGCCCCTCAAGATTTGAAGTACCGGGGCGAACGGACGCGGGTGATTCTGGGGCCGGGCTGCGTGGTCCGCGAATGCGTCACGCTGAACCGCGGCACCGCGGCCAGCGGCGTCACGCGCATCGGAGCCCGTTGCTTATTTATGGCCTATGCCCACGTCGCCCACGACTGCCACATCGGCCAGGAAGTGGTCCTGGCCAACTCCGTCGCGGTCGCCGGGCATGCCGAGATCGGCGATGGCGCCGTCATCGGCGGCATGGTCGGCCTGCATCAATTCGTCCGCGTTGGAAAACTGGCGATGATCGGCGCCGGCGCGATGGTGCCGCTGGATATCCCGCCCTTTACCCTGGCGTGGGGGGACCGCGCCAAGCTCAACGGGCTCAACCTCATCGGCCTGCGGCGCCGCGGCTACAGCGCGGAGCACATTTCCGCATTGAAACGGGCCTACCGTGACGTTTTTTCATCCTCTCTGCCGATGGCCGACCTCCTGGAGCAAATGAGTCAACAACCGCAGTCGGACCCTGTCAAAGAACTGATCGCGTTTTTGCAGAAAAGTTCGCGCGGCTTTTGCCGTCCTGCCACGGCGGGCGGGCCCGAGGACAAAAAAACTTCCGACCCCTCATGACGTCACCCCCGGCGGTCGTCAGCCAGGGGTCCAGGGACGTTCGATGGCCACGGCTGGATTCCCCGCTGACGGCCGCGGGGAATGACGGATTAAAAAATGGATAAAAAGATCGGCCTGATCGCAGGCAACGGAGCGTTTCCTCTTGTTTTTGCACGGGAAGCCAGGCGTCAGGGCGAAACGGTGGTGGCGGTCGCCCTGAAAGAGGAAGCGGACCCCCAGCTGGAACAGGCCGTCGACCAGATCACCTGGCTTTCCTTGGGGCAACTGGGTAAAACCATCCGCTTTTTCAAAGACCAGGGCGTCACGCGCGCCGTCATGGCCGGCCAAGTGAAGCACACCCAGCTCTTCCGGCACATCCTCCCGGATCTGCTCGTCACCAAACTTCTCGCGCGCGTGGTGAACAAGAAGGCTGATACGCTGCTGTCCGCGGTGACCCGGGAATTCGAGCAGGAGGGGATCCAGTTTTTGCCCTCGACCACCTACCTGGACCATCTGCTCTGCCCGCGGGGGCCGCTGACGCGGCGCGCTCCCACGTCCAGCGAAAAGTCGGACATTGATTTTGGCCTTCCGCTGGCGCGCCACATCGCCGGCCAGGACATCGGCCAAACACTGATCGTGAAGGACAAAACGGTGGTGGCGGTCGAGGCGATGGAAGGCACCGATGCCTGCATCCGCCGCGCCGGACAAATCGCCGGCCCGGGGTGCGTGATCATCAAAGTGGCGCGGCCCAAGCAGGACCTGCGTTTTGACGTTCCGGTGACGGGACCGCGCACGCTGGAGGCGATGAAAGAATCGGGGTCTGCTGTTCTCGCTCTGGACGCTGGAAAAACACTTTTGTTGGAAAAAGAAACCCTCCTGAAGGTGGCCGATGCCGCTCAGCTCTGTATTACAGGCGTTTAAATCCCACGGCGCAAAAACAGCCGGTCCCACGCGGAAAGTCCGTGTCGGGCTGGTGGGAGCCGGCCGCATGGGCCAGCTGCACGCGCGACTCCTAAGCGAAAA
>MGUR01000022.1:17979-23053 GCA_001800075.1 Elusimicrobia bacterium RIFCSPLOWO2_01_FULL_59_12
CCTTGTTGGAAAAATGTTTCTGGATGCCGGCGTGCACTGCTTAATTGAAAAACCGCTGGCGGCGACCCTGCCGGAGGCGGAAGCGCTGATCCGCCTGGCGGATGAACGCCGGTGCGTGCTTCAGGTGGGGCACATCGAACGCTTCAATCCCGCCGTGATGGAAGCCGCGCGGCACATCCAAAACCCGCGATTTATCGAAGTCAACCGGCTGGGTCCCTATGATCCCCGGGTGGCGGGCACCGGCGTGGTGATGGATCTCATGATCCATGATCTGGACATCGTTCTGTTCCTGGTCGGTCAGCCGGTGACGCGCGTGGAGGCGTTTGGCGCCAAGGTGTTGTCCGATCACGAAGACATCGCCAAAGTGAGACTGCACTTCGCTAACGGTTGCATCGCTGATTTATCGGCCTCCCGCATTTCGCTCAAGAAATACAGAACCATCCGCATTTTTCAAAAAGACGCGTATCTCTCCCTCGACTACGCCAAACCGCAGCTGGCGGTCTACCGCAAAAAAGGACCCGCGATACGAAGCCTCTCCGACATCGAATACCTGAAACCCAAGCTCTCCAAAAAAGAACCCCTCGCCCTCGAACTGGATCATTTCCTCCAGTGCGTCCGCGAGGGGAAAACCCCGCTGGTCTCCGGAAAGCACGGGCGGGATGCCCTGGAACTCGCCCGGGAAGTTCTCGATCATCTCCGCGTTCATGCCTAAAAAGCATGTTTTGATCGTGGCGGGTGACCCCTCCGGCGATCTGCACGGGGCGGCGCTCGCGCAGGCGCTTAAAGCGCTCGATCCCGACGTTGCCCTCAGCGTCCTGGGCGGAACCCACCTGCGTCAAGCGGCCGATCATTTTTTATATCCCTTAGTAGGTCTGGGCGGATTTGGCTTTTGGGAACCGGTCTTGAAACTGCCGCATCTGTGGCGCGCCTGGCGCGCGGTGCGGGCCGTTCTTCGCACGGATCCGCCAAACGTCGTCATCCCGATCGACTACTACGGATTCAACATTCACGTCGCGCGCCTGGCGAAACGCCACTGCATTCCCGTGGTGTACTACATCAGCCCGCAGGTCTGGGCCAGCCGTCCGCAGCGGACGCGCGCCCTGGCGAAAGTTCTCAGCAAAATGCTCGTGATTTTCCCGTTTGAGGTCGATCTCTATCGACAGGCAGGCGTTCCCGTCCGTTTCGTAGGTCATCCGCTGCTCGACCTAGTCCCTGCACCCAGCCAACCCAACGGTATTCTATCGATCGGGCTCCTGCCCGGGTCACGCTGGAGCATCGTCGAACGGCACCTCCCTATTCTCATCCAGACCGCCCGGGAACTCCGAAAATCGTTTCCCGATGCGCAGTTCACGCTCTTCAGGCCGTTGGACATCGCGGAGTCCCGTTACCTGCCGTGGTTGGAGAAGGTCTCGTGGCTGAGATTGACGCACGATCCCGTTTATGAACAACGAAAAAAACTGTCCCTGGCGATCACCGTTTCCGGAACCGCCGCGCTGGAAAACACGCTGCTGGGCATTCCGATGATTGTGATGTACAAGCTGTCCGCCCTGACGTATGCGATCGCCAAGCGGGTCATCCAGGTGCCCTATGTGGCCATTCCCAACATCCTGGCGGGCAAGCCGCTGGTGCCTGAATTGCTGCAAGCCGATGCGGTGCCTGAAAAATTAGCGGCGGCCGCGCGATCGCTTTTAGAAAACCCGGAGTCCGGCCGGCGCATGCGGCAAGAGCTCCTGTCCCTGCGCTCGCAGTTGGGGGAGGGGGGCTCCGTCCAGACCGCGGCGCAGGAGATTGCGCCGTTCCTCGCGACATGAAAGCCCTGATCATTTATTCACTGATTGCCTTGGCGAGCACGCTGTTCGGAAGCACCGTGCCGATGCTCCATGCGTCCTGGGCCGAGCGCCACAAATGGCGACTGCTGGCGTTCAGCTCCGGCGTGCTGCTCGGCATCGCGATCCTTCATCTCTTCCCGGAAGCGCTGATGCTGGCGGGGAGGTCGGCCAGCCTTGTGATCGTGGCGACCTTCGGCATTCTGTTCGCTACGGAAAACATTACCACGCTGCACGCGGGGGAAGATTTTCTCCATCCGGGATCCTGGGACATGGTGCCCTTTACCGCGCTGATCGCTCTGACCATCCATGCGTTGGTGGATGGCATGGCCATGGGCGTCAGTTTGCGTCAAAACCTGGCGTTCGGGAGCGCGATTTCCATCGGCGTGATACTGCATAAATTCGTGGATGGACTCACCCGCACCAGCCTTCTGCACACGGCGCATTACTACCGGCTGAAGGAAATCGCTCTGACCCTGGTGCTGTCCATGGCGACGCCGGTTGGAGCCCTGCTCACCTATATCGGAGCCGCCCACCTGGGGGCCCACGCCATCGGAATCGTCCTGGGCATCTCAGCGGGGTCATTTCTCTATGTCGCCGCGGCCGACCTCCTGCCCCGCCTGCATGAATCCAACGACCGCTACACCGTAGTCTTTTTCCTGGCGGGCCTGCTCGTCGTGGGAGCCTTCCCCGGTTAATTCGTGAAAGCCTCTCCCCTGAGCCGCCGTCCTCTTTGGATCTGTATTGGCGCGGCCAGCCTTCTCTATCTCGCGCTCGCCCCGGGCTACCACATCGGCGTGTTTAATGACGACGGCGTTTATGTGGTCGCCGCTAAATCGCTGCTGCAGGGGTCCTACTCCCAACTGAACCATCCTGAACGGCCTCCTCTAACGCTCTATCCACCCGGCTTCCCACTTGTCTTGGCGCCGTTGATTCCACTGACGGGGATGCGGGGACCTTTTCTCAAAGTCATCCCGATCGGACTCACGCTTCTCTCGCTTATTCTGCTTTGGAAACTTTTCGAGGGCTGGCTCTCCCCCAAATTGCGGATTCTTTTGATTAGCCTGGTCGCGTTCAATCCCCTAACGGCCGCCTTTTCGGGGCTGATGATGTCGGAACCTTTATTTATTTGCGTTCTGCTGGGGCTTTTTATCCAACTGCGTGAAATACGCGATGATCGCGCAGAAAAAAAGGCATGGACTCTGGGATTGCTGTTGGGGGCTTTGGTTTTAATTCGCACCAGCGGAGTCGTTGCTATCCCAGCGGTCGCTTTGGGTCTGGCCCTGTCGCGGCGTTGGCACACTCTGGCTCGCACCCTACCTGTTGCGATCGCCTTCTGCGGCTTGTTTTATCTGCGAAACTCACTGGTGGCGGGGGCGTCGACGGTCTACCAGTCTGGATGGGGATTGATGTTTCAACAACTCCAAAAGGCGGCACCGGGGAGGATTCTGCAGCATGTTCAGCAAATCCTTTCCACTTTTTTTCTGCAAAATCTAATTTCTCCTATGACTACTCCCTTTTCACTGTCGTTTCTCTTTGCGGGGCTTTGGGCAATTGGGATTGCGGCCATGGCCCTTTGGAGCGTGCGGGAATTTCTTCAAGTGCGCCAGGATCGCGCGGTCGTTATTGCAATCAGTGCGTTTTGTGTCTTCCACTTAGGGGTCCAGATTGTGTGGATAGGCAATGAACCTCGGTACGGCATGCCTTTGATTCCTTTCATACTGTTCGCGCTGCTGAAAGGAGCGGAACGCTGCATCACGCGCTTTCCGAAAACGCGGATCGGATTCGCGGCCGCCGCGGGTCTGCTGATCGCCTCCTACATCAGCCAAAACGCGCAAGCTGTGCGCGGGGCATGGAGTTCGCGTGATCCCTATCACCCCGCTCAAACGTATCGCTGGATCGCTGGATCAACTGCTCCCGATGCATTTCTGTTGACATCCGGACCTGCGGTCGTTTATCTCTACACCAATCGATTCACCACGTTGGAAGCGCCCGCACGCGACGCCGAAGGCTTTTATTTTCAATTACTTGTTCAGGGAATCGACTATGTTCTGCTGAACCCCTTGTACCATTGTCCCACGTTCATCACCAGCCAGGATCCCAATCGGATCTGGTCACAACGGAAACGCTGGATTCTGGCTGATCCTCAAGCGTACCGACCGGTCTATCAGAATAGCGCGGAAGCGCGTGAAATCTTCCAGGTACGTCCGGATCCGACGTTTCAAGCCGCTTATGTCCTCTATCTTTCCGCCTTGTCAGCGTTTGATCGCGCGGCCTGGAGCGAGGGGTTCGAGCTTCTGGATCAAGCGCTGGAAAAAGACCCGGGGCTGATCAGCGCTTACAACGCTTATGGGGTGGGAAGCCTGCTATCCGGAAAACGCTTGGGGGCGGCTCTGTCCATACTGCACCGCGCCCACCGCCTCCAACCAAATCACGCGCTGATTCTTCTCAACCTGGCTCGGCTGGAACGCCGGCTCAAGGATCCCGCGGCCGCCCGTCATTTCGCCCTGGCTCTGGCGGAGATCGAACGGACTGGCGACTATGCCAGTTTGGTGCCGATTATCCAGCGAGAAGCGGGTCTTTGACCGAGGGTCGCTGTGATATAATTTCCTTCATGAAGATCGTGTTGAACGGCGAACCCAAGGAGTTTTCTTCCAATGTAAGCATCCAGCAGCTGCTGGACCAACTCGCCATTCCTGCGGGCCGCGTCGCCTGCGAAATCAATTTGCGGATCATCAAACGCGCGCGCTATCCGGAAACCGTCCTCCAAGAGGGGGACACCGTGGAAATCATTCAGGCGATTGGAGGAGGCTAAGATGCAGGACACCCCGTTAGTCATCGCCGGGCAGACCTATCCCTCCCGCTTAATTTTGGGAACCGGGAAATACAAGACCTACGAGCTCATGAGACAAGCGCTCGCGGCCGCACAGCCTGCGATGGTGACCGTCGCCATCCGCCGCGTCGACCTCGCAGACAAATCGTCCCAGTCTTTCTGGAACTACCTCCCGGAAGGCATCCCGATTCTCCCGAACACCGCCGGCTGCTACACCGCGCAGGACGCCATCCGGACCGCGCTGCTGGCGCGCGAAGCGCTGGGAACCTCCCTGGTTAAAGTGGAGGTGATCGGCGATCCGAAAACGCTCTATCCGGACGTCGAGGCGACGTTGGCTGCCACCCAGGCGCTAATCAAGGAGGGATTTGTCGTTCTGCCCTACACGAACGACGACCCCATCATGGCGAAACGACTG
>MGUR01000022.1:23076-28748 GCA_001800075.1 Elusimicrobia bacterium RIFCSPLOWO2_01_FULL_59_12
GTGCCCGTCATCGTGGACGCGGGAGTCGGAACGGCTTCGGATGCGGCGGTGGCGATGGAGCTGGGAGCATCGGGCGTATTAATGAATACCGCCGTCGCGGAAGCTCAGGATCCCGTCCTGAGGGCTGAAGCGATGAAACTGGCGGTGGATGCGGGCCGACGGGCCTATCTCGCGGGCCGAATGCAGAAAAAATACACCGCTTCTCCCTCCAGCCCCGCTACCGGCCAGATCAATCCGCTCATTTCGAGATAACGTGGTCAAGCCTTTCGGCCCCAGGGCGCGGGTCCTTGCCATTTTCATACCTGTCGCTTTGGTTCTTTTATTTGTTGGGATTCATCAAACGCAGCTGATCACCAGCGTTTATGTGACACGCCTTCCATCGGGTCCTTTGTTCGTGAGTGAAGACCCGAGCCATCCGCGTTTAGCGAGACTTCGCCGGCAAGAGAAAATCGACTTCCTTCTAAAAGATGCGCACGCCGACCTGGACCGTCTCTTGCGGCTCACCCAATGGACGTCCCAGCAGTTCCCATCGTCCACCCCTTTCCCGAATTATCCGCCCTGGGACGCCATTAAGATCCTGGACCGAATCCGGAACAAAAAGACCGGAGGGTATTGCGCTCAATATGCTTTTGTATTCGGCCAGGCATGCCAGAGTCTGGGCTACACCATCCGTTATATCGGAGTCCGCAGCCGGGCGGACAAAGGCGGCCATGCGCTCATCGAAGTCTATGTTCCTTCCTTGGCCAAGTGGATCGCCTTCGAACCCCAGTTGGGTCATTACTATGTGGATCCCCAGGGTGTCCCGCTAAGCATTTTGGATCTTCATCGTTATGCCGTAGGGGAGAAACGGGGGCGCCTGTTCAAACACCCGTCCCGCCAACCCATGGACAAGAACTGGCTCGCGCTTTTTTATCACTTCAAATTCCTGCTCAGGAACAATTTTCTTTCCGTACCCGTTTATCATGCCTACCGGCAGCATGCCGACGGGAGCGAACTCCTCTTTGAGGGGTATGTACTGCGCTGGTTGGACGGCTATACGGCGGGCGTGCGTGAAGCGGTGCCTTCGCTGACATCAAGCCGTGTGGAAGATTTCGATTTCACCATGGATCTGCGGCCGGACCACGCCGAGACTCGCTGGTGCTGGACGTTGGGGGAGTTCGCTTCATTTGCCAGCACAATGGTTCCTGCGAAACCCTACCGTTTAAAATTACCGTCCTGGCTGCTGACTCGGATTGTTGAACAGGAGTTTGTGCAGGACGCCCGCTTCAAACCCTTGAGGTAATGTTAGGTAGAATAGGGGCCGCGGGCGCTAGGCCGCCGCCATCCGGGGACCTGCTTTGGCGACTCGGTGGGACCTGAGGCATCGCGTGCAAACGAGCTGAGACTGCACCCTTCCTCCAATGATCATACGCGCACGATGTAAATTGGGTAGAAACCGCCGGTTACTCGCTTTATGCGAGTGACTGACCGTTTTGCCGGCCGACGGCCCTTTGCCGCACACCTTGCAACGCCACGCCATAGAGGGGCTCCTTCGGAAAAATTAGGAGCCCGCATTGTGGCAGATTCTCCCTCGGAAATCAAGAAGGATGTCCCGATTCAGTACCTCAAGGGCGTAGGGCCCGCGCGGGCCAAACTGCTTGCGCGACTGGGGATCGAGAGCGCGAAGGACCTGCTCACGACGTTCCCGCGCGACTGGCAGGATCGCCGGAGGCGATTTTCCATCCGCGATGCTCCGCTGGGAGACAAAATCACGCTGATTGGGAAAGTCACGAAGGTCCGATACACCTCCCTGCGCCGCAATCTCGGGATGGTCACCGCGTTCCTTCAAGACGCGTCCGGCACCGTCAAAACCGTCTGGTTCAAAAAGACCAATCCGCGGTATGACGTTTTCGCGTCTCTCCTGCCGACGCTTCAGTCCCTGCCGACCGTCATGGTGTTTGGTGCACTCGAGCTGGGTATAGAAGGCCGGCAATTGCGCGTTGAAGAAATGGCCGTCCTGACGCCTCCCTTCGATACGCTGAGCCCGGAAGACGCGCATCATCTCGACCGCCTCGTGCCGCTGTATTCCGTCCCGGAGGGCCTCCAGGAACGCCAGGTGCGTTCGTTGATCGCCCGCGTTCTGCCGCTGGCCTCCCAGAGCCCGCGGGTGATTCCCGCCTGGCTCGCCAAAAACCGGCAGTGGCCGGAAAAATCGTGGGCGCTCCGCAAAATCCATTTTCCGGATACGCTCCTGGAAAAGGAGCGCGCCCGGGAGTACTTGGCTCAGGAAGAATTCCTCATTCTTGAAACCGCGTTGGCGATCTTGCGACGGAGCGTCAAGCTGCGGCCCAAATCGCACTCCTATCAACTTTTTCGGCACCTTCTGACCCCGTTTCGCGAGCATCTGGGGTTCGTTTTCACCGACGCCCAGAAGCGGGTGATCCGCGAAATTTTCGATGACCTGATGAGCCCGTTCCCGATGAACCGTCTCCTGCAGGGGGATGTGGGCAGCGGCAAAACCGTGGTGGCCCTGAGCGCCATGCTCCTGGCGGTCGAAAACGGCGGCCAGGCGGCGCTCATGGCGCCGACCGAGATTCTTGCGGAACAGCACGCCCTCACCTTTCAAAAATTCCTGGGACACCTGCCGGTGCGCTGGGCGGTCGTCACGGGGCGTCAAACGCCTGCCCAGCGGAAAAAAATAATCCGCGACATTCAAGGGGGTGAGATCTCCCTGGTGATCGGGACCCATGCGCTGATCCAAAAGTCGGTGGTTTTCAAAAACCTGATGCTCGCGGTCGTGGATGAACAACATCGGTTTGGCGTGGAGCACCGCAGCCTGCTGCGACAAAAGGGCGGCGGGTCCGGGGGTCCGGATGTTCTGGTGATGACCGCCACCCCGATCCCCCGGACGCTCGCTCTAACACTTTACGGAGACCTGGATGTGTCGACGTTGGACCAGCTGCCTCCCGGCCGCACCCCGATCACCACGCAGCACGTTCAGGAAACACAGGCCTATCAGGCCGTCCTGGAACAGGCTGCTCAAGGCCGTCAGGCCTACATGGTGTTCCCCCTGGTGGAAGAATCCAGCAAGCTGGAGCTTAAGGCGACCGTCCAGGAGGCTCAGGCTCTCTCGCAATCGGTTTTTCGCCGCCTGCGCGTAGGCGTCTTGCATGGTCAATTACGCGCTCCGGAAAAAGAAGCGACCCTGGAAAAATTCCGCAAGGGGAATCTTGATTTGCTCATGGCGACATCCATCATCGAGGTCGGCATCGATGTTCCGAATGCCACGCTCATGGTCATCCAGCATGCGGAGCGTTTTGGCTTGGCCACGCTTCATCAGCTCCGCGGGCGCGTGGGCCGCGGCGCCCTTCCTTCGATCTGTCTGCTGATCGCCGACACCCGAACGGCCGAGGCCCAGCGCCGCATTCAGGTGATGACCGAAACTCAGAACGGCTTCCGGATCAGCGAAGAAGACCTCGCCCTTCGCGGGCCGGGAGAAATCCTCGGCGCGGTCCAGCACGGGCTTCCGTTGTTTAAAGTGGGCCACGTCCTCAAGGACGCCGGCCTGATTCAGACCGCCCGGCAATGCGCGGCGGAACTCCTGCACCAGGATCCCGAATTAAAAAGACCGGAGCATGCTCTCTTGAAAGCGGCGCTCCAGAAGATGTACGCCCCGAAATGGTTTCTCGGAAGCACGGGATGACGAAACTCAGCCGATCGGCGTGGGTGGGGCTGATCTCTTTGCTTGTTGCGCATGGGGTGCTGTCGCTTCATGCCGCGCGCCGCTTGTCGCCCACCTGGGATGAAATCGTTTACCCCGCCGCCGGCGTTGCCCAATGGCACACCGGAGCGATTGACCTTAACCGTGAACACGCCTTCCTTGCCAAATTGATCTTTGCATTACCGCTCCTTCCCCTTCAGCCCACTGTTCCATTTTCCTCAGAGGCCTGGCAGGCCAAAGACGCTCATCGTTTTGGGTATCTTTTCATGTTTCACAACCGCCTCGAGGCTCAGAAACTGATTTTTTGGAGCCGGTTTCCCGCGGTGCTGTTTTCATTGTTGACGGGTGCGCTTTTGTTCTACTGGATCTATTCCATCTGGGGAACGGCGGGAGGCGTGCTCGGTCTTGTGTGCTATATCAGCACACCCATTCTTTTGTCGCGAGCCTCGCTGGCCCACATGGAAATGCCCATGTACTTTTTCATTCTTTTGTCTCTTTGGCTTCATGCGCGGGGGACGCAAGAGAGAGGGGCCTCCTTCTTGTACGGCAGCGGGATCGCCATGGGCCTGGCTTTTTTATGCAAATTACCGGCCTTGCCCCTCCTGCCTACGTTTCTGGTGTTGGAGCTTTGGGAGCATCGGCCGGACTGGCGGAAGGGGGGGGGGAATTTTCTCAAGCTGTGTCTGGCGGCCGCAGGGGTTATCGTCATGGCGTATCTCCCCTGGCAGGGCGCCGCAGCCGCCTTTAAGGAAACGTTTGTGAACCTATTCCTTTTCAACCGGATTTTGCCTTATTACTGGCATGGCCAGACCCTGACGCTTGCGCAAGCTCCTTGGGTCCTTTCCTGGGCGGCCTGGTTGATCAAGGCCCCGTTGGCGGTCCTATTGCTAGGCATGGGAGGCGCTTGGCTGTGGAAATGTCAGCCGAAAGGAAAAACAGCCTGGAACCATTTGGTTGTTTTTGCAGGCGCCTGCATTTTAGCTGTCCTGTTTTTTGGGTCCGCGGTCACGTCGGTACAATTTTCACCCGCCTATCTGGCGATCGCCGGTTTGGCGGGCGGGCTCGCGGTCGGCTTGAAAAAACAGCCCGCTTGGCGGCGCTTCGGAGTGCTGGGGATTGCGGCGCTGGCGCTCGCAGACGCCTATCGCATTCACCCAAATTATTTAGCCTATTTCAATTCATTGGTGGGCGGCCCCGATCAAGGCTACCGCTGGCTGTCGGATTCCGATCAGGACTGGGGCCAATCTCTGCCGGCTCTGGCTGCCTATTGGAATAAAGTAGACCGTCCCAGGCTCCTACTCGCTTACTCCGGCGCAGGGGACCCGCGCGCTTACGGACTGGTGTATCAGGACCTCTATTCGCCCGCCCTGGTCAGCCGCGAGTACCAGGGAGAATTCCTTCCCGGAGATGGGAAACCGCTCTATCTCGCGGTTGCAACCAAGGTGCTGCAATCGGAGCCGGAGATCTTTCAATGGCTCGGTGAACACCTTGAACCCCTTACGATCGTCAGCAGCAGCTTTTTCATTTACGATGTGACCACCCACCCGGACGCGTTACGCTGGATCGGGCACGTGTATGCGGCGACCCGCCGCCCGAAGCTGGCGGCGTGGTCTTTTAAACAGGCGATCCGTCTCGATCCGGGTCATGCGGACGACCAAAAAAAGCTGTCTTTGCTGCAGTCGTTGACGTCATGAAGAACACAACCGGTATCGCGGTCGGAATTTTATTATTGACTCTGATGGCCTATGCGCCTTCCATACAAGGACAGTTTATCTGGGACGATGAGGCACATGTGACGGAGACCGAAACCTTGCGGACGTGGCAGGGCCTGCGCGCCATCTGGACCCAGCCGGGAGCCGTCCAACAATATTATCCCCTCACCTACACCCTCTTCTGGATCCAATTCCACCTATGGCATCCCCACGTGGCGGGATATCACCTCGTAAACATCTTCCTTCACGCCTTCAACGCG
>MGUR01000022.1:28762-42193 GCA_001800075.1 Elusimicrobia bacterium RIFCSPLOWO2_01_FULL_59_12
CGTTCCTTTACCTTCTCTCGCTTATCGCGTATCTGCGCTTTGAGTCATCAGCCCGAAGGGTATCTGCCAAGGCGAGCTCCTGGCGGTGGTATTTCATTTCATTGCTTCTCTACCTATCCGCCCTCTTCGCGAAAACGGTTACGGCCTCACTGCCGGCAGCGGTCTGCCTTCTGCTGTGGTGGAAACGGGGCCTTCAGCGGCAGGCGATCCTGAGGCTCCTGCCCTTCTTCATCCTGGGGTGGATCCTCGGGCTGCACACCCTCTGGGTGGAAAAAACCTATGCCGGCGCTGTCGGCAGTGATTGGGCTCTGGGAGCCGCGCAACGATTCGTCGTCGCCGGACGCGCGCTGTGGTTCTATGCGGGGAAAATCGTTTGGCCAAATCCTCTCATGTTTATTTACCCTCGCTGGCCCCTTGCGTCCTTGGGTGGAGCAGCGTTCTTTTTTCCACTGAGCGCCGCAGCGGTCCTCACGCTCTTGTGGGTTTTCCGCAACCGGACGGGAGAAGCGCCTTTCGTCGCGGTCGCTTTTTTTGCGGGCACGCTCACTCCCGCTCTGGGGTTCTTTAATCTCTATCCCATGCGATATTCATTTGTGGCAGACCATTTTCAGTATTTGGCGAGTTTGGGATTGTTCAGCCTGGTGGCAGCCATTCTGGCCCGGGGGTTTGCTTGGTTGAAGAAAAGATCCTCCCCTCTGGCCATCGCGGCACTTGGCTTGCTGATTTTTAACCTAGGATTCGCCACCGCGCAAGAGACCCTTAAGTACAAAAATAATGAGAGCCTGTGGCGTGACACACTGGCCAAAAACGGATCCTGCGCCATCGCCCATCACAACCTGGCCGCCCTCCTGTACGCTCGCGGCGATCTGCACGGCGCATTGGATTCCTTCAGGTCGGCTCACCGGCTGAATCCGGACGATCCGGAGACAAATATCAATCTCGGTCAGGTTCTATTTAGACTCCGACGCTCGGACGAGGCGTTGCCCTATTTTCATGACGGCCTGACCCGTGGCATTCCCGATCCAAAAGCTCTGAATAACTACGGGGTCGCCCTGATGAATGCAGGGCGGGCATTGGAAGCGATCCCGCCCTTGGAGAGGGCCCTTCGCTTGCTGCCGGGCGACCGTCTCATCCAAAACAATCTCCAGCGGGCGCGCGCTCTCAAAAAGCGCCGTGCGGGAACACCCCCTCGCTCCCGAAGGGCCCCTGAAGCCTTGCATAGGTTTCAGTTAAGCTATAATTCCTTAACGGCATATGAAACGGGCTGCGATTTATCCCGGGTCCTTTGACCCCGTTACCAACGGCCACCTTGATATCATCGAACGCGCCCGTCATTTGTTCGATGAAATTATTGTGGCGGTCAGTGAAAACCCTTCCAAGCGTCCGTATTTTTCACTCCCTGAGCGCCTCCGGTTCCTCCACCAGGCCGTCGGTGCCCGCCCCGGGGTCCGCGTGGAAGCGTTCTCGGGACTGCTGACGGATTACGTCAAAAAGAAAAAAGCGGTCGCCGTCATCCGCGGCCTTCGCGCCGTCTCGGATTTTGAGTACGAATTTCAGATGGCCCTGATGAACCGCCGCCAGAACAACCGATTTGAAACCGTCTTCCTGATGCCCGACGAGAAATACACCTATCTCTCCTCCAGCCTGGTCCGGGAAGTATCCCGCCTGGGCGGCCGGGTTCGCGGTCTGGTCCCCACGGGAGTCGAAAAGGCCCTCCAACAGCGCGCCCAAGATCACGCTTGAACCTATCGCGGCAGAGGCTGCAACCCGGCACGGCATGGAAAATCCTGTTTTGCCTTGACAACAGCGCGATTCCCTGCTAACAAAATCAGTGATGGCGACCCATTCGTGGCATAATTTCCGACAAAAAGCAGCACGCCAACCGCAGCGCATTCTCCTGGCCGAAGGAGAGGATCCGCGGGTGATCAAAGCGGCGCGCGTGCTTCAGGCTGAAAAAATCGCCCTGCCGTGGCTGGTCGGTTCGCGAAAAAAAACCGAACTTCTTTGGAAACAGGAGGGGGGATCCGTCGATGACCTGGTCTGTGTCGACCCCTCGGGATTATCCGCCTCGGAAAGAAAGAGCTGGGCGGAGGAATGGGCCGCTCTTCCCCGGAACAAACGGCATTCCGCCGATGAGGCGATGATCAGGGTCCAAGACCCGCTGATCCTGGGATGCCTGCATTTGAAAAAGGGGAAAGTCGACGGTTTCATCGGAGGCGCCACGCGCACAACGGCAGACACGCTCCGTGCGGTCTTGAACGTCATCGGCTTGGCGCCTGCTGCAACCACGCTCTTCGGATTTTTTCTTCTTGAAAACCATTCCGCCCCCGCGCCGGGATCCTTGATTCTTCTGGCCGACTGCGCCGTGAACCCGGACCCCTCCGCCAAGCAACTATCGAACATCGCCGTCGGCGCCGCCGCCGCCTATGAGTTTTTTCTGGCCGAGCCGCCCCGTGTGGCGTTTTTGTCGTTCTCCACGCTTGGAAGCGCTTCCCATCCCATGGTGGATAAAGTTCGCGAAGCGCTGAGCCTGGCGCGCTCCCAGGCCGGCCGCATCACCTTTGACGGCGAGTGGCAGGCCGACACGGCGCTGGATCCTTTCTCGGCCGCCGTGAAGGGGGCCGGCTCATCCCCCCTGGCGGGCAAAGCCAATGTCCTGATCGTTCCCGATTTGAACAGCGGCAACATCGCCTACAAGATCGCGCAGCGCCTGGGCCGGCTCCGGGCGGTGGGGCCTGTTCTCTGGGGTACGGCCCAGCCCGCGAATGATTTGTCCCGGGGCTGCTCCTCGGAGGACATTATCGACCTGGCGGCCCTGACGGCCCTTCAAGCCCAGAGTCTCCGCCGCCAACCCGCTTTCGCCCAAAAGGAGGTCCGCTCGTGAGCCCCATGGTCCCCGGCAACATTCTGGATATGGCAGAACTGCTCAAGGTGATGGTCGACCAGAAAGCGTCGGACCTGCATATCACGCTGGGGGCGCCTCCCATGCTCCGGGTGGACGGCCTGATCGTCCCGACGTCATTCCCCAAACTCTCCGCGGAAATCTGCCAGCGGCTGATCTATTCGCTTTTAACCGACACCCAGAAACAGCGTTTTGAATCCATGAACGAGCTGGATATTTCCTTCGGCATCAAGGACATCGGGCGCGTTCGCATGAATGTCTACCGGCAGCGCGGCGTCATCGGGGCCGCTCTGCGCTCGATCCCGCAGCATATCCAGGGGTTGGATGAACTGGGCCTCCCTCCGGTCACCTACGACATCCTTAAAATTCCGAAGGGGCTGGTCCTGGTCACAGGACCCACCGGTTCGGGTAAATCGACCTCCCTGGCTTCCATGATTGACTACCTGAACACCAACCAGCAGGTTCATATCGTCACCGCTGAGGACCCGATTGAATTCGTGCACTATCACAAAAAGGCGATCGTCAACCAGCGGGAGGTCGGCTCGGATACGGCGTCCTTTTCGCAAGCCCTAAAGTACGTCGTTCGGCAGGACCCGGACATCATCCTGATCGGCGAAATGCGGGACTTGGAAACCGTGCAGGCAGCGATCAATATCGCGGAAACCGGACACTTGGTTTTCGCAACGCTCCATACGACCGACGCGCCGCAGTCCATCAACCGGATAATCGACGTCTTTCCTCCTCACCAGCAAAGCCAGGTCCGCGCGCAGCTGTCCTTTGTGCTCCAGGCGATTTTCTGCCAGACCTTGCTGCCGAAGATGTCCGGCAAGGGACGGGTGATGGCCGTCGAGGTCCTGGTGGTCACGCCGGCCATCCGCAACTTGATCCGTGATGAAAAGACCGAACAGATTTTGATCTCCATGCAAACCGGGGCCAAATACGGCATGCAGACCATGAACATGGCCCTGCATGACCTGTACGCGCGGCATCTCATCAGTTACCAGGAAGCTCTGGCCGCGTCGACGGACCCGGACGATCTCAAGCGCATCACGCAGCGGGGCAGCTCAACGGGACCGGTGTAATGTCCGGAAAGGAAGCCGTTCGTGGCCCAATATAAATACACGGCTCGGAACACCGCCGGCAAAACGATTGAGGGCGTGATCGAAGCCCAGGTCCAAAAACTGGCCATCGAAAAACTCCGGGGTCAAAAATACACCGTGATGAGCCTGTCGGAAGTGAAGGGCGGAGGACCGACGGATCTGATGAGCCGCCTGAACCCGTTTAAGGGATCCATCAAGGGAAAAGATCTGGTGATCTTCAGCCGGCAATTAGCGACGCTGGTATCGGCGGGCGTTCCCATCGTCCAAGGGCTGAATATCTTGGAGGCTCAAATTGAAAGCTCCGCCTTCAAAACCGTTATTTCCGGTATAAGGACGGATATCGAAAGCGGTGTCGCTATCGCCGACGCCATGAAAAAGCATCCCAAAGCGTTTTCAGAGCTTTATGTTTCCATGATCCGCGCCGGGGAAACCGGCGGCGTGCTGGATTCCATTCTGGAACGGCTCTCGACCTATCTGGAAGCCGCCGAGGAACTCAAAAACAAGGTCAAGGGAGCGATGGTGTACCCGGCGGTGGTGAGCGGGGTGGCGAGCTCAGTCACCCTCTTTCTGATGGTGGGCGTCATTCCTACCTTCAAGAAAGTTTTTTCCAGTTTCGGCCACGAACTGCCGCTTCCGACCCGCATCCTCATGAGCCTTTCCGACGCCTTGGCCAATCATATGCTGCTGGTCCTTCTGACCCCCGTGGTCCTGTTTTTTCTGTTTCGCGCCTGGTACCGGACGGAAAAAGGGCACGACGCCACCGACGCCCTCCTGATCCGCCTGCCGGTGATGGGGGAACTCATCAAGAAGGTCGCGGTCGCCAAATTCACGCGCACGCTGGGCACGCTCATCAAATCAGGCGTCCCCATCCTGCAAGCGCTGGACACGGTCGCAAAAACGTCGGGGAACCGAGTGATCGAGCGAACGATCATGAGCGCCCGGGAATCGATCCGGGAGGGGGAAAAAATCGCCGACCCCTTGAAAGCCTCCGGCGTCTTCCCTCCGATGGTCCTCCAGATGATCTCGGTGGGGGAGGAGACCGGAAACCTGGAAACCATGCTCAATAAAATTGCCGATTTTTACGATCAAGAAGTAGATACGGCCATCAAGGCCATGACCTCGCTCATCGAACCGGCCGTCATTTGCGTCATGGGGGTGGTGATCGGGGCCATTGTCATCTGCATGTTCCTGCCCATCTTCGAGATGAGCCAGCTTGCGGGGAATGCCTGAACAGCCTGTCCTGGCGATGCGTTCTTAGCTCTGTTACAAACAACTCCGCGTGTAAAACTGTGCGTGTTCCCGTAATGAGGCGCTTGACAGCTTTGCACATGAGTGATAGACTCGGCGTGTCATATTACTATAGGAGGTAATAGCCAGATGAACATGAAGACAAAAAGAGGGTTTACCCTCATCGAGCTGATGATCGTCGTTGCTATCATTGGTATTCTAGCCGCCATCGCCATACCGAAGTTCGCTCAGTTGGTCGCGAAGAGTAACGAAGCCAACACCAAGGGCAACCTCGGTGCCATGCGTTCGGCGCTCTCCATCTACTACGGAGACATGGAGGGATGGTACCCGTCAGACGAACTGGCCTCGTTGACCAATGCTGCAAAGTACATGACGACCATTCCCCTGGCCAAACTGCCGCCCACTAGCTTCAACATAGGGCACGGAGACCTCAGTGACGTGGATGGAGCCATCGCCCCTAGCGACGCTGGTGGGTGGACCTACAACAATACCGTGGGCAACGCCAATTGGGGGCAATTCTTGGTCAATTGTTCGCATTCGGACACCAAGGGCAATAAATGGACGTCCTACTAAATTAGAGACCGTTGTATTGTCATTTGCATAAAAGAACGGCCGCCAGACACCTGGCGGCCGTTCTTCGTTTGTCAATAAAATGCTCTATTTTATTTCCATCCTTTCCGGGCTGATTGCCGGGAGTTTTTCCAATGTCTGCATTGCCCGGCTTCCTGAAGGCAAGTCGCTTTGGTTCCCCCGGTCCCATTGTCCAAAGTGTGATAAATCTCTCCGGGTCATCGACAATATCCCGGTCATCAGCTTTTTTCTGCTTCACCGGCGGTGTTTTGGGTGCCGCCAGCCTATTTCCTGGCGCTATCCGGCCGTCGAGGCGGCCCTGGCGGCCTTGTTTCTTTTCTCTGCCTGGTGGTTTCAACCCCAACTCGCTCGCATCGTCATCTTTGACCTGTTGGTTTTCTTTTTACTCACGATTTCTGTCATCGATTTCCATCATAAAATCATCCCGAACGAACTGTCTTTTTCGCTTCTCGGGATTGGTCTGGCCGCGTCCTTCATCAACCCGTATCTTTCCGGAAAACCGCTATCCCGGCTGATGGAAAGCCTGCTGGCCGCAACGGCAGGAGGCGCGCTCATGATGTTGTTCGCCTGGAGTGGAGAAAAAATCTTCAAAAAAGAGGCCCTGGGAGGGGGGGACATCAAACTGATGGCTGGTTTTGGAGCCTTCCTGGGCTGGTCGGGCTTGATCGGATCGTTGACGCTGGGATCTCTGGTAGGAGCCGTATTCGGCAGCGCCCTGCTCCTGCTCAAACGCAAGCGACCTGGGGACGCCATCCCCTATGGACCGTTTCTTTGCCTGGGCGCGTTTGTAAGCGCTTTGCTGCCCGGGGGGTGGTATTCCGTTCTTTTCCCTTGACAAGCCCTTTCCTGGCTGTTAGATTAACTTCGATCTTATTTCACTATCAAAATGAAGCTCCCTTTACAATCGGCGCTCAAGGCGCTTAGTTTCTTCAAAAAGAAGCGGGACCTCATCGGCATCGACATCGGGACGCATGCCATTAAGGTCGTTTACTTAAAAGGCGCCCCGGGACGGTGGTCGCTGGTCCGCTGGGGGGTCATTCCCTATGGCGAAGATTTTCCCCTGGATACCCCGTTGATGGACCGCCGCTCCCAGGCCGTTGTCGCCCTTCAAGAATATCTGAAAACGCTTGACCTGCCCGTCAAAAGGGTCGCCACCTCGGTCTCGGGAAATGCCGTGATTGTCCGCTACGTCAAAATGTCGAAGATGCCGCCCGCCGAGTTGTCCAAATCGTTGAAGTTTGAAGCCGAACCTTATATCCCATTCAACATTGATGAGGTCAACCTCGGTTTCTCCATCCTCGGAGACGTGGTGGAAGAGGGACAGGCCCAGATGGAAACCGTTTTGGTCGCCGCGAAAAAAGACTCCGTGGACCTGCGTGTCGATATGCTGAAAGAATCGGGACTCCAGCCTGTGATCATGGATGTGGATGCCTTCGCCCTGGAAAGCGCCTACGAAGCCGTCTACCCACCGCCCCAGACAGACACCGTTCTGTTCATGAACATCGGCGCCACCTTCACCAATATGTCCATCCTGGAAAAGGGCGTCAGCCGCGTGGTGCGGGATGTTTTCATCGCCGGGAACACCTTTACCAAGGCCATCCAGACCCAGTTTCAATGCGACACCCGCGCGGCGGAGCAGAAAAAGATCGCCTACGGCATCCTGCAGGACGAAAACGCGACCGACGCGGAAGCTCAGCAGGTGGTCGAGGTGATGCTGCCGGTGGCGCGAGACCTCTTGCTGGAAGTCCAGCGCTCCATCGACTTTTATCTATCCCAGGGCAGTGACCGCACCGTGAACAAGATTTTCCTCTGCGGGGGAAGCGCCAACTTGAAAGGGCTGGACCAATTTTTTAACAGGGAGCTTAACATTCACACGGAGATCTTCAATCCTCTGGGATTGCTGGAAAACGCCCCCCTGGATTTGCCGGAGGAGCAAAAACCGCTCCTGACGCACATGGTGGTCGCCGCCGGACTAGCCACCCGGCGGGAGGGGGATACCGCGGCATGATCCGGATCAACTTACTTCCCCCTGAAGTTCGAACGACCGAACTCAAAGTAAATCCGAAGCACGTGGCGGCGGGCGTGGCGGTTTTACTGGGAACCGTGATTCTCCCGCACTGGCTGGTTCAAACCTCGCGACGAAACCGTTTGCGGGAAGAAGTCGCTTCGATCCAGAATGAGCTGGAGCGTTACAAACCGATCGTTGCCCAAGTGGAGGCCCTGGAGAAGGCTAAATCCGAACTTGAGCAGCGGAAGTCCATCATCCAGAAACTGGAGACCGAGCGCTTACGGTATCCCTTCTTCATGGAAGACTTCCTCAAACTTCTGCCCGGCAACGTCTGGATCACCGGCTTGAGCACCACGCTCCCGCAGGACGGCGCGTCGCTCAGCGTCTCGCTCGATGTTGTGGCGCTGGACCACTACGCCGTTGCGGACATGGTGTCCAACTTGGAGACGTCGCAGATCTTTTCCGACGTCAATGTGGGAGCCATCGCCCTGTCGCAGTCGGCAAGCGGCCAGTCCATCAGTTTCCACATCGGAACAACCTATCGAAAGGCGGCGCTGGATGCCACCGTTCCTAAAAAATCGTGACACCGTAACCGCGATCGTCAGCAGCCTGCTGCTGACGATCGCGGCGCTCTATCTCTACACGGCGTATGTCTACGGGCCGGTCCACCGGGAGATCGCCGCGGACCAAAAAGGCGTTGTGGATCTTCGTCAAAAACTGGACGTCGCCAAGGCGCGCGCCCAGCAGCTGACCAAGATGCAGCAGGAGATGGCGTCCCTCCAGGTGGACGTCGCGCAACTGGAAAAGCAGCTCCCTAAAGAGCGGGAGCTCCCCGCGCTGATCCGCGTGCTGATTCACCGCGCCGAAAGCTACGGCATGATCCTCAGCAATCTGGCGCCCGGCAACCCGGTCCCTAAAGGACTGTACTCGGAAATTCCCTACAATGTCTCGGTGACCGCTTCCTTTCACACCCTGGGTCATTTCTTGACCTCTCTGGGGAAGGGGGACCGCCTGTTCGCGGCCCGCAACCTGGCCTTGTCACCGAGCAACCTCTCCAAGTCCGGCGACTATTCTAAATCCATTAATGCGACCTTCCAATTGATCACGTTCAAATACCATGGTTAAGATCCGTCTCATCGCCCCCCTCGCTTTCTTCTCTGTCGGGATCCTCATCCCCCTGCGGAGCGGTGCGGCCGATCCGGCTTCCGCAAAAAAATCCGCCGCCCTGGTCATCGCCAAAAAAACAACACCGGTTCCAGCGACAAAACCGGCGCCGCCCGCCCCCCAGGCCGCTGGGGCGGCGGAGCCTCCCGTGCCGACCCCGGAATACCAGCGTTACGCGTATCAGGGAGATCGTTATCGTGATCCGTTTGTTCCTCTGGCGGGTGAATTTCGCGATCAGGGCACGGATCGGCCTCCTCAAATTTCCTCTCTTCTGCTGAAGGGGATTATCCAGGATGGAAAAAGCCGCATGGCGCTTCTCACCACCGGCGTGAGCAGCTATATCCTTCGCGGAGGGCGCCTGTACGATGGCCGAAACCATCTCATGAAAGGCATCTCCGGCATCGTGAAGTCGAACAGCGTGGTGCTCATGGGCTCGGACCGGACCGTCCGGGAACTCAAAGTCACCACGGTTCTCTGATGATTTCCCTGTTGATTTTTACACGTTTAAGGGGTAGACAAATGTCAAGGTGTTCAAGGGGGACGTATGAACAAGTTATGGCTGCGTAGAATCCTGGGGCTTATCCTTTCGCTTCACATGGCGTCCGAACCGCTATGGGCAGCGTACGCCCCCGCGCCAGCCGCCGGCATGGAAGCCGGTGCCGCCGTGACCCCCGGCAGCGAAGAGGCAGGCCTTCCCGCGCCCACCGCCGTCACACCTGCGGCGGACTCTACCACCGCCTTTAAGAGAACAACCTATTCCATGAACGACCTGCCGCTGCCTAAAACAGCGATCTCGATGGATTTTCAAGACGCGGATGTCCGCGATGTCATGCACCTGATGGCCGTGAAATCCGGCGTCAATATCATCTATGGGGCGGACGTCACCGGCCCGGTCACCGTCCATCTGGACCGCGTGCCTTTTGATCAGGCTTTCCAGACCGTCTTGACGCTGAAGGGTCTGGTCGCCCTGCCTGTGGGACACCGCATCATTCGCGTGGTCAGCTCGACCGGCCTGACCCAGGAACAGTCTCAGGCCACGACGTTCACCAAGGTCTTCGTTCTAAAATACTCCAATGCGTCGGAAATCAAACCGCCGCTCGACGCCATCCGTTCCGCCGCCGGGCGCAAAGGGGTTTCCACGGTCGACAGCAAAAATAACGCGCTCATTATTACGGACACCATCCAGGGCCTGAAGGAAGTGGAAGACTTGATCCCCGCCTTGGACCGCAAGCCCCAGCAGGTGGACATTGAAGCCAAGATTGTCGAAGTGCAGCTGGACAACAGCACCAAGATGGGGGTCAGCTGGGCGTTCGCGTCAGGCCGGGCAGGCGACCACAATTTTTACGGGGGGACCACCGGCTCCAGTTCCGATTCAGGCGCGGGTTTGGGGGGCACCTCCGGCGGCTCAGTGATCTCTGTGAACCCTCCTCCCTTGGGGACGGGGGTGGATTTCGCCTCCGCGCTCGGAACGCTGTCGAACTCCGCGTTCACCTTCCTTCGTTCCGAACAGACCTACCTGCTGCAGGCGCAGCTGACCGCGCTGGCGAGCAAACAGAAAGTGAAGGTCCTTTCGACGCCGCATGTGGTGGCGATGAACAACACCGATGCGACCATCAATGTCGTGGACCAGATCCCTTACAAAACGACGACCGTCTCAAACGGCGTCGCAACGGAAAGCGTTTCGTTTGTCGAGGCGGGCGTCAAACTGACCGTTCGCCCCACGGTGAATGCGGACCGCCGGATCACGCTCAAAGTGAAGCCCGAAGTGAGCAATCCCAGAACAGGCACGCTGGCCTTCGCGGGCGCGCCTCCCGCGATCAATAAACGCGACGCGGACACCACCGTGCTGCTGAGAGACGGAGAGACGATCGCCATCGGAGGATTGATCACTGAGACGAACACCAAAAACGTAAGCGGCATTCCTCTCCTGATGTCGATCCCGATCATCGGCTGGTTTTTCAAAGGCAAGGAAGACCGCGTCCAACGCACCGAGCTCATCGTGTTCCTCACCCCACGCATCGCGGCGGAATGATTCCCGGCCGTACCCCGCACGCCTCACTCCTTCCAGGGTCTTTTCCTCTCATCCCCGCAGGTTTGTGGTTCGTTCTGACGGTGTCCATGGTGTTTTCGGGCGCCGTGGATCTATGGGTCCAAACCCTGATTCACCTCGTTCTGACCTTTCTGATCCTCTACGCGGTGAGTAGAGGCGCCGGACAGGGATTGACGCTCCCGGACCGCTCCTCGCTGGCGCTATGGGGGGGTGTCCTCTTGGCGCTGGGGACATCCACGCTTTACTCCGGAGCGCCGACGAAAAGCCAGCAGGAATTTTGGAATTGGATCAATTATTTTCTTGTCTTTCTTCTGATGAGCGGGCTGGACGCCGGTGCCCGCAAAAGCCTCCGACACGGGTTGTTCGCATCCTGGTCGCTGCTTTTGATTTGGGGAAGCTGGCAAGCCCTCGGACGCCCGGAGAATCCTCCCCGCGCGGGGCTGCTGAACGCCAATGCGCTGGGGAGCTATCTGCTGATTCCTCTATGGCTTGGGATGGAGGCGTGTCTCGAACCCCCAGCGAGGAAAAACCGGTGGCCTTGGGTGTTCACAAGCCTGGCCTTCCTTCTTTTTCTAGTGACGCGCTCAACGGGCGCGCTGTGTGCATTCGGGATCAGCGCGCTGTTCTTTGTGCTGAGCTACAAAAAAAAGCCTCTGTCTACCGCGCCTTGGATCCTTGGGGCGGCCGGCCTTTGCCTGTTGCCGTTTCTATGGAAAATATTCAGTTCGCAGGACCCGCATCGCTTGCTTTGGTGGAAAGCCGCTCTTGCGATGGGAAGCGCACATCCTTGGATCGGGTTAGGGCCCGCGACCTTTGAGCTGGCTTTGCCGCAGGGACCCGATTTAAACCTCTTCACGTTCTACGCCCACAACACCTGGTTGCAATGGTGGGCAGAACTTGGCGTGTGGGGGGTGGGGGGAATTTTTTGGCTGGTCAGCGGGTGCCTGCGCCGTCAATCCAATGCGTATCACGCCTCCGCCAGCATCGGTTTGCTGACGCACAATCTGCTGGACTACTCCTTGATTTTGCCCTCTCACGCCCTGCTGTTCTGGTCGCTTCAGGCGCCTTCCCCCACGCGAACACCTGAGGCGGTCCCTTCTCGGTGGGCGCCAGCATCCCGGATCGCCGTCCATCTCCTCCTTGTTTCTCTGGCCATCGTAAGCGTTCAGCGGTTCCAAACCAACCGCGACTATGCGAAGGCCGTCTATTATCAGGGAAATAACCAACCGCGAGAAGCCCACATGCACGCACAAAGAGCGATTAAACGTAATGATGCGCCAGCCGACCCGCATGCCTTGCTCGCCCGCTTACGATTTGAAGAAGCGCAGAAAATGCGCTCTCGTGGAGCAATGGATCAGGCGCTGGTCGACATGCTTCAAGCGCTCCGCCGCGAACCGCTTCACGTTGCCTACTGGATCAGCGCGGGCCGTCTCTATGCGCTTTTAGGGTTTCCTCATAAGCAGGATGAACTAAAACACGACCTGGTTAAGCTCTATCCTTTTTTTGCGAAGGACCGGCGGCTTGAATCCCCTTCTTAAAACGCTTCATTCGAACGTTCCTTATTGGCCTTGTGTCTTGCTGATAGGGGGCCTGGCTGCTCTGGGAGCTAAAGAGCCCTTTTCTTTTGCAGTGTGGGGCCTTATGGGTCTGGTCTTTTTCGCGTATACGTTTTGGACGCAAAAAGAAGCGGCCGCTGCCGAAGCGAGCCATCCCGCTTGGATTCTTTTCCTGATTGTCGTTCTCGGCAGCCAAGGACTTTCATTGGATCCTTCGATCAGTTTTTTCCGTACTGCGCAGGCGCTCTTTTTCCTTCTCCTATGGCTCGCGCTTCGCTGCAGCCTGAAGCGCTGGACAACCGAACGCCCTTTCTGGATAACGCTGGGGCTGGCCGGCCTCATCACAGCCGGTGTCACGCTCTTTCAATGGCTCCAGAAACCCCCGATGTATGGACTGCTTCCCGTCAACCCCAATTTCAACGCCGCCTGGATGGCCAGCCTGGCCGCGGCTTTTCTGGGCCTATCACTTTCTGCCAAAAACTTAGCCCTCAGATGGCGGTGCGCCATGGCATCCCTGGCTGTTTTGTTGACCGTTCTGATTATCGCAGGCCCTTCCCGGAGCGCCCTTTTAGGCCTGGGGGTCAGCGTTGTATTCGTAGCGGCTTCGGTACATATGCCGAAAAAAGTTTTCGCAGGGGTTTTGCTTTGTCTGCTATTCGCCGCCGCTTTTTTCCCGGAACGGTTGATTTCCCGGTTTCACGCCTCCCCGGAAAATTCGGAGTTGGATTACCGTCCCAAGATTTGGGGCGTGGCGATCCAAGGCGCGCTCGATCACCCGGTCGCAGGGCTGGGACTGGGGAATTTTGAAATCG
>MGUR01000023.1:0-145 GCA_001800075.1 Elusimicrobia bacterium RIFCSPLOWO2_01_FULL_59_12
CTGGGGCGTGGTGGACGTCATCCCGAAGATCCGGGCCTGGGTCCGATTGGCGTGAAATTCGATGGCCTCGGTATAGTTCTGGACGCCGGATAAATCGATGACTTCGACCGGGACGCCGGACTGCTCCAGCACCGCGGCCACGCGC
>MGUR01000023.1:219-510 GCA_001800075.1 Elusimicrobia bacterium RIFCSPLOWO2_01_FULL_59_12
ACGCATAACCCCACTAATATGCGCGGATTTCGACGATTTGTCAAACACATTTTGATGCATTGCGGCCCTTGGCTTGCACCTCTTCCTTCCATGCGATACAATAGCGCGCGCATCCGGGGAGTAGCGAATTTGCTCCAAAAGAAGATTCAAAATCGATCTGCAAAGATAGGCATCCTGGGCCTGGGGTATGTCGGATTGCCGCTTGCCTGCGAATTCGCCAAAGCGGGCTTTCCGGTGACGGGTTTTGAAGTCGACGCGTCCAAGGTGACTTCTCTTCTCAAAGGACGTTCC
>MGUR01000023.1:519-9408 GCA_001800075.1 Elusimicrobia bacterium RIFCSPLOWO2_01_FULL_59_12
GCTTCGGCCCCTCATTCAAAAGAAATCGCTGGGGGCGACGACCGATTTCGCCCATCTGCGGAAAATGGACGTCACGATCATCTGCGTGCCGACCCCCCTGCGCAAGACCAAGGACCCGGACATCTCTTTCATCGCCGAATCCACCCAGGCGATCGCCGAACACCTGCATCCCCAGCAGCTGGTCGTTCTGGAAAGCACCACCTACCCCGGCACCACGCGGGAGTTTGTCCTGCCGATGCTGGAAGCCGGCGGCCTGAAGGTGGGGAAAGATTTCTATTTGGCCTTTTCGCCCGAACGCATCGACCCGGGCAACAAGCAATACCGGCTGGCGAACACGCCGAAAGTCGTGGGCGTGGTGACGCCGGCCTGCAGCCGCCTTGCCGCCGAGGTGTACGGGAGCATCGTCGCGCGGGTGGTCCCCGTCTCGTCCACGGAGAGCGCGGAGATGGTGAAGCTCTTGGAGAATACGTTCCGCGCGGTCAACATCGGGCTGGTCAATGAAATCGCTCTGATCTGCGATAAGCTGCATCTGAATGTCTGGGAAGTGATCGAGGCGGCTTCCTCCAAGCCTTACGGCTTTATGCCCTTTTACCCCGGTCCCGGGCTGGGCGGGCACTGCATCCCGGTCGACCCGCATTACCTCTCGTGGAAGATGAAGGCGCTGAATTTCTCAGCCCGATTCATTGAACTGGCCGGCGAGGTGAATTCGCATATGCCGGACTTCGTGCTTCAAAAGATCATGCTGGCGCTGAACCAGCGCAAAAAATCGATCAACGGCGCCAAAATCCTTCTCCTGGGCGTCGCCTATAAATCGAATGTCTCGGATACGCGGGAATCCCCGGCGCTGGACCTGATGCATCTGCTCAGCGAACAAGGCGCCCAGATCGCGTTTCACGACCCCTGGGTGAGCTCGGTCGAGATCAGCGGAAAACGCATCAAGGGCCTGCTGTACTCGCCGGCGCTCCTGCGTTCGATGGATGCCGTCGTGGTGACCACCGCCCATCGCGCGTTTCATGCCAAGGAAATTCTCAAACATTCGCGTCTGGTCGTCGACACCCGGAACATCGCGCGCGGCCTGACGGCGAAAAACCTGGTACGGCTTTGACCCTGCTCGCGTTCGCCCTGCCTTTTTTGCTCTTCATTTCTTTTCCTTCGCGAATGTGGAATTTTGACGGGGTGGCCTGCGCGGCGGCGCTGGAACTGGGCAATCCGATGTTCCTTTTCCACTCCAATCATCTCCTGTATGGATTTTTTGGCTTCCTCTTTTGGAAGCCGCTCTCCTTCGGGATCCTGCCGCGCGCGCTCCCCGCGCTTCAACTTTTCACGTCCCTGCTTTCCGCGGCCGGGCTGGCCGGTCTTTTCATGATCCTTCAGAGCATTTTGACGGACCGGAGGCTCGCTCTGCTCGCCACGCTGTGCGTCAGCGTGACCGCCGTCGTCTGGGTGTGGAGCATCGAAGCGCAGGTGTATGCGCTGGGCTTTTTGGCGCTCAGCTGGGCGACCTATCATGTGATGCGGCCCGCCCATCCGAAAAAGTGGCTCTGGGTGGGGGCGCTGCATGCCGGCGCCGTGCTGGGGCATATCATTCACGCGCTCTGGATCGTGCCCGCTCTCTATCTGCTTTGGAAGGAAAATCCGCGCGTTCGGACAACCTCTTTGCGGCGCTATCTGCTGGTGTTGGCCGCGGGGACGGCTCTCCCCTACCTGCTGGTGATCGGAACGGTCATTCTTCCCAAGCACCTGCAGGATGGCTGGCTGGTGAAATGGCTCCTGGGCAGCGCGGCGCTCAACGCACACAGCACGTTTCAATGGCATTTTGCCGGCTGGACAGGGCCTCTGGATTGGGCGACCACCTCCGTGCGACTATTTTGGGGCAGCTTCTGGCCGTACCAAACAAACGTTCCGTTGTGGTGCGGACTCCTGACGCTGGTGTCGATATCGGTTGTGCTGGGGCTTCTCGGAATGTCCCTTAAACGAAAGAATCAGCCCCTATGGACTTTCTGCGCGCTCTGGCTCGCCGTCTACGGTGTTTTTTTCTGGACATGGGAACCTGCCACGGAATGTTACCGGCTGACGGATTTCATCCCGTTGGGAATCCTGCTTGGATTAGGCGCCCATGGGATTCGGCAAACCAGTGTCCGGTGGGTCCTCCTGGCTCTCCTCTTTATGACCTTGGTGCCGGTGAACCTCCGGACGCGCATTATTCCCATGCACGACCCACAGAAGAACGTGGGGTATCGGGAAACCCAGGCGCTGGCGCGCGCCACGCCCGACAATTCCCTTTACCTGACCCTGGGCGGGATCGCGTGGATTTACCTGCTGTACTTTTCCGGCCGTTCCGCGTGGAACGTGAACTCGCTCATGCGTGATCCGGACCGCCTGGGCGACGACATCGCGCGACGCGGCCCGACGCAGCCTGTTTTCATCCAGGCTCAGGCATTGGGCGCGGACGCGGTCAAACCGTGGATCGCCCGCTATAAACGTCGGCCTGTTGAGGGCGCGCCCCCATGGCTCCAACTCCAGTGAAGCCAAAAGTCATCGTGGTCATGCCGGCGTATAACGCGGAGAAGACGCTGGAGCGCACGTTGGCCGATATTCCCGCCGGGAGCGTGGACTCGATCATCCTGGTCGACGACTGCTCCAAGGACCAGACCGTCACCCTCGCAGAGCGGCTGGGGTTGCGCGTGATTCAGCACGAAAAGAATAGGGGCTATGGGGGGAATCAAAAAACCTGCTACCGCGAAGCGCTGGCGGCGGGAGCGGACATCATTGTGATGATCCACCCGGATTACCAGTATGACGCCCGGCTGGTTCCTCACTTGACGGGCATTCTCCGGGACGGCATCTGCGACGTCCTTCTCGGGAACCGCATCCGGACCCGCCAGGAAGCGCTGGCCGGCGGGATGCCTTTCTATAAATACATTTCCAACCGCTTCCTCACGGCGGCCGAAAATCTGGCAATGGGACAAAATTTGGGTGAATGGCACAGCGGCCTGCGGGCCTACACGCGCCGCGTGCTGGAAACCATCCCCTGGGAAAAAAACTCGGACGATTTTGTGTTCGACTGCGAATTTTTAGTTCAGGCCGCCGCCTTGGGCTTCCGCCTGGGAGACGTCCCCGCGCCGGCGCGCTATTTCGAGGAAGCGTCGTCCATCAATTTTAAGCGCAGCGTGCGGTACGGCCTGGAATCCCTCAAAACGGTTCTCCGATACCACCTGCACCGATGGAAACTGTGGTCATGCCCACTGTTCGTCCCGCGATAAAAAGCGCCTTTTTCCTGGCGTTTCTCTCGGCGCTGGCCGCCGCGTATTTCCTCAACACGCCCCTCCCGTTGTTTTTGACGCGCCTCGAGCAGATAAGTCTGGCCGCGTTCGTCCTCTGGAGCGCGGGCGGCTGGGGAACCCGGATATTCACGAAGGAATCCCCCTTCACGCCGCTGGAAGCCTTTCTCTTTGCCGAGGTCCTGGGTCTGGGCGCGCTCAGTGGAGGCATGATCCTTCTGGGAGTTTTTCATGCCTGGGTCCCGACCGGCGCTTGGGGCTTGCTCATCGCCGGCATCGGTCTCAGCGGACCGTTCCTAAAAAACGTGAAGCGTCTTTTTTCCATGGCCTCTGAGATTTGGTTTTTGCCTTCCGACCTGCTCTGGCCCGGCGCCGCCGTGCTGACGGGGGGATTCTTCAGCCTCCCGCTGGCGCTGGCCCCGATCACGTACTACGACTCGCTGGTCTACCACTTGGCGCTTCCCGCCGCTTACGTGCAGGCCCAGAGGTGGGTCGCGCTCCCCCATCTGGTTTACTCCGCATTTCCACAAACGCTGGAAATGCTCTGGACCCTGGCGCTCCTGGTGGGGGATGACACCGTGGCCAATCTGATCGCCTGGAGCATGAGCTTTTTGCTGCTTGCGGCGGTCATCGCGTATGCCAAGCGGTTTCTGGATATCTCGGTGGGGTGGGTCGCGGCGGCGCTGCTGGCGCTCATGCCTGCGTTTTTACTCTTGAGCTCAGGGGGGTATGTGGATGTCGGCCTGACGCTTTTCAGTTTTATGGCCTTGTACGCCGCCTGTGTCTGGGTCGCCCATCGAAGCGCCTCGATGCTCGCGGGCGCGGGTCTTTTCGCCGGGTGGGCGATCGGCGTCAAGTACACCGGCGCGCTCCCCGCCCTCTTGACCGGGATATTCATTGCGACACGACTCTACCGGCAGCCCCACGCCTTCAAAGACCTCCTTCTTTTCTGCGGCAGCGTTCTGCTCACGGCCGGCCCGTGGCTGATTAAAAACATCGTATACGTCGGCAATCCCGTATTCCCGTTTTTCCACTCCTGGGGCATCCAGGAGCTCAACCCGTGGCTCCATCAGGCCGCCGCCGGGTATTTCGCGGGCATCACCGAGTATTATTCGCGGTCTTTCTGGGAACTCCCGAGGGTGCTGTGGGAAGCCGCGGTGAACGGCATCGGGTTCGGGCGCGGGATCGACGTCCTGGGTGATTTCGGGTGGGTCCCGCTCCTCGGCCTTCCGCCCGCCCTGTGGCTTTGCCGCAGGCTGCCCGGCATGGTCAAGCTCCTTTTGATTTTTTGCGCCGTTTATTTTGTGCCGTGGGCGCTTTCCCATCCTGTGCTCAGGTTTTTATTCCCGATCGCTCCTCTCTTGGCGCTCCTGGCGGCCTATGCCTGGGTGCATGGCCTCCGGCCGCAACCGGCCTGGGTCCGCTGGGCGTCCCGGGGGTTTTTGACCTCTTTTCTTCTTTCAGGGCTTTTCCTATCCTTTTACGTGATGAATTTTCTATCCCCGTTCGCGGTCGCCGCCGGTTTGGAAAGTCGCGACGCGTATCTGAAGCGCAAGCTCGACTACTACGGCGCCGCGTTCTTCGTAAACACGCAAACGCCGCCGGAGAGTTATGTGTATGTGTTTGGCGATCAGCGCGGCTACTACTATCAGCGAAAAATCTGGATCAGTCCGGTGTTCAGCAAAAATCTTCTGATCGAATGGGCGAACGCCTCCGCAACGCCCGCTGAACTGCGGCGGAAGATCCAAGAGGAAGGGATCACCCATATGGTGGTCAACCGTCTGGAGTTTGAGCGTCTCAAAACCTATCCCTACGCCCGATTCAACGCGCAAGGCCAGCGAAACTGGGACCGCCTCCTAGAACGGCTGGTGTCCCTTTACCGCGACCGGGCGTGCGAGGTGTACGCCCTATGATTCCGGAAAGCAAGCTGTATCTCTACTGTTTTTTAACGGCGCTGATCCTCTCGGGAGCGCTCACCCCGCTGATGCGCAGGCTCGCGCTCCGTTTCCAGATCCTGGACCGCCCCTTGACCGATGTGAAAACACACAAAAAACCCGTACCTTACCTGGGGGGGGTGGCGATCGCCGCCGGGCTGGTGCTCTCGCTCATCGCGGCCCGTTTCCTGACGAGTTTTCCAACGGGCACGCTGCACGCCCTCCGGGGGATCCTTCTGGGGTCGATCATCGTCTTTCTGCTCGGACTGGCCGACGACATCCAGCGCTACGGGCTGGGGATTCGCGCGAAATTCATCATCCAGCTGGCCGCCGCGCTCTGCCTGATCCTTTTCGACATTCGCATCAAATTTATTTCGCCGCGCTGGTTCGGCGATCTGCTGACCATCCTCTGGGTGGTGGGCATCATCAACGCGCTGAACATCATCGATATCATGGACGGTTTGGCCGCCGGCATCGCGGTGATCGCCAGCCTGGGATTTCTCTTTATCTCCCTGCCCTCGGAAGAAATCTATGTCAATTTCACCTCCGCCGCGCTGGCCGGCGCTTTGCTGGGTTTTCTGCCTTACAATCTTTCGAAACGCTGGAAAATATTCATGGGGGACACCGGGAGCCTGCTGGCCGGGTTCGTCCTGGCCGCCCTGTCCCTGGGAACATCCTATACGCGCGTCAACGATCTGGCCGTTTTTTGTCCGTTGTTGATCCTCGGGCTCCCGATCTACGACACGCTCCTGGTCAGCTATTTGAGATACTCCCGAGGCATGTCGCCCTTTCGCGGCAGCCGCGATCATTTTGCTTTGCGTCTGGAAACCTTCGGCTTTTTCCGAGAAGAAATTTTGGTGATGTGCTACGCCGCCGGCCTCCTGCTGACATTCATCGCCTATCAAGTCACTATCGTCTCCATGCAGAACGCCGTCCTCCTCTATGGGGTGGCCGCCGGAGTGGCGCTGGTCCTGGGAACCTGGCTGGCGCGAATCCAGATCGAATAAATCAAGGCGGACTATGGCCGTCTCTCAGTTCTCAGTTTTCGATTTTCTGCGATCTGGTCTGGAGCTTTCGGGCATTGAGAGATTGAAAGTACGAGAACCGAAATCCGAGAACTGAAAACTGAAAGTGACGCATATTAGGACTCTCATTCTGGGCGGGGGGATGTCGGGCCTTTCTTGCGCCTACCACCTGAAAAGCGACTATCAGCTCTGGGAAAAATCGGACGAACCGGGCGGCCTCTCGCGCTCCGTTAAAAAAGACGGTTTTGTATTTGATCACACCGGGCACCTGCTCCATTTGCGCGATCCGTACACGCTGACGTTGATTCCCAAACTGCTGGGGGACAACCTGGTCAAGAATGTACGGAATGCCTGGATCTATTCCAGCGGCGCCTTCACACGCTATCCGTTTCAGGCCAACACCTACGGCCTTCCCAAACGCGTGGTGGAAGCTTGCCTTAAAGGCCTGATCGACGCGCAACTGGCCTCACCCCCAACCCCTCTCCCGGTGGGAGAGGGGGGACCGCCGAAGGCGGGGGGTGAGGCTTCTCCGGAGACGCTAAGAAAATGGGTTCTCCGGACCTTCGGCGCGGGGTTCGGCGAATACTTCTTTTTTCCCTACAACGAGAAATTATGGACCGTTTCGCCGGACGCGCTCACGGCGGAGTGGATGGCGCCGTTTGTTCCCAAACCCTCGGTCGCCGAAATCGTGGAAGGCGCTTTCACCGACCGCACTCAGCAGTACGGCTACAACGCGACGTTCCTTTATCCGCGGGAGGGGGGTATCCAATCGCTGGCATTTGCTTTCGCTAAATCAATAAAAAACATACGTCTCAAACAGGAAGTCAAAACGATCGATCTGGAACGCAGGGAGGCGACATCGGCTTCCGGAGAAACCCTATCCTTCGATACGCTGGTCACCAGCCTCCCGCTTGCGCGTTTCCTTGCGCTGGCCAAGCCTTTGCCTTCTGACATCGCGGCCGCGGCCAAGACCCTGCGCTGGACCTCGGTCTACAACCTGAACCTCGGCATTCAGCGCCCTCGCCTGACCGATAAGCATTGGATCTACTTCCCGGAAAAGAAATACCCATTTTATCGTGTGGGGTTCCCGATGAATTTTTCAGACAAGATGACGCCTCCCGGCTGCAGCTCGATGTACATCGAAATCGCCTATAGGCCTGGACAGCCGCCGGACGATAAAAAAACGCTCCAGGCCTGTCTTCGAGGGCTCTATGACTGTGGACTTTTGGACCGCAATGACAAAATCATTTCTCAGGGGGTCCTGCAGATCCCCACCGCGTATGTGATCTTCGACAAAAATAGAACACCCTCCACAAACACGATCCTCTCCTACTTGAAATCCCAAAACGTGCATTCGATCGGCCGCTTCGGCGGCTGGAAATATTCCTACATGGAAGAAGCCATCCTGGAAGGCAAAGCCACCGCGGAGGCGATCGATTCTCTCTGAGGTTACCCCGGCAGCCATCCCTTTTCGTCATTCCCGCGAAAGCCCGCCCAGTCGTGTGGAGGGCGGGAATCCAGTTCCTGTTCGGAACCCGGCTGGGGCTGCGGGCTCGCTGAGTTACCGCCTGCGGCGGTTGCTCATGCGGTCAGCCTCACATTGGGCTTCTCCAAAAACGCATTCACTTGACGCTCTGTTTCTTTAACTGACCAACCCTCGCTGCGGCCCGCTTGGCGGTCTTGACGGGTGTTTGCTTATCTCCGAGGCGTTTGAGAATGCGGGCCTGGCTTGGCGAAATTATTACACGTGTAATAAAAACCCTAAAGGTGCCTGGCCCAACGGGAAAACATAGGGCACTTGTTGGGACAGGGTAAAATCTCCTCTTAAATCCACGTCGTTTCTCCTTCCATTTTAGTCCAGAAAATAAATCTGAATAACCCTGTTCCTGGCGGGTCTAACTGGTAACAGCCGACCCAATCAGGACTTGACAGCTTGTCGGCTATAACACACAATTGAGGAGGTCGCGTTGGAGCCTATTCCTAGACGGATTTATTACTACGAAACCAATGGCGGACGTTGCCCCTTTCTCGAATGGCGCGATTCTTTAAAAGATCAGGATGTTATAGACGCCTTGCGTGTTCGGTTGGCCCGCGTCCGATTAGGGCTTCTCGGCAGATGCGACGCTGTCGGGGAGGGAGTTATTGAACTTAAGTTTGACATCGGACCTGGGTACCGTGTGTATCTCGCTGAATGGGGAAAAACGATTGTGGTGCTTCTCCAGGGTGGGGACAAGGGAAGCCAGAAGCGTAAGGATATCGAACAGGCCAAGGCGTACTGGAGAGATTTCAGGAGGTCAAATTCGTGAAGCGCGCGCGAAGCTACAAAGGGGAACTCAAGGAATCCTTGAAGGATCCCGTCCAAGCAGCCGGTTATTTAAAAGCGGCCTATGCGGACCCTGATAAGCGGGTCTTTCTGCTGGCCCTCAAAGATGTCATTGAAGCCAGGTCGAGCATGTCCGAAATCGCTCGATTGACGAAACTGGACAGGAGACATCTGTATGTCATGTTGTCCGGGCACGGCAATCCCGAGTGGTATAGCCTCACGCAGCTATTGGATGCCCTGGGCATTCGCCTTTCTTTTGAACCCAAACCCTCCCGGATTACGAAGGAAGCCGCTTAACCACTCGCTCCCCCAGGGTATGGGGGTGA
>MGUR01000024.1:0-6796 GCA_001800075.1 Elusimicrobia bacterium RIFCSPLOWO2_01_FULL_59_12
CAGCGCGCAGGACCCCCCCGGCGGACAGGCCGCGCGGCCTTTTTGGCGCGCGTGGCTTGAACGCCAGGGCGCCGTGCAGTTCCTGCCGGAATTTTCGCCCGTGGCCTCCGCCCGGCTGATGGCGCGCGCGCTCCCGGCGAACACGTATCGCGCCCATTCGATTTCCGCCTCTGAACTCAGGGAGCTTTCCCCCGGCCGGCAAGCGGCGCGCTGGCGGCGGGCGATCGAGGAACGGTCGTGCCGCCTGCTTCTGGTGCGCATGGCTCCGAACGACACGATGGAAAGCTTTCAAGCGCAAATCGCCATGGTCTCCAACGCGATCAAACGTTGCCGCCTGCAGGCGTCTTTTCCACGACCGCGCGCGGCTTGGACGGCGAAGACGCCCGGGCCGATGGTCTGGAGCCCCTGGATCGCGCTGGCGATCGTTTGCCTGGCGCCGCCCCTGGCTCTCGGGTGGGCCCGGAACGCTTTTCCGCGCTGGCGCAGCGTTTTTTTTCGAACGGCCGCGGCCTCCCTCCTGGGCGCTTTTCTGGCCGCCGCGGTCGCGGATCATCCCTATACCCGGCTCTCGATCGTGCCCTTCCGCGGCGTCAAGGCGGCCTTCCTGATTTCATGGGGGCTCTCGCTTTTGGTACTGTATGAGCGGGCTGAGCTGCGCGCGCTGCTCAAGAAGTCCCTGACGCGCAGAGATCTGCTGATCGGCCTCTCGGCGGCCGCGGCGGCGGGGTATGTGATGCTCCGCACCGGGAACGCGGCGGCGGGGTGGAAACCTCCCTGGGAACAGCCCGCCCGCGACCTGCTGGAAGCCGTCCTGGTCGCGCGCCCGCGTTTCAAGGAATTCGTTTTAGGCTGGCCGGCATTGTGGGCGGGTTGTTGTGTTCAAAGTCTTTATTTACAGCGTCGATCACCTTGGGATGGGAGGCTGCTGATGTGGCTCGGAATGATGGGTCCGATTTCCATGATCAATACGTTTTGTCATTTGCATTCGCCTTTGCGCATCGAGCTCTGGCGGTCGTTTAACGGGCTGGCGATCGGCGCCTTGATCGGAGCGTTCGCCGTCTGGCTCCTCCGCCGCTTTGTGCTGTCCCGGCCGCGCGTTTCATTCCCCTTCGCCGATTCCGCAGAAGCGCTGGCGTATCCGAAAGGGTCCTCATGAAGCGTCACAAGAAACGCGGCGCCGTCGTCATCGCAGGCTACTACGGTTTCGGGAACGCCGGGGATGAGTTGATTCTCTCCACCCTGGTCAGCCGGCTTCAGAAAGAGCAGCCGGGCCGGTCGCTCACCGTGTTCTCGCCCCGTCCGGAGCGCACCGCCGAAGACCACGGCGTCAAGGCGGTCAACCGATGGAAACCCTGGACGTGGGTCCGTCCGCTTTGGGAGGCCGAGTGTTTCATTCTGGGAGGCGGCGGTTTGCTTCAGGAGTCGACCGGGCCGTGGAATCACGCGTATTATCTATTTCTGGTGTTCCTCGCGAAGTGCCTGGGCTGCCGGACGGAAGTCCGGGCCATCGGCGTGGATCCCGTGGGGCGCGGCGGCAACCGGATCTGGACGCGCTGGGTCTTCAATCTGCTGGTGGATTATGCCTCGGTGCGCGACGCCGATTCCCAACGCGCGCTGGAAATGATCGGCGTCCGGACGCGCTTATGGAAAACGCCCGATCCGGTTTTCATGCTGGGTCGCATACGGCCTCCCGCGGTCCCGCGCAACCCGCCCCGCATCGCCTGGGCGCTCTCGTCATGGCCGCAGCGCCCGGGATGGGACCACGACGTCTCTTTCCTGATGCAGCGCGCCGCGCGCGAACTGGGGGTTGCTAACGATCTCTTGGTGTTTTTCCCGGAAGAAGATTTGGAGATCGCTCGAAAAATAAGCGCCGCCACGGCGCCTCCGGCGCCGGTTCGCACCTGGGAGCGGACCGACGATTTGCTGACCTGGATTCAGGACGCCGACATGGTGATCGGGATGCGCTACCATGCGCTGATCCTGGCGGCGCTCGCGGAAAAGCCGTTTATCGGGCTGGGCTATCAGCAGAAAATCCGCACGCTTTGCCGCGATTTCAATCAGCCGATGTGGACTTTTGAACGCGGATGGGAGGCCGAGTCGGTGTACCGTTTGGTGTCGGATTCCTGGAAGCGGCGCCAGACCCTGCCGGACCGCTACCGCAAGCAGATCGCCCATTTGATTCACTCGCCCGCCGAGGCGAATGAAACGGCGCGCATTTTCGTCGCGCTGGCATGAATGTCTGGCGGCCGGGACATCTGCATGTGCTGATCACCTCGTTTGTGATCGGTTTGTTTGCCAGCGTGCTGATCGGCCTGCAGCAGGCGCTCGCCAAGGCCGAAGCCTCGGTGAAAAATTCGTTGTCGGCGGTTGTTTTTTTGCAGGACGCGGAGCCGGATCGGGACCTCGCCGCGCTGGCGGACACCTTCAAAGCGCAGGATCCGGAGATCGTCTCCATCACGTTTACGTCGAAAGACCAGGCGCTCCAGGAAGCGATGAAAGATCCTCATTTGGCGAAATCCCTGATGCTGTTGAAGGCCAACCCGCTGCCCGCGTCCTTCCAACTGCGCTACAGCGACCGCGCCTGGTGGGAACGCTTCGAGCCGGCGGAGACATTGCGCGGCCAGAGCGCCATCCAGGAAATCCGGTGGGACGCTCAAGCGCACTCGGTTTTCCGCTCCCTTCGCGGCTGGCGCCTGTGGACGCTGCGCTTCAGCGCCTTCATGGGGCTGATTCTCGGCGTCTGGGCTTTCATCGGGCTCTACCGCTTCCTTTCGCTGCATGGGAAAGCGCCTGAATTGCTGATGGGACTGGGCTTGGGCTGGGCCGGCGGCGCGCTCGCCTGGGGGCTCTGGAGCATGGGGCTCCGTTCGATCAAGGCGGACCTTTCCGTGCTGCAGCCTTTTTGGGTCTGGCTTCTTCCGATGGCGGCCGGCGCGGTGGCCGCGCTGTGCTGCTTCGGGTTGGAGGTGCGGCGTGCGGACTAGGCTGATCGCGGCCCTGCTGGCGATGGGTTCCGCGGCCCGGGGCGATGTGTACACGACGCTCCTGCAGCGTTACGAAAGCCAGATCAAACAGCAGGAGAGCCGCATGCGGGACCTGCGCAAGGACCTGTTGGAAAAAGAGCAGGAAGCCAGGCGCTGGCAGACGAAGGCCGAGTCGGCCAAAACCCAATGGACGCAAGCCGGGCTGGCCGTGTCCCACGCCCGAAAGATGGTTCGCGACCATCAGGAGCGCCGTTCCAAGGTGCATGCGCTGGCGGAAGCCGCGCAATGGTCGCTTCTGGAACAAACCAGCCTTCGCGACGCCGCCGAGCTGGAATTGGCGCTCTGGACGATCGAACTCTACAAGCGGCGGCAGGCGCCCCGCTACTTCATGGATTCCGATTCTGTTTCCTATGGATCAGGCGTCGTCCTTGCCCATCTCGCCGATCTCTCCGTAGGCGCCCGCGCGCTGGCCGACCGGGCCCAGCAGAAAGAGGCCCACTTGCGGCTGGAAGAGATGCGCTGGCGGGAGGAAGAACAAAAGCAGGCCCTCGCGCTGGACCGCTACCGCGGGCAGCAGCAAACCATCTGGCTGCGCTGGCAGGAAGCGCTTCGCAGGCGGCAAAGCCTGGAAGAAGAGCGCGCCCAGCTGGAACAATCGGCGCAGGCCCTGCGGGTGATGCTGGGGGAACTTCGGTCGCACCGCGATCAAACCGCGGCGTCCCGGCCGAACACGCCGCAGCGCGCCGCCGCATTTAACGCCCTCAAGGGGACGCTCCCCTGGCCGGCGGCCGGGACCGTCACGCAAAACTTTGGACGACATTACTCGGAGTCGCTGCAGCAGCTGGTGATCTCCAACGGCATCAAATTGCAGGCCGAGACCGGCCAGTCCGTCCGGGCGGTCCGGGCGGGAAAAGTCCTGTTTGCGCAGCCCTTTCAGCAGTACGGTCAGCTGGTGATCCTTCAGCATGCCAACGGCTTGACATCGGTGTACGCGGGATTGGGCCAGACACGGGTCAAGGAAAGCGATGTCCTGGCCGCGCTGGATCCCGTGGGCGCGGTCGGCGCGAGCCGGTCCTTTTATTTCGAATTGAGGCATGAAGAGCGGCCGATTAACCCGCTGGCCTGGCTGGAACCGAGGCGCGCCGCCGAAGCGAGCCTGCCCGCCGGCAGGCAGGCTCTCGCGCACTAACCGTGACAGCTAAGAATCCACAGGAGGAAGTTCGATGAATCGTCATTTTAAACTATCCGGAATCACGGCCGCCGTCCTGCTGGTCTGCTGCCATCCGGCGGTGCGTTCCGCCGCGGACAACACCTACGAGAACATGAAGATGCTCGTCGAGGTGCTGAATCTGATCAAGGACAATTATGTGGAAGACGTCCAGACGAAAAAGGTCGTCCACGGGGCCGCGGCCGGCATGGTCCGCGTGCTGGATCCCTTCTCGCAGTTTCTCGATCCCGACGCCCACAAGGAAATGAAATCGGAGACCGAAGGCGAGTTCGGGGGCCTCGGCATCCGCATCTCCATCCGCGAGAGCATCCTGACCGTGATCACCCCGCTTCCCGGGACGCCGGCGTACCGGGAGGGCATCCTGCCGAGTGACCGGATCGTTAAAATTGACGGCGACACCACCCAGGACATCACCATCGAGCAAGCGGTCAAAAAGCTCCGCGGCGCGCCGGGATCGAAGGTCAACGTGACCATCGCCCGCGAGGGGGAAAAAGAACTCAAGGAGTTCGCCCTGACGCGGGAACTGATCAAGGTGGAAACCATCACCTCCCGCATGCTCGATGAGCACATCGGCTACATCCGCCTGGCGGAATTCACCAAAAACTCCGCCGTGGATTTTGACGCCGCCTTGAAGAAGCTCAAAAACGGCGGGATGACGCGGTTGATCGTGGACCTGCGCAACAATCCAGGAGGGCTCCTGAATGTCGCCGTCGATACCTGCAAGCTGTTTGTCGGGGAAAACAAGCTGATCGTTTACACCGAAGGGCGGCGCCAGCCCCGCCAGGAGTTTCACGCCAACGCGAAGGCGGCCTACGGCCAGCTTCCCATGGTGATCCTGGTCAATCACGGGTCGGCGTCCGGCAGCGAGATTTTCGCCGGCTGCTTGCAGGATTTTCACCGGGCGCTGGTGATGGGGGGCGAGACGTTCGGCAAGGGGAGCGTGCAGTCGGTGATCCCGCTGGCGGACGGCAGCGGCCTGCGGTTGACGACGGCCAAGTACTATACCCCTTCGGGCCGGACCTTTCATCGTGATGAGAAAACAGGCAAGGGCGGGATCACGCCCGACATCCTGATCGAAGTGACGCGCGATGTGGAAGCCAAACTTCAACAGCAGGGCGAAGAGGTGTATGCCAAACAGCCCGCCCCCGCTAAATCAGACGGCAAAAAAGATAAGGACAAGGAGAAGGACGACGGCCGGGTGCGCGACGAGGCGCTGGAACGCGCCCAGGAAATCCTCAAAGCGCGCGACGTCCTCATCAAAATGGGGGTGTAATTGACCCGGCGGCTCCTGCTCCTGGCCCTTTTGGCCGTCGGGTGCGGGTGGACCTGGAGCCGATGGCGGACGGCGCGCGAAGGCGTGCGTCCGGGCGCCGGCGCCGCCGGGAAGATCGTCCCTCCTCCGCCGGAGATCCCGCAGACTCCCCAAGCCGCCCTGGTCATCGATGATGTCGCCTATGACCCGGTGCCGATGGACCGCTTCGCGGAGCTCGGCGTGCCGCTGACCTTCGCGATCCTGCCCCGCGATAAAAAATCCCAGGCGCTGGCGGACAAGGCCGCGCGGTTGAATTTCCCGGTGATTCTGCATTTGCCCATGGAGCCGATGGATCTGGCGCACAACAACCCCGGGGGCGCGGCGCTCTACTTGAAGATGAAGCCGGAGGAGCTCCGCCGGCAATTTGAAAAGGACGTCGCCAGCGTGCCGCATATCCAGGGCATCAACAATCACATGGGCTCGGCCTTTACCGAAGACGTACCCCGGATGACGCTGGTGATGACCTGGATCAAGGAGAGGGGCCTGTTTTTTCTGGATTCCTACACCACTCAGCGTTCCGTCGCGGCGAAAGTCGCCCAGGCGGTTGGCGTGCCGTGCCTGGTCAACGAGACCTTTCTGGACAACGAAGACGACCAGGCGGCGATTGAACGCCAGCTGGACGGGGTGCTGAGGCTGGCGATGAAGCGCAAGCGCACCATCGCCATCGGCCATTACCGGCGCAAACACCTGATCGCCGCGCTGGCTAAAAAGATTCCCGAGTTTCGCGCGCACGGCGTGGATCTGGTAGGCCTTCCAACGTTTTATGAACATCTTAGGCATTGAAACCTCCTGTGATGAAACCGCCGCGGCCGTGGTGCGCGACGGACGCCGCATCCTGCGCAGCGCCGTGGCCTCGCAGATGGCCGTCCACCGCCCTTTTCGCGGCGTGGTGCCGGAGCTGGCCAGCCGCGCCCATGTCGAGCGCATCAACGCCGTGCTGGAGGAAGCGCTCTCGGGGGGCAAGACCCGCTTTGACGCGATCGCGGTGACCACCGGGCCCGGATTGATCGGCGCCTTGTTGATCGGGGTGGTCACGGCGCGGACGCTGGGCTGGGCGCGCGATGTCCCGGTCATCGGGATGAACCATTTGGAAGGGCACTTGTTCGCGGGTTTGGTCGAGCACCCGGCGCTGAAGCCCCCGTTCCTGGGCTTGATCGTGTCCGGGGGCCACACGGAACTGGTGCTGTTCAAGAAGTACGGCCTGTATGAAACGCTGGGCGGCACGCGCGATGACGCGGCGGGCGAAGCGTTCGATAAAGTCGCCAACCTGCT
>MGUR01000024.1:6807-8697 GCA_001800075.1 Elusimicrobia bacterium RIFCSPLOWO2_01_FULL_59_12
TTCCCGACGGCCCTTCCATCGACCGGTTTGCGCGGCGCGGCGATCCCGAAGCGGTCGATTTCCCGCGCGCCTGGATCCCCGGCACCTGGGATTTTTCATTCAGCGGGCTTAAAACTTCGGTGTTGAATTATTTAAAGGCGAATTCCAACGGCCGGCGGCCTCCGCTTCCCGATCTGTGCGCGTCCTTCCAGGAGGCGGTCGTGGACGTGCTTGTCAAGAAGACCTTGGATGCGGCCCAGGCGCATCACCTGCGCTCGGTGGTCGTGGGCGGGGGCGTGGCGGCCAATCGCCGGCTGCGCGCCGCTTTTCAAGCCGGGGCCAAAGCCAGAAAGCTTCAGGTCTTTCTGCCGGACCCGGCGTTTTGCACGGACAACGCCGCGATGATCGCCGCGGGCGGCTACTTTAAACTCAAGATTTTGGGGAAAAACTCCAAACACGCGGGCCCGCTGAATGCGGACGCGAACCTTCCCGTGAAAAGCTGGGGGGCCGGATGCCTGTAGCGGCCGAGACCCTTTCACGTGAAATCAAACTGGGCGCGCTGAGGCTGTCGCACAACGTTATTCTCTCGCCGATGGCGGGCGTCACCGACGCGCCCTTCCGGCGGCTCTGCGCGCGCGGCGGATCGGCGCTGATGGGCGGCGAGATGCTTTCTTCGCAGGCGATCAATCACGATAACGCCAAGACCCTGAAGCTGCTGCAGTTTTTTCCCGATGAACGCCCGCTCAGTTCCCAGATCTGCGGCAGCGAGGCCGGGGTCATGGCGGAGGCCGCGCGGCGCGTTGAAGCGGCCGGCGCGGACGTGATCGACGTCAACGCGGGCTGCCCGGCGCCCAAGATCACCAGAACAAAATCCGGCGCCGCGCTGCTGACCGACCAGAAGCGTTTTGCGGACATTCTGACGGCCGTGGCCAAGGCCGTCAGCGTCCCGGTCACGGTGAAGATCCGCATCGGCGTTCGGGAAAACGAGTATCTGGCGCCCGCGCTGGCGGTCTTGGCTCAAGAGTGCGGCGTCGCGGGGGTGATCGTGCATGCCCGTCCGGCGTCCCACCGCCACTCGGGCCGCCCGGATTGGGCGGGTCTGGCGCAGGTCGTCCAAGCGGTGAAGATCCCGGTGGTCGGGAACGGCGGGGTGAATACGCCGGAAGACGCGGCGGGTTTTCTGAAGATCAGCGGATGCGCCGGGGTTTCGGTGGGCCGCGCGGCCATCGGGGACCCCGCCATTTTTAACCGGATCAGGCACTTCCTGGCTACAGGGGAACGTCTGCCGGTCGCGACTTTCAGCGACAAGCTCGACACTCTCTCCCAACATGTCCGGTGGGCCGCCGAGTTTTTCGGTGAACGGCAGGGGCTTCTGCGGCTCCGAAAACTGGTTCCCTATTATGTCGCGGGGTTCCCCAGCGCGACACAATGTAGAGCACGTGCAAACAGGATCATGGCGCTTAAAGAGTGGGACGAACTTTTAAATGAAACACGGCAAACACTTACCTAGTCCGGTCACCTTTGAAGACCTCGGGTTCTCCAAGGCGGAACCGCACCGCATCAGCCGGCAGGGATTCCCGGAAGCGATCTACTGCCCGGGAAAAACCGTCGTTCAGATCGTGGAGATCTTTGGATCCTTGTGCAAAGGGCCCGGGCCGGCGCTGGCGACCCGCGCGACGCCGGAGATCGCAGCGGCGATCCAAGAAAAACATCCTGAATCCAAATATCATCCGGAAGCCCGCCTGGTGGTCTGCCATCCGAAACCGATAGAGGCTCAAACAAAGGTTTTTGTCATTACGGGGGGAACGGCCGATCTCTCGACGGCCGAAGAGGCCGCCGTGACGGCGGAAAGTTTAGGGCGGCATGTCACCCGGCTCTTTGATGTCGGCGTGGCGGGAATGCACCGGCTGA
>MGUR01000024.1:8706-9429 GCA_001800075.1 Elusimicrobia bacterium RIFCSPLOWO2_01_FULL_59_12
CGTTCCGCGCTGGAAACGGCCGATGTCGCGATCGTCTGCGCCGGCATGGAAGGGGCTTTGCCCAGCGTGGTGGGGGGAATCGTGCGCTGCCCCGTGATCGCGGTGCCGACCTCCGTGGGCTACGGCGCGCACTTTGAAGGCCTGGCGCCTTTGCTCACGATGATGAACTCCTGCGCCGCCAACGTCAGCGTGGTGAATATCGACAACGGCTTCAGCGCCGGCGTCATCGCTTCGCTTATCGCAGTTAAAAAGCCATGCTGACTTATATTGACTGTGGATCGGGGGTTGCTGGGGACATGCTGCTCGGAGCCCTTGTAGGACTGGGGTTGCCTCCGCGGGAGCTTGAGCGCGCCCTGCGGGCAGCGCTGCGGGAGAAGGGCTGGAGCCTGAAGATCGCACAGACCGAGCGGCGGCACTGGCCGGCGTGGGCCCTGCGCGTCCGGGGCGACCGGCCGTACGGTTCGATCGACAAAATGCGCGCCTGCGTTCGCCGCGCGGACCTGCCCGCCGTGGTTAAAAGGAACGCGCTGGACATCTTTGATCGGTTGGACGCCGCGGAGAGGCAGGCCCATGGTCGTTCCAAGGGGGAATTCGATCCCAACGGCCTGGGTCTTCTGGATACGTTGGTGGATGTGGTAGGAACCTCCTGGGGTTTTTGGAAGCTGAATCTCAATGACATAACAGCGTCTCCGCTCAACACCGGCCGCGCGGCGCCGGCGACCG
>MGUR01000024.1:9453-11607 GCA_001800075.1 Elusimicrobia bacterium RIFCSPLOWO2_01_FULL_59_12
CATGCTTCAGGCGTCACGGGTTCCGGTGTACTCCAGCAACGCTTCCGAAGAGCTGGCGACGCCTACCGGCGTCGCGATCCTTCTGCAATTCGCCAAGGAATTTAAATCCATGCCGGAGATGCGGTTGGAAAAGTCGGGATACGGGGCGGGGTCGAAAGACACCCCGGACAGGCCGAACGTGGTGGGGATTTATCAGGGAAGCCTCTCCCCCAGCCCCTCCCCCGGTGGGGGAGGGGAGCACAGCAAGAATTACCCTCTCCCACCGGGAGAGGGGGAACCAACCCGCAGCGGGGTGGTGGGTGAGGCCGTCCTTCTCCTGGAAACCGTCATCGATGACATGGACCCGCGGCTGTACCCGCACGTGATGGATCTACTGCTGAAAGCGGGCGCGCTGGACGTCTGGTGGGCGCCGATCGGGATGAAAAAGGGACGGCCGGGCATCTCGTTTACCGTGCTTTGTCATCCGGCGGAGGAAACCAGGCTCCGGGACCTGCTTTTCCGCGAAACGACGACCCTGGGCATACGCCGCCAGCCCGTCCAACGCTGGGTCCTGCCCCGAAAATCCGGCGGTTTGCGCAAGATCGCCCGGCTTTCCAAAGGAAAAACAAAGACCCAGGTCGAGTTCGAGACCGCCAAACAGCTCTCCCTTGGACGTGCGGTACCGCTGGTGAAACTGCTTAAATAGCGCCCACCATCGGTAGGGTTCGCCTGAAGGGCGAACCCATTTACCGATGGCCATCACCAGTAGAAAGATAAGGAGTTGATGGTGCCAAGCTCTCTGAAGGAACAACTGAAGGAAAAAGACCGCCAGGTTGCGCTCCTGCATGCGATCAACCGCATCGCCAGCACCACCGCCAGCCTCGATGAGCTTTTGAACAAGCTCACCCAGCTGGTGGTCGAGCAGCTGCGGGCGGACTCGGTTTTGATCTATCTTTTTGATGAAAACCGCGAGGAGCTGATCCTGCGCGGCTCGCACAGCCCGCATCCCGGCCAGGTCGGCCGCATCCGGCTGAAACTGGGCGAAGGGATCACCGGGTGGGTGGCCGAAAAGCGGAAGCTGGTGGCCATCCCGGAGAGCGCCGGCGAGGACCCCCGGTTCAAATTCTTCTACAGCCTCAAAGAGGACACCTTTGAGGCGTTCTTATCGGTCCCGATCACCCTGAAAGGCGAACTGGTCGGCGTCCTCAATATCCATCACCGAAAACCCCACGCCCATTCGGTGGCCGAGCTCGAGCTGGCCCAGACGATCGCCCACGAAATCGCCGGTGCGATCGAGCACGCCCATCTTTACCACCGCGTCCAGAAAAGGACCCAGCAGATCGAGGCCCTGGCGAAGATGTCGCAGTCGATCGCGCAGGGCATCTACCTGCGCGAAATCCTCCAGTTGATCGTGACCATGACCGCCGAGATGATGGGGTCCAAGATCTGCTCGCTCATGCTGCTGGATGAAAAGGGCCGCGAGCTGCAGATCGAGGCCACCCAGAGCCTGAGCGAGGAATACCGCTCCAAGCCGGCGATCAAGGTGGCGGGCAGCGTGTCCGGGCGCGCCATACAGATGAAAAAGCCGATCGCCGTTCCCGATGTCTTCCAGGACCCTCAGTACGCCTATCCGGATATCGCGCGCAAGGAAAATTTGAAGTCCCTGCTGATCGTTCCGATGATCACCAAGGAAAAGCCCATCGGGGTGATCAACTGTTATACCTCCCAGCGCCATACGTTTACGGAGGAGGAGACCCATTTGCTCCAGGCGGTCGCCAACCAGGCCGCGATCGCGATCGAACACACCCGCGCGGTGGAGAAGGCGCTGGCCGCCCAGGAAGCCCTGGAAACGCGCAAGCAGGTCGAACGGGCCAAGGGGATTTTGATGCGGAGCCAGTCCATTTCAGAAGAAACCGCTTATCGTATTATTCAACGCCAGGCCATGGATCGCCGGAAATCCATGAAAGAAGTCGCCGAGGCGTTGATCCTCTCCGACGAACTGCACGCGCAAAAATAGACTTCCATGGATCCGGTGATTGAATTCTTCCAACGTCTTTACCAGTTTGATGAACTGATCAAATGGGGCGGGCACGCGGCGCTGGTCGCGATCGTGTTCGCGGAAACGGGCGTCCTGGCCGGCTTTTTTTTGCCGGGAGACTCCCTGTTGGTCACGGC
>MGUR01000024.1:11629-12135 GCA_001800075.1 Elusimicrobia bacterium RIFCSPLOWO2_01_FULL_59_12
GGCTGCTGCTCTTTGAACTCAGCCTGGCGGCGGTGCTGGGCGACTCGCTCAACTACGCGGTGGGCCGCCGGCTCGGGCCGCGGCTGTTTAGCCGCGAGGACTCCTTCTTTTTCCACAAAAAACATCTCGAACGCACCCAGCGTTTTTATGAAAAGTACGGCGCCAAGACGATCGTGATCGCCCGTTTTGTGCCGATCCTCCGCACCTTCGCGCCCGCCGTCGCGGGCGTGGGTCAGATGAATTACTCGCGCTTCATTTTCTACAACGTCGCCGGCGGCATCGCCTGGGTCTTTTCCATGATCCTGACGGGCTATTTCCTGGGACGCACGATCCCCGACATCGATCATCACATCCACAAGATCATCTTTATCGTGATCGCCCTGTCCTTTTTGCCGATTGTCTTTGAGCTTTATAAAGCGCGCAAGTCCCGTCATTCCCGCGAAAGCGGGCCCTCCACACATCCGGCGGGCCCGTCCGCCAGTAGTTTGGAGGACGGGCCCTCCACA
>MGUR01000025.1:0-2518 GCA_001800075.1 Elusimicrobia bacterium RIFCSPLOWO2_01_FULL_59_12
GGCGATGTCCAGCTCGGCGGCCGCCATCGGTTCGCGGCTGTCCAGCGCGGACAGCAAGTCGGGATGAAGGTCCCCCATCCAACCGAGCACCACGCCGCCGCTGATCAGCGTGACAGAGCGCTTGGGGTGCAACGCGGGCCCCGTAAAGGGCGCCTTTTCAAGGTCCCGTATGCGCAGCGCGCCCAGAAAACTTTCGATCAGCCCCAGGAGCTCGTAAAAATCCGCTTTCTTCGATTTTTGACGCCAATGCGGAGGCTGCGTGTCGCCCGCCGTCAGCCATCCCAGGCGCCGCACTTCCTGAACCCCTTCGTGGTTTTGATCGAAAACACGGCCCAGCTCGAAGAGCGTCACGCCCGGCCCCTGGTGATGGAAATTGGTCAGGGCGTTCTGCAGGAGGCCGGGAAGAAGGCTGGTTCTTAGAAGAGCCTGCTCCTGGGACATCGGGTTCGACAGGGCCACCGGAGCCGCGTCCGCAGGGCGCCCGAAACCGGGCGAAAAAGGGGCGAGCTGCTTGGCGCTCAAGAATGTGATGTTGTGCGCTTCGGAGAATCCCAGCCCGGCCAGGATGTCCCCCGCCCGCCGCTCAAACTCCCACACCGGGTTGTCGGGAACGGCCGTCCACCGGATTTGCGGGAAGCGCGTCGGGATATTTTCATAGCCGTGAAGCCGCGCGATTTCTTCAAGCAGGTCGGCCTCGCTGCTCAGATCCATCCGCCAGGACGGGACGGTGACCAGAATCTGGCTCACCCCCATGTTGATGACGCAGCCGAGCCGTCGAAGAATGTCCGCCATCGCGGCTTCCCGGACGTCCAGGCCCAGGCGCTGGCGCACGCGGTCGGTCTGCAGTTTGATGGCGATCGGCGTATAGGGCCGGGAGGGGGATTCCAGCGCCTTGAACCCCATGCCGCCGGCCAGTTCCTGGATCAACTGCGCGGCGCGCGCGGAGGCCATGGCCACCAGGTTCCAGTCGCTGCCCCGCTCAAAGCGGTAGGAGCTCTCCGTGCCGATCCCCAGGGCCCGGCCGGTTTTGCGGATGGAAGCGGGCGAGAACGCGGCGCTTTCAAGAAGGATCTCAAGGGTATCCGGCGTGATGCCGGACGATTCCCCGCCGATGACGCCCGCCACGGCGGCGGGTTTGTCTTCATCGGCGATCACCAGCATGTCGGGCTGCAGGGCGACCTGTTTTCCTTCCAGGGTCTGGAGCGTTTCCCCCTCCCGCGCCAGGCGGACACGCAGGCGCCGGCCGCGCAGCTTCATCGCGTCGAACGCATGCAGGGGCTGGCCCAATTCGAGCATCACGTAATGGGTGATATCGACGATATTGTTGATCGAGCGGAAGCCGCATCGCGCCAGGCGCCGCACCATCCAGGACGGGGAGGGGCCGATCCGCACATCGCGCACCAGGCGCGCGATGTAGCGCGGGCACAGATCCGGGGCCTCATTCGAGACGGCGAAGCTGTTCGCCAGTTCCAGTTCGCGGACGCGCGGCTCGGGATTTTTTAGAGGGACGTTCAGGGCGGCCGCAAGCTCCCGCGCGATGCCGATGACGCTCAGGGCGTCCCGGCGGTTCGGCGTGATCTCGATGTCGAGCAGGGCGTCGTCTAGGTCGAGCAGGGAGCCGACGTCGGCGCCGAGCGGGGTCTGGGCATCCAGGACCAGGATGCCGTCCGAATTATTTTCCAAGCCGAGTTCCGCCGCGGAGCAGATCATGCCCTGGGATTCGACGCCGCGCAGCTTCGCCGCGCCGATCTTCATGCCGTTCGGCAGAACCGCGCCGATCCGCGCCAGCGGCACGCGGATCCCGGTCCGCACATTGGACGCCCCGCAGACTACGGAAAATTCCTGCTGGCCGTCCGAGACCCGGCAAAGGGACAGCCGGTCGGCATTGGGATGCTTCTGCACGTCCTGGACCTCGGCGCTGACCACGCCGGAGAGGTCCCCCCCCAGGCGCTGGATCCCGGCGACTTCGAAACCCAGGCGCCCCAGCGTTTCCGCCGCCTGCTCCGCGGAGATTTCAAGAGGGACGAATTCTTTCAGCCAGGAATAGAGGACTTTCATGCTTTAGAACTGCCTCAAGAACCTGAGGTCATTCTCATAGAACTGCCGTAAATCATTGACGCCGTACTTGATCATGGCCAGGCGTTCGATGCCCATCCCGAACGCGAAACCGCTGTAGCGTTCCGGGTCGATGCCCACCGCGGAAAAGACGTTCGGGTGCACCATGCCGCAGCCCATGATTTCGATCCAGCCGCAGTTTCTGCAGAGAGCGCAGCCCGTGCCGCCGCACGCGGAGCAGGAGATGTCCATTTCCGCGGAGGGTTCGGTGAACGGAAAAAAGGAGGGGCGAAAGCGGGTGCGTAGGGAAGGGCCGTAAAACTGTTGGGCGAACCGGGAGAGCGTCCCTTTGAGGTCCGCGAAGGAAACGCCGGTGTCAACCAGGAGCCCTTCCAATTGATGGAACACCGCCAGGTGCGTCGCGTCCATCGCTTCGTGCCGGTACACGCGGCCGGGCACCACG
>MGUR01000025.1:2532-6606 GCA_001800075.1 Elusimicrobia bacterium RIFCSPLOWO2_01_FULL_59_12
TGTGCGTGCGCAGAAGCGTGGGGTCCTTGCGCGAGTCCAGGCCTTCCATCGCGGGCAGGGCGAGCTGCCGCCGCGGGAGATTTAAATAAAACGTGTCGTGCATATCGCGGGCGGGATGATCGGCGGGAATATTCAGCGCGTCGAAGTTGTTGAATTCGCTCTCAATCTCGGGGCCGTCCGCCACGACGAACCCCAGCGCGCGGAAAATGTCCACCGCGTCGCGCATGACGTGGGACAGCGGGTGGAGGGTCCCGTAGGGCCGCGGCACGCCGGGGAGCGTAGGGTCGAGAGATTCTTTTTCCAGGGCATGAACGCGCTGGAGGGCCAGGAGCGCCTGTTCGCGGGTGGCGATCCATCCGTCCAATTCGTCCTTCAATTCGTTGTAGGCTTTTCCGAGCGTCCTGCGTTTTTCAAGCGGCACGGCGCCCAGTTTTTTGAGCAGGAGAGTCAATTTGCCTTTACGGCCCAGCCAGGCGATGCGAAAGGCGTTCAGCGCCTCAGGCGTTTTGGCGCGCTGCAGGGGAGCCTGAATGGCCTTGCGAAGGCTTTCGATGGAGGGGAGTGAGGCCATGTGGAATTCTTGAGAACCCGGCAGGGGGCCCGGCGTCAGCGCCGGGTTAGGCGGCGATGTCTGGCCGCCTGCCTGCCGGCAGGCAGGCTTTGGCCGTTTCCGCCAGCTTTTTAAAGGCCTGTTCATCCGTGACGGCCAGGTCGGCCAGCATCTTGCGGTCCAGCCCGATGCCCGCTTTTTTCAGGCCATGGATGAACTTGCTGTAGGACAAATTGTTCAAGCGCGCCGCCGCGTTGATGCGCTGGATCCACAGCTCCCGGAAGTCGCCCTTGCGGTCTTTGCGGCCGACGTAGGCATAACGGAGCGACCGCTCCACCTGCTGAACGACCTGCCGCCACCGGCTCCGTTTGGAGAAATAGGAGCCCTTGGCGATCCGGAATGTCTTTTTCTTGCGTTGGCGAGTGGTGACGCCGCTTTTAACTCTGGCCATAAATGGTTATCGGTGGTTAGAAGATGGAGGAGGGTCTAGACTATCTCCAATCCTCCATTCACCCTCCTCTAGTTATAGGGAATCAGCGTCTTGATGATCTTGCCGTCAACCGGGTTCAAATAGCCCGCTTTGCGGAGATGGCGCCCCCGGGTGGCGGACATCCCCACCAACAAATGCCGCAGGCCGGGTTTCTTGTATTTCACTTTCCCCTTGCCGGTTACCCGGAACCGTTTTCCAGCGCCGCGATGCGACTTAATCTTGGGCATATTATTTTTTGGGGGCGAACAGCAAATTCATTCTTGTGCCTTCCATCTGCGGTTCCTGTTCGACGAAGGCGACGTCGGCCACGCTGTCTTTCACCTTGGTCACCAGAGAGCTGCCGATTTCCCTGTGCTCCATTTCGCGCCCCCTGAAAACGATGGTGAATCGGACCTTGTCGCGTTCGGCAAAAAACTCGCGCATGTGCTGGATCTTGATCTGAAGGTCGTGGCCGCCGATCTTGGGGCGCACCCGGAGTTCCTTCACCTGGCCGCCCTTGTGCTTCTTGCGCGCCTCTTTGAGCTTTTTCTCGCGCTCGTAACGAAATTTTGAAAAATCCGCCAGTTTGCAGACAGGGGGATTGTTTTGCGCCGCGATTTCTACCAGGTCTAAGCCTCGGTTTTGCGCGATACGGAGGGCTTCTTCGGTTGACTTGATTCCCAACTGAGTGCCGTCAAGATCGATCAAACGAACGTCGCGGACCCGGATTTGGTGATTGATGCGTGGTTCCGGCGGTTTAGCTATGTGTGGTAACGCTCCTTCGGGTTTTGATTCGAAAAACGACGGTGAATCGTATTAAATCGAGAGTTGACGAGTCAAATGCGGCCGGCCGTTTCCTTTTGAAGGAGGTCCGCAAACGCGTTCAAGGTCAGCTTGCCCGCATCCTCGCCGCTGCGCCTGCGCACCGCCAGGGTCCCGGCGTCCACTTCCTGTTTGCCCACCACCGCCAGGTAAGGCGCCTTTTGGAGGGTCCCTTCGCGGATTTTAAGCCCGATTTTCTCGTTGCGCAGGTCGGTTTCCACCCGGAACCCCAGCGCGCGCAGCGATTCGGCGGCGTTACGTGCGTAGGCATCCTGCTCCTGAGTGATCGTCAGGATTTTCACCTGCACGGGCGCCAGCCACACGGGGAACGCCCCCGCGTAGTGCTCGATCAATATCCCCAGGAAGCGTTCGACCGACCCGAGCAGCGCCCGGTGGACCATGATCGCGCGCTGTTCTTTCCCATCATCCCCCCGGTAGCCGACGTCGAAGCGCTCCGGCAGGTTGAAGTCCACCTGGACCGTCGAGCACTGCCAGGTGCGGCCGAGGCAGTCGCGGATCTTCAAATCAATCTTGGGGCCGTAGAAGACGCCCTCCCCGGGGTCCACCTCATAGGCGAGCTGCTTGGCTTCCAGCGCGCGCTTCAGCGCGGTCTCGGCTTTTTCCCAGTTCTCCAGCGTGCCGACGTATTTCTCCGGCCGGGTGGACAGCCGCACGGCGTACTCCGTAAAACCGAACGTTTTTAGAACGGCCAGCGTCAGGTCCAATACGTTCGTCACTTCGGACTCGATCTGGTCGGGGCGGCAGAATATGTGGGCATCGTCCTGCGTGAAGCCCCGCACGCGGAGCAATCCGTGCATCACCCCGCTGCGTTCATAGCGGTAGACCGTCCCCATTTCCGTGATGCGGATCGGCAGCTCCCGGTAGGAATGCAGTTCATGCTTGTAAATCTGGATGTGCCCCGGGCAGTTCATCGGTTTAAGCAGGTACTCCTGGTCGTCAATCTTCATCGGGCTGAACATGTTTTCGCGGTAGAAATCCCAGTGGCCGGAGGTTTTCCAGAGGTCCGCGCGGGCGATGTGAGGCGTGACGACGAACTGGTAGCCGTTTTTCTGCAGGAGCTCGCGCAGGTATTCTTCCACGATGCGCCGGACGGTCGCCCCTTTCGCCAGCCAGAAGATCAGTCCCGGCCCGATGGTGTCCGGCAGGATGGTGAACAGCCCCAGTTTGGGGCCGAGCTCGCGATGGTCGCGCTTTTTGGCTTCTTCCAACCTGACCAGGTAAGCGGCGAGTTCGTCTTTGCGGCTCCAGGCGGTTCCGTAAATGCGCTGAAGTTGTTCCCGCTTTTCGTCCCCCCGCCAATAGGCTCCCGCCACCCGGAGCAATTTGAAATGACGGATGTCCTTTGTCGATTCCACGTGGCCGCCGCGGCAGAGGTCAACGAAGGTGTCATGGGAGCAGTAGGTGACGGTGGGCTGGTTAAAATCGTCGATCAGTTCGACCTTGTATTTTTCCCCCCGCTTTCCCCAGAATTCCCGGGCTTCCTCGCTGGAATGCGCGCTCATTTTGAAGGGGTGATTCCCCTCCGCGATCTGGCGCATGCGTTTTTCGATTTTTTCCAGGTCGTCCGGGACAAACCGGTGGGAGCTGTCAAAGTCGTAATAAAACCCGTCCTCAATCGGCGGGCCGATGGTCAGTTTCGTGCCGGGAAAAAGCTCCTGCACCGCCTGCGCCATCACGTGGGCGGTGGAGTGGCGGAGGTTGTTGAGGTACTCCTCGGATTTCGTGTTCACAACGGCCGGGGCGCTCATTTGAGCGGGTATTTTAGCTTTAATTTCGCGCGTTTTTCATTTGTAACGTCGAATTAACAATGAAAACACCCGGCTGTAACATAGACGTTTTAAACTATGCAGGCGGGATTAAAAATGCGCTTACCCAAACGGACCTGTCTGGTTTTTCTCGCCGTGACCGCCCGGGTTTACGGAGCCTCGGGAACGGAAGGGGCGGCTTTTTTGGACATTCCCACCGGGGCCGGGCCGGCGGCCATGGGGTCCGCATACGCCGCTTTGGCAAACGACGCCTATGCCCCGGTGTATAACCCGGCCGGGCTCGGTTTTCTTCCCGCCACGCAGGCCGCCGCCCAGCACCTCGCCTATCTGGACTCCATCCACTATGAATTTTTAAGTTTCGTGCATCCCGTGGCGGCGGGGAAGGCCCTGGGCGCATCCGCGCAGTACCTGGGATCCGGGGATATGGCGGGCACGGACCCGTCGGG
>MGUR01000025.1:6621-25526 GCA_001800075.1 Elusimicrobia bacterium RIFCSPLOWO2_01_FULL_59_12
CCTCCGCCAACGCGTACGCCGCCGATGTCGGCGGCCTCTATCAAGCCGGTTCAAAACTTCAATTCGCGGCCAAGATCGCCAACGCCGGAAGCCAGCTCAAGTTTGCCGATCAGGGGGATTCCCTTCCTTTGGCCTTTCACGCCGCGGCCGCCTGCCAGCCGCGCCGGCGCTGGAATTTGGCGCTGGAGGCCTTGTACGGCAACGCCGGGCTGGCGGGCGTTCGGTGGGGAAGCGAATGGAAGCCGCTGGAAATGCTGGCGATCCGGGCCGGCTACAGGACGGAAACCCTCGATAATCTAAGCGCCCTCGCCGGCGTGTCGGCAGGCCTGGGATTAAACGTCTGGGGCCAGGAACTCGCTTACGCCTGGCTGCCTTATGGAGATCTTGGAGACACGCACTACGTTTCGCTGGTCATGCGTTTAGGGCATGGCCCGGACGCGCAAAAGAATCTGATTCAATATCAAAACATCAGGACGCACTCGGCGGCGGACAAGGACGGTCCCCGCCCCGGCGGGGAAATCGCTCCGGAGGAGCAGCAATGGATGGAGCTCTTAAATGGCGGCGAGCGGGATGCGTTCGGCCGGATCAACCGCCCGGAGAGCCGATGAATCGCCTGATCAAACCCCTCTGTTCATTTTGGCTGCTGGGGGGGGCCCTGATCGTCCTGCCGGCGTTCACCCTGACTCCCCCGGCGGGCGCGATGGAGCTCCGCAGCGGGGCGGGGGTGTTTGTCTTTCCTCCCCGGCCCGCCGCCCGGAACGCCATCGTGCTCCTGCCGGACGGGACGGAACTCGATGTCTCCGCCAGCCAGACGGCCGGGCTCCAGGAGGCCGTTGACTATGCCTACGACCACGGCTGGGACCTGTTCATTTACGGAACGGGGCCGGAGTCGTCCGGCCCGTACCGTCCCGCCAGAGGGCTGCGCATCCCGGCCCTTCAAAGCAAAACCATCCGGATCATCGGCGCCACGCTTGATTTCGGCTCGTTGTCGGACCAACCGGCTCTCACCTTCGACAGCGCCATGGCGGTGGACTTTAAGATGACCGGGGCCCTCCTGGCGCCGATGGCCAGCCCCGCGGTGCGTTTCAGGCCCGTAACCCCCCTCCCTCTGGACGGCCCCCTCTACGGGGCCATCGGGGTGGTCACCAGCCGGTTCAGTTTCGACCGGGTCACCGGGAATCAAAGCGGCGTCGAAATGGACACGACCGTCGCCGGCTTCATCGACAACATCGTCTATTTCGGCGACATTCAGGTCTCGCCCGGCGGCAGTCCGATCACCCGCATCGGTTCGAAATTCTCGCACAACGTGCGCGACGCCGGGCCGGATTTCGATTTTTCATCGCAGCCGGACTTTTTCAATCCGCGGGGCGTGGTGGTGCTCCCGCCGGCGGGGCCCCTCGGAGAGGCGGGCATCGTCCTGCTGCCCGGCGGAGGACACCTCCCCACTCCCGGGACCCAGACCGCCGGCGTGCAGGAAGCGATCCACTATGCCGTCGAGAACGGACTGGACCTTTCGATTTATGGGCGCGGGCTGCAATTTCGCGAACTGCGCTTCGTCGACGGCGTTCCAACCTATCCCACCAGCGGCTTTTATCAGATGCTTCAGACAGTCGCCTTCCCGCCTTTACCCAGGATGCACATTCATATCTACGGCGCCGTCTTTCATTATGCCGCGGTTCTGGAGTCCGCGATGCGCTTTGACGCGGCAGACCAGGTCGACTTCGAGCTGGCCGGCCAGCTGGTCAGGCCGGGGACGACGATCGGGGTTCAATTCGCGCCGACCAGCGGTCCGATCCGGTACAGCCGTTTTAAGATCGGCCACGTCGGCCCGGGGAAGAACGTGGGGGCCTGGCTGGATACCGGGTCCAATGCCATCACCGGCAACTCCTTCACCTTTCACGAACTCCTTCAAAACGAGTTCGGCGTGCGGATCCGCGCGTCCAATCCGGTCTATCGTTTCGCCGAAAACAAGGTCCGGTCGGTTCAACTTCATGATTTCACGCAGGTCGGGGCGCAGGCAGGGATCGAAGCCCCTAACGCCGGCCAGATTCAGAACAACGACCTGATGTTCCTGATGGACACCGATGGGAAGATGGCGGACGTCGGGGTTCAAGTCTGGGGAACCGGGAACCGGATCCAGGCGTCCCTGCGGCCCAACACGACGAGCACCCCGGCGACGCGCGGGATTTCCTATGAATCCAGCGCCGCGGGGAACGACGCCCGGTACCGCAGCCTCTACGCGGTCACGCCCGTCTTCCAGAGTTCGCCGGGGGCCAACTCGGCTCAACCCATCTCGGACGCCGATTGGCTCGCGATGCTCTATGACAGCGCGCCCCGGCTCCCTCCGGCGGTTCGTAACCCGCCGGCCCCGGACCTGTCCGGAGTGCAGGGCCGCGTTTACGCCCCGCGCGACACGATCGCGATCGCCTATCCCCACAGCGCGACGGGATTTAACTGGGAATTGGGCCCGGCCGCCGGGAGCCCGGCGGGTTCATCGGCGGGAACGCGAAGTCCGGGCAGCCCGTCCCGGGTCACCACGGCTTCGCCGCGGTTCAATCTGTCGGCGCTTTCCTTGACGCCGGGCCCCTACACCGTGCGCGTGCAGGCGCTGGACGGGGTTCTGCAATCGAACTGGGCCACGGCATCGATCACGCTGGCCGGCGATATTCTGGAGGGGTTCCGGGTCTATCCCAACCCGGCGCGCGCGTCCCGCGGCGACACGCGGATGACGTTCGATCATCTGCCCGCCAACAGCACCGTGAAGATCTTCGCGGTGTCCGGGCGGTGGGTCAGAACCTTAAGCGCGCCCGCCGGCGCCGCCGGCTGGGACCTGACGACCGACGGCGGCGAAAAAGCCGCGTCCGGCCTTTATCTCTATCTCATCACCGACGGCCAGGACCGCAAAGCCCGCGGCAGGTTCACTCTCATCCGCTGATCCCGCAATATCATCGAAACCGTTACCACAGGTGCCTGGCTTCACATTTTTACCCCGATGGATAATATCGAAAATCTGAAGCCAGGCACCCGGCCCACAACCGTCCTTTCTTTCCGCTTGCTGGGCCAGGGGAATGGGGTCACCCATTGCGGAGCGAGCGCTTGACAAGCGGAGCGCTGCAGCCGTAAGATCACTCCCGTGGAATCGCCCAAGAAACCATCCAAGGAACCGTCTCTCCCTTCCCAAGACGAATCCCGCCGTACGAATGTGCTTATGGAGCAGATGCTCTCGAAGTTCGATGCTTTTGGCGAGGTGCAATCCGATCTTCGGGACCGCGTCGGACGTATCGAGACGGATCTTCACACGGTCAAAGAGGATGTCTCGGTTTTGAAGGCAGCCGTCCAAACTCATACCCAAACTCTTCGTGGCCAGACCGAAGCCATTAAGGCGAATACCGATGAGATCCGTTCCCTTGAAGGAGTTGTTGAAGGGCATACGACAGCCATCCAAGACAATACCGAAGCCATACATTCCATGCAGACCGACCTCAAGACCTACAACCAGCGCCTCGAAGTCGTCGAAGCCAAGCTCGCCTCGTAAGAACCCGGCCTCCCCGCTGCAAGACGACGCGCCCGCCCGCCGCTGACGGCCATTCCCCGACACCGAAGGAAGCACCTCTTTTGTTCGGCTGATCTTCTGCGGAGGTCCGTCGGAAAACAAACCTTCATTTCTGGATCAAATAGGATCAAATTGGACCTCTGCTTGGGCAAGAGGTGGGTAGGATTTCAGCAGACTTCAACATGCAAATGAGCTAAAATCGCATTCATGACACCGCCGTGGACAGTAACTCCCGATAAGGTTCAAGCCGCGATTAAACGGATTGTGGAGACGAGCCGACCTAGAAAACTGATCCTTTTCGGATCGTTTGTACGAAAACAAACGACTCGCAATAGCGATTTGGACATCCTCGTTATAACAGGAAATGATGTTGATGATCCGCGTCGCGAAAGCGTAAGGATTCGCCGTGCGCTGCGCGGTATTTCCATGTCCATGGATATCTTGGTGATCACCGAAAGAAAATTTGCGGAATTATCGAACCGGCCAGGCCTGATTTATCGCGAAGCAGTTCGGCATGGGGAGGTTGTCTATCAAGCCGCCTGAGGGAAAGGAGATGCCCGGATCTCTTCAAACTTGGCTGTCCCACGCCCAAAGCGACTTAGAATTAGCGCGCCTAGGGCGTTCAAGCAAGGACATTTTAGCAGCGCAGATTTGTTTCCATGCCCAGCAAGCCGCAGAAAAAGCTATTAAGGCAGTCCTCTTATCCCGCCAGATTGATTTTCCATTCACTCACGACATCGAACAATTGATCGAGATCGCTGAACAGCATAAAGTGGATTTAACGTCAGACGTACGGAATGCCGGCACCCTAACGCCCTATGCAGTGGAAACGCGGTACCCGGGGTCTGGGCAGGTAAACATGCCCCACCCCCTAGCGCAGATGCTGGGTGAGTTCGGCGTTAAAGCAAAGACGAAATAACCCACGCAGAGACAACCTTCCAAGTTCCAGGGGGCGTTCCCCAATGTCAGGGAATGGGTGGCCCCATTGCGTAGCGAGCGCTTGACAAGCGGAGCGCTGCAGCCGTAAGATCACTCCCGTGAAATCGCCCAAGAAACCATCCAAGGAACTGTCTCTCCCTTCCCAAGACGAATCCCGCCGGACCAATGTACTCTTTGAGAAATTGATGTCGGAATTCCGCGCGGTCGCAGAATCAGTGTCCGCAGTTCGGGAGCGCGTTGATAGAATCGAGCCCAAGCTCGACAAACGGGGCGAAGACATAGAGATTTTGAAAGCAGCGGCTCGTACCAATGGCCAAGACATCAGCGCCCTGAAAGACGCTGTTCGCAGCAATACCGAAGCCACCCGCGCCAATACCGATGAGATCCGTTCCCTTAAAGGAGTTGTTGAAGGGCATACGACAGCCATCCAAGACAATACCGAAGCCATACATTCCATGCAGACCGACCTCAAGACCTACAACCAGCGCCTCGAAGTCGTCGAAGCCAAGCTCGCCTCGTAAGAACCCGGCCTCCCCGCTGCAAGACGACGCGCCCGCCCGCCGCTGACGGCCATTCCCCGACACCTAAGGAAGCACCTCTTTTATTCTGGGAATGGGGTCACCCATTGCCGTTGAGCTGGACTTGGGTAAGAGTTGGGTGGAATTTCATTGTCGCTGACGCCAAATTGCCGTATAATTTCCCGAGAGGTAAATCATGCAAGCCAAACCTTTTAAAAGTTATCAGTGGATCGTCCACCATCCCAGCTTGCTGGGTGGGCAACCTGCCATCAAGGGGACCCGGATTTCGGTGGCCCAGATCCTGGAGTGCCTTTCCATCGGAATGTCGCCCCAGGAAATAGCGGACGATTACCCGGGCTTTCCAGCGGAAAGCATCCCCGAAGTGCTCAAGTTTGCCGCCCAGCAACTGCAGCATGTGGCTGCTTGACCACAACCTCCCTCGTCAACTGACTCCCATCTTTCAGTCGCTTGGGATTCCTGCTGAAACCAGCCTACAACGTGGTTGGCAAACGCTGAGCAACGGAGAATTAGTGAAAACGGCTGCCGCGACGGGTGTTACCTGCATTTTGACGCGGGATCTGGGCTTCGGTCACGCGGCGGCGAAAGCCCTAAAAAGGTTTTCGAGCGTCGGGGTCGTTTTGATCACCTTACCTCAGCAGCGAGGTCCCGCCTACGCTCGAGCCTTCCAAGAAGCCTGGTCTCGAAAACCCATCGTTCCTCTAGCCGGCAAACTGGTGCGTTGGCCCGCCTAGCATTTACTCACGCCTGACCCTTCCAGGGGTGAGCAATTTAAAGCTCTTGATATAGTTTATAGTTTACTATAAACTATAAACTATGAAGACTCAAACACGCTCTCAAATACTCAAAATAATCGAGAAAAGTGGCAAAATTCGGCCTTTGGAATTGCGTAAGACCTTGAATATCTCTTCTCAAGCGGTTCATCGCCATTTACGGAGTCTTATCCAGCAAGGAATTATCGAGATCAAAGGCTCCGCTCCTTTAGTACATTACACGTTAGCCGGGGTGCCGGATCTCGGAGCGGTTTCTAAGTGGATGAACGCTCGAACGGCACCCAAAGGTCCGGATTCGCTGGTGTGTGAAACGCGGGAGGTTTTCACCGGCAGACTCCCTCATCTGAAGTCCTATCTCAGGAAAGGCCTGCAGGAGAACCTTCTGCCGCTGGTCATTTCCACGGCGGGTGAAATCGGAAACAACTCCTTCGACCATAATCTGGGGCAATGGCGGGATGTTCCCGGCTGCTGGTTCGAATCCCAGGCCACCGGGCGGCATCTTTGGATCTGTATCGCCGACAGGGGTCAGGGCATCTTCCAGTCGTTGGTCAAAGTGCATCCCGAACTGGCGGATGAACAAGCCGCTCTCCACGCGGCCTTCGAAACGATTATTTCCGGCCGGGCCCCGGAGCAGCGAGGGAATGGATTAAAATTTGTCAAAAAAAGCCTCTCGATGACGCCGGGCGGCGGCGTCGCTTGCATTTCAGGGACCGGGCGTGTTTTCTATGGGGAGCAAGGGGAGAAATGCGTTGCTCTTTTAGACAAAAATTTCATCAACGTACAGGGCACCGTCACCCTCATGGTTTGGGAACTCCAATGAAAGTCGAACTGAAGAAGTTCGGAGAAATCCTCACCTCTCGGCCCTCCGGCCGGGAAGCGGGCCTGACCATCAAGGCTTATTTCAAACCAAAACCGGGAGATCGTATCGAGCTCGACTTCACCGGCGTTCTGGCCATGGGTCCTTCGTGGCTGGATGAAGTACTGACGGCATTGCGCAGCGAGTATGGAAAAGAGCGCGTCATTTGTCTTCCGAGTGAAAATGCCTCCGTCTCCGAGTCACTGGGGATTATCGAACAACAGCCCGGTCAACAATCATAAATACAGTCAGGGGGAGTCCCCTACCCCCTACATCGCCACCCCTGTTAAACAGGCGGCGATGGTCAGCATGCATGAGCCAAATAAGACTGGCATATAGCTCACGAAATGGCTATTCTATGAGCTATACGAATGGATCCTATAAATCATAAAACTTGGAATTGGCGGCGACCAGATTGGCCGAATTTCCGCTACGACGCTCACCGGCTCGAACAGCAGGAATCCTCCTTCTTGAATCGCGGCGGGATTCTTGTGGGAACGATCAAGCACCTAAACGCGGCCGATGGCGATCAATTGCGGATTGAATTGATGAGCAATGAGGCTGTCCAGACCTCGGCGATTGAGGGTGAGATTGTTGATCGGGACAGCGTGCAATCCTCGCTTCGCCGGCAGTTTGGGCTAAAAACGGATGATCGCCGGATCCCCCCCGCCGAACAAGGCATAGCCGCCATGATGATTGATCTTTATCGATCCTATGCTGAAAAGCTGACGCATGAAACCATGTTCCGTTGGCATCGGCTGCTGACCAATGGACGCCGGGACCTAAAAGATATAGGGCAATACCGAACCCATCCCGAACCGATGGTGATTGCCTCTGGCCGATACGATGAGCCGAAGATTCATTTCGAAGCGCCGCCATCAACGGTGGTTCCGAAAGAGATGGGCCGCTTTGTCGATTGGTTTAACGCCGGCGCTTCGGGCGGACCCAGCGCCCTTCCCGCTCTCGCCCGCGCCGGCATCGCACATCTCCACTTTGTTTCGATCCATCCGTTTGAAGATGGCAACGGACGAATCAGTCGCGCTCTGGCTGAGAAAGTTCTGGCACAGAGCCTCGGCCTGCCCACGTTGATCACGTTGTCGGACACGATCGAACGCCGACGCAAGGATTACTATCGCGCGTTGGAGGCTGCCAATCGTGACAATGACATCGACCCTTGGCTGAGCTGGTTTGCTGGGACCGTCATCGATGCACAGCAGGCGACGCAGGTTCGAGCAGAATGTGTGATTGAAAAAACGAAATTGTTGGATCGCCTAAGAAACCAACTGAACCCGCGGCAGGAAAAAGTCATCTTGCGCATGTTTCAGGAGGGGCCGGACGGATTTAAGGGCGGGATGAGCGCCGGCAAGTACATCCGCATCGCGCCGACCTCGCGCGCCACGGCCACACGCGACCTGCAGGACTTAGTCGAAAAAGGCGCGTTGATTCGTAAAGGAGAACTGAAAGGGTCACGGTATTATATAGTCAGTATAGTCAGGGGGACGCCGTGATGCGTCACGAGCATCAGCAGATCAAGCAGCGCTTGGCGGTGATCGCTTCACGGCTCTCCGCCGGAGAGTCTGGGACGGAAGCGGGGGAGTCCGATCTGCATAACCCGAGGGGACGCAGCTGCTTAACTGCTTTTCCGGCGCCGCTTGAAGCCGAAAGGAAGTTAAGCAGGAACGTCCCCTGAAACTCAGAAGCCAGGCACCAGGCCCCACAAATTGGACGCTGATTTGGGTAGAAATTGGGTAGACTTGTCGACGAGCATTTCCATCTAAAATAGGGTATACTTTTATCATGAAAACAAAACGACCCAAAGTGATCGACATGACGCCTCTGTACCGGAAATACCCCGGCAAGTTCGTTGCGCTTACCCCCGATCACAGAAAGTTCATTGCAGCCATGGATACTCTTAGCGAAGCCCTTCGTGAGGCCCGGAATCGTGGTGTAGAACATCCCCTCGTAGAACGGATTCCGTGGGAGGCTAGAAGCTACTTGTTGTGAACAAAATCCAGTTTCCCTATAAGCGCTACCCAGGAGCGCCGGGGGCACCTCCTACCTGCCGTCCTGTAATCCCAGTCACTCTCTTTGCCGGAAAAGGTGTCGCCGAATTCCACGCTTTAATTGACTCCGGCGCCGACCCATGCACGTTTCCAGGGCTTGTCGCTAAGGATCTGGGATTCAAAATTGAGAAGGGCGAACGGCGGCTTTTTTCAGGAATTGGTGACAGCGTGATGGCCTATCGGCATACCACGCTCATTACGGTGGCGAAGATACGACTAGCCGTCGAGGTTTACTATTCCCATCAATGGGACGACATGCCTTTCGGCCTCCTTGGGCAGGAAGGCTTCTTCTCTCGCTTCAGCGTCCATTTCGATTACAAGAAAAAACTCGTCCATCTTTCTCGTTACAGCTTGTAAGCCGCCCCTGTCCCTGCCGAGACCGTCCTCCGCCACTACACCGCTGGCAGACCCGCCGAAGACTCCTCCGTGGCTGCTTGATGTACACATGCCCCAACCCCTAGCGCAGATGCTGTAGCCCGAGGGGACGCAGCTGCTTAACTGCTTTTCCGGCGCCGCTTGAAGCCGAAAGGAAGTTAAGCGGGAACGTCCCCTGAAACTGTTAAAATGAGGCTCGATTTCGCCCGGTTAGCTCAGTGGTAGAGCGTTTCCTTGACATGGGCTTCCCACCACTTGTGATCTAGTAGGATTCAGACGGAAAACACCTTATCGCACTTGGATCAAATAGGATCAATTAGGACCTAAACTTGGGGGAAAGTTGGGGGAACCAAATTTTATGACTACGCACCAAAGAGGTAATGCAACTCATGCCTGAAACCCCCCCGCAAACCGCCATCGCCCGCCAACCGGACGGCCGCTTTATCAAAGGCGTTTCCGGCAATCCTTCCGGCCGGGAAAAGGGTTTGATTTCGTACATCAAGTCGAAAACCCGCGACGGCCGCGATCTGGTGAACATCCTGCACAAATTCGCCAGCGGCCAAATCAAAGCGACCCCACAAGTCCGGCTGCAAGCGACGGTGGAGTTATTGAATCGCGGGTTCGGTCGCGCGCCGATCCAGGTTGACGGCGACGGCACGGAAGGCATCTTATTTTTTGAGATGGTGCGCTTGATCCAATTCGGCCGCGAGCAAAAACATTTCGGCGAGAACGCCATTGAAACGACCCCCCAAGATCATCCTGCCGACGGGTCATAGCGACGCGCTCGCCACTTACGGCGACAAATTGTGGCGGATGTCCCACCTCTACAAAATCCGCGACAAAGACCGCCGGATCGTTTCGCTTAAACCGAACGCGGTCCAGCTTCGCATGTGCGAGCAGACCCAAAACGACGAGCCGGTCCGGGCCTTTTTCTTAAAGTCCCGTCAGCAAGGCGTCTCGAGTTGGTGGCTGATCTGGTGGTTGGATGACACGATCTTTACGCCGAACACGATCACCGGGATCCTGGCGCACTCGCTGGAGAGCTTGCAGCACCTCTGGCAGATTCTCCGCGTGGCGTTGGAGAATATGCCGAACGAATTTAAACCGCAGATCCGCAAATCGACCGAGCATGAATTCGCGTTCACAACCAACAGCCGCATTTTCACGTCGCTTTCTATCCGCTCAACAGCCGTTCATAACCTGCATGTGTCGGAGGCATGTTACGTCGACAGCGGGGAGTTGGAAGCAACGCTCGCCGCGTGCAGTCCGAAATCCAATATCACGCTCGAGTCGACCGGCAACGGCGTCGGAGGGCTGGGCTATGAACTTTTCCAAAATGCCAAACTCAACATGAACGGCTTCAAGTGCGGGTTTTTCCCGTGGTATCTAAGCCCGGAATATGCCGCCCAGCGCGACCCTTCCATGCCGCCTTTGATCCGCACGGCCGACGAAACCAAACTCACCGCGATAGCGGCCCGTGACTACGGCATTTCAATTTCCGATGAGCAAATCCTGTGGCGGCGGATGACGCAGAAGGCCCTTAAAGCGACGTTTCAGCAGGAATTTCCCGAAAACGATATTGAAGCGTTTCTTACGTCCGGCGGCCGTTACTTCGACGGCAAAAAAGTCATGGTGCTGATAAACGAAGCGCGAACGTATCTCAGAAAAAACCCGCCGCATGAGCAGACCGAACATTACACGGCTTTCTTTCCGCCGGAAGCCGGGCACGTTTACGCCGCCGGCGCGGACGTCGCCGAGGGGTTGGGCGGCGACTATAGCGTGCTAACGATCCTGGACGCGACGGCGGGACGGACCGCGTTTCGTTATCGCGGGCACATGGCCATTGACGCTTTCGCCGCGCTCTGCGCGAAGCGGGCCGCCGCCTACAACAATTGCCTGTTGGCCGTCGAACGAAATAATCACGGGCACGCCGTGATAAATCTTTTACGCGAAGTGCATCGTTACCCAAACTTGTATTACGAATCAGGGGGCCAGCGCGCGGTCGCACGCGAATTTATCGAACCGGCCTATGGATGGTTGACCAGCAGTAAGACCAAGCCGATCATGCTGGATCAGCTAAAACTTGCGGTTGAAGGCGATTCGCTGGAAGATGAAAAGACGTTTTCACCGGAAGTGATGATACTGGATGAACTCTTTTTAAGTGAAGCACTCAGTTTTGTCGAAAAAGATGGGAAGCTGACAGCCGAAGCCGGCAAGCATGACGACTGCATTATCAGCCTTGCAATTGCATATCAAATGTATCTTAAAGAAAAGATCAAGGAGTCCAGGAAAGACTTCGGTATTTTGGTCGGGGGGCGCAGAGAATCGTTTCAAAAGCTGGATAAAGCTTTGCGCCTCTCATACGAGTAAATTAAATAATAAGTGTTGTATATATAGATCCTGGGTGCTGGGGGCTTGGAGGGAAGGAAGGGAAGGAAGGAAAAACGCGCGCCGCGCCTTTTCTGCTTTGACTTTTTCCAACTCTCTGACGCAGGACAAATTTATATCGACGGTAAACGCAGGCTTGCTTCGTGTGCGCGATGTCCCCAAATCAAATGTTTAAGTGCCGCGTGGTTTTAGGCGACCGCTCCGACGGTAAAAGCCTCAGCTTTTGGGGTGGGTTTTAGTGCCAATGCCCGGGCTATCGTCATGCGCGAAATGCCAAGCGTTCGGCCTATCGCCCTGAAAGATCGCCCTTCCAGAAGCATCCGACGCGCTTGAGCGGCGTCTACAGCGACCCTGGGACGCCCTAAACGCTTGCCACGGGCAACGGCGCGGCGCAGACCTGACCGGACGCGCTCAACGATCAAGCTCCGCTCAAACTCCGCCAAAGACCCCATGACCCCGAACACCATCCGGCCCTGCGGGGTAGAAGTATCGACCGACTCCTGATAGCTCACGAAATCAACCCCCAGGCGGCGCAGTTCTTCCAGGGAGTTGACCAGGTGGGCCAAGCTCCTGGCGAAGCGGTCAAACCGCCAAACTAAAAGCACGTCGATCTTCCGCTTCCTGGCCAAGTCCATGACCGCCTTCAACTGCGGCCGGTCGTCTTTGGTCCCGCTGATCCCATTGTCAACGCACTCCGCTACAACGTCCCAGCCGCGAGCCTGACAATGCCCCCTCAAATCAAGTAGCTGGTTTTCGGTCGTTTGATCCTTCGTGGATACCCTCGCGTAAATTGCTATGCGCTTCGGCTTCGTTTCCATGTGTGTCCTCCTGTGATTTCGGCTTCCCTGGTGGGCTACTCACACCATTATATCAAGACTACTTGCAGTAGTCACTCGAATTATGTAGGATGAGGGCATGGCAAAGAAAAAGAAGGGTTTAATGGGAGTTGAATTTTATAAGGGCGCGGGCTTCGTGAAGAAAATCCTGATCCACGTGGACAAGGGCCTTCACGTTAAGCTCACGCGCATGGCCAAGCGGCGGGGTCAGTCGCTACAAATGACCGTGAGAGGGATGCTTGAGAAAGGGGCGAAATAACAGTGATAGAGTTCGAGGAGTTAAAAGAGAAATGGGAATTGACCGTTGATAAACTGCCGGTTTCTGAGTTAATCGAAATTCTGGAACAAGTGAGAATGGAATCAACAAGGATTCACAACCTCTCCGAACATTTGGAAGAGAAAAAAGCACTGTTTCACAGAAAATCCTATCTCCAATATCAGGCAGCTTATCTTGAGGAATTGATAGAGCGTAAAGAGGCGGGCCGATGTTGAAGCTCCGCATTTTACTGGCATTGGCCGCGCTGGCACTCGCAGGGTGCACTCGCTGGAACGAGTTTTACGGCGTCAGTAGCTTCTCGGAATTCATGCAGGAAATGGGGTGCGTCCAGGAGTACGGCACCGATTGCGAGACTTACAGGAAAGACCCTGACGCCTACTGGCGACAAAGGGCGGCAACGCGGGCCGCGCTCAAGGACGACAAATGATCAACGCCCTCGACATTTTCCACCCTTTCCCGGCCACTGATTGGTATATTTGAAGCCGGTCGAAAATTTAGCAGTCTGCCCGTAAGAAGGACTTGGGGCCTTCAACACGCTAGACGGACCATGACTACCGCCTCGGGGGCGGCAGCTCGGCTTCACTAGCGTGTTACCGAGTATGTGCCCCCTTCCTCTTTCGGGAGAAACCGTGGAGGATATGGAGGCCAAGAAGCGCCAGCGCCGGGTGGATCGCTCAGAATTTGAAGGGCTAAGCCGCGATAACCTTGTCGATAAATGCGTGGTCTTGGCGAATGGGCTGCACATCCTGGCGACAGAGGCCAATCAAACGTTGCGGCGAATGGAGCGGTATCGCGCAGCGGCCACCCAGTGGCGGCAGAGGTACAGAAAAGTCGTACGCGCGGTATAATGTAGGCACAACGGCGACCGTGACCGCCAACAATATCAATCCGCACCTCGCGTCACGGCGGGGCGCGGATTTTTAATTGAACGCATGAAAATAAAACCGACAAAAAAGGCGAAGCGCACCTCTCACATGGAAGCGGATCAACCGAGATTAATCCCTGTGGACGGTGGTTCCGGTATCGATCATCCTGTCATGGGAGCCGACAGCGTGGTGAACACGAATACGAGTTACTTGTTTGATTTCACTCAGTCAAAATCCGTTGATGGTTCAGCGACGTTTCCTGTGGATGTGCGCCTACCTGGTAATTTGTCCGACAAAGAGTTGATCAAAAAATACACGCAAGTCCAGCACCTCGTCTCGCCCGAGGCCCGTGCCAAGGGCAAGACGGAAATCAAGCGCGTGCCGAAGGAAGACCTGGATGCGTTCAAGCAAGCATGGAGCGAGTGCCGCACCAAACCTGAGAAGGACAAAGTGTGGGCGCGTTTTTTCCGACCTCTTGCGGAAGTGCTCAAAGCCGACACAGACTATAAGAAAAAGCAGAACCAACGGCCGCGCGGCAAGGACAAGAACCAACGCGATCCCGTCTTGCCAGAAATAGCGGATGAGGTTAACCGAGCCATATGCAATCAGTTTCAAACGCCGGAAGGGGCGGAATGGACGCGACAAGAACGCCTAACACAGTTAGCGTGGTGGTATGAAAACGATTACCGACGATTAGAGAATCTCGAAGCCCCTGCACTGACCCGCCGCCAGCTTAAAAGAATCGTCAAAAACCTGCCTTAATCCATAAAATCATTACCGTCTCAGAATAGATCAATTTGATCTATTCGTTTAATCGCGTGTGCAACAATGGCTACGCTTGATTGAAATTAAAAATTCTGCATGAAAGGACACCCCATGGAACTTTTTACGGACGATGATGACTACAGATTCATTTTGGGCCTGACAAAACTTGTGGCGGTTGGCGACCCCCATTGGAGCCGCGCGCGGGCGATGGGCTCGAAAATCGAACAATACCTCGATCAGAAAACGGACCTTTCACTTGATAAGCGGGCGAACAAACTCGTGGAGGCCAAAAAAATGTCGTACCGCGCGGCGCTGCTCGAAGCGTCCCGTGAACTCGCGGAGCAAGAAAGAGAGGCGGCCCGATGAGTGACCTCACAGGGAAGTTTCAGCCGTTCGAGTCGAAGGAAAAATTACCCGTCGCGCAGTTCAACAAAGACACCGGCCGCTTAATGCCGGAGTCGTGCCGCTTTAAGGTCGTCGGAAATAAGCTGATCGGGGTTTACCGGACGAAGCACGATTTCCCCAACGGCTCGTCGGAGTTTCAGGTCAAGCACATTTTATGGGCGAACCTGAAATTGCCTTCGCCGTCATCCGCAAGCTGGAACGACGACGTGGCCGGAAACTCCGCGAAGCGAAAAATTCTTTTGCAGCGACGCGCCGAGTTGAAAAAAGCTGGGATCCCCGGACTGTAATTTTTCGTCGGCGGGTCCTCCTCAGGCGGTCTCTTGTTCCCGCCCCTGGCCCCCGTCGATAGCACCGTCGGGATTTCCTTTTCTCCCCGACGGGAGCCGGGTCGGCTCCACGGGCAGGGACGCCCTCAAGCTCCGACCCGGCAAATTTGACAGAAAAAAATAGCCCCACGCAGTAATTTTGCGATCAATGCGCGGGGTTGAGGGAACGATGGAAAGTCTACCACAAAAACCCAACCACGTCATTATCGAGCTGGAAAGCTCCCAGGTCGCCGACGTCATCGCCGGCCTTCTACTGCTCGGCCGCTACCGTGTAGGCGAACCGGCGGCGCGCTTACAGGAATTGCATGACATGGTGTGGAAAGAATTTATGACGCAGGTCGGGCGCGGACGTGCGACCTGAACGCGCGACCAATTTTTTGAAGTACGAGGTCGTCTAAGCGTTTCTCGAACCTCGTTAAAAACAGCAGAGAAGTCGATCACGTCGTCGGAAATAATGGGGGCAACGCTCAACCCTTGCGACCCTTGACCTGCATGGAAGAAGAATCCACCGGCTGACGGAGTGCCTTAAAAGTGAGGCATGAACATTGAAGGGACGCGACACAGGGCGCGTTTTCACACTTTTCATCATTACTATGTCCTGCAAGGTCAAAGGCACACTTCTACTTCATGCAGGGAAGAAAAGGGTCGTGAAAAGACGAATGTCACACAAAACGGCTTTTTTGGGCAAATTCTCGACGGAGAAGTGGATGTCACATGGTGGCATATCGTGATCGAGGTCAAAACGAGTTTTTCAAATTGAGAGAGGCCGCTTCGAAAATGGGTATTTCGTACAGGACGATTTTACGGTGGGTCGAGTCAGGGAAGCTCAAAACGATACCCCCCGCCAACTATCACCGCGTCGAACGAGCAGAAATAGGACGTTTAATGACGGAGAAAGTGCGACCCAAAAGATGAGCAACTCTCTGCACGATCAACATCGTTGGAAGGTGACCAAGCCGGATGGCTACGACATCATCAAAGGCAAGCGCGGCGTCATCGAGCAATACAGCGACGGAGACCTCAATGTCCTGGTGACCAGCCACCGCGTCATCTTCAACTGCCTGTGGAAGTCGCTTCATACCTACGACGATGGCGCTGACTACTGCCGACCGTACAGCGACCTGGCCCAGGCCTGCGAGCTGATAAAAGCGCGGAGGCGTCGCCAGGTCACGGAGGAAATGCGCCAGCGAGGCAGAGAATTGGCCGCTAAAATGCGTTCTAGCAACGCGACCCCCGCCCTGGCGAGGCCCTCAGCGGAACAAAACCCACCAGGCATACCCAAGCACCCCTCGCCCCCCATTTCGGCCCAGGAAGGGCCGCCCAGCCCAGGGGGTGCGAGCAATGCGACAGAGCCATACCAGGAGGCGCGCGGAGCGTGAGAGAGTCCTTCTACAACATCCGTTTGTCTAAAAAGCGCCAGCGTCAGATGGACGATATATGCCAAATCGTGATCAAGTATCAAAATCAGGGCTACAAAATGACACTCCGCCAACTTTTTTATCAGCTCGTAACCGAGAATAAGGTTTCAAACGATGAGCGGGAATACCGTAGGCTGTCTTGCTTGGTCAAAGATGGCCGGATGATGGGTCTTATTGACTGGGATGTGATCGAGGATCGAGGCAGAGAACCCTATCAGCATTCAGAATTTGATGATATCGAAGACCTTATGGCGTCGGCCTTATCGTCCTACCGGCTGCCCCGCTGGGCGGACCAGGATTGCTATGTCGAGCTGTGGGTCGAAAAGGACGCTCTCTCTGGCATCTTACGCCCTCTGGCAGATAAATACCACGTCACCTTGATGGTCAATAAGGGGTTTTCTTCAGCCACCGCCATGTATGAAGCCCGTAAAAGATTCTCCCGCGCGATCAGTGCCGGGAAAAAGGTGGCAATCCTTTACCTGGGCGACCACGATCCGAGCGGTATGGCAATGACACAAGATATTCAGAAGCGCCTAGAAGAGCTTGGCGTATCCATCGACGTAAACCGTATCGGCCTGAATTTTGATCAAGTACGGAAATTCCGCCTGCCCCATAATCCAGCCAAGGAAAGAGACCCTCGTTTTACTGAATACGAGCGCCAGTATGGCGAAAAATGCTGGGAAGTAGACGCGCTTAATCCGAGCGTTCTTAAGAAACTCGTTTGCGGGGCCATCGAAAAATACGTCAACGGCGAAAAGATGGGAGCGGTCATCGCGCAAGAGGAGCGCGACAAAAGCCGATTATCGGCGTTGGCAGGGCAGGTGGCGAATGAATAACGGGGTGGATCAGCTCATGCCCTCTGTCAAACCCCCGAAGCAGATGGCTTCTCTGAAAACGATCTGCGAAATCTATGACTGGAAGTATGACACGATCTACAAGAAGTGGAAGCGCGGCGAATTTGTCCAAGGATATCGCGATCCGGCCGGTCGAGGTATTCGCTTTGATCTCAAGGACATAGAGGCATGGGCGCACCAAAGCCCGGTTGGAGTGAAGAAACCCTCGCTCATCCGAGGTCTCATTTGACAACCAGCGGAGTAGGATAGTATCCTACCTTCATTGTGAAGAAGGAAAAGTGCTCGGTGACATTAGACAAGGATCTGATCGCGCGCATCGACAAGTATGCTCGGGAAGAACGACGCAATTTCAGCGATACAGTCAACTTCGTCCTGGCGCGTTTCTTCAAGAAAAAATATGACCAAACTTCCGCCCAACACAAGAATTAAAGACGGTTTCATCGACTTCCGAAAGCAATACAACGGCGAACCCATCGCGCGCTCTTGGCCGGTCCGCGAGAAGAAAAAGGCGTTTGCTGAAATATACGATCTATTGCAAAAAATATCCCGTAATGACGATCTGGTGATACAGGCCGAACACCGAATGACCGTCGAGGAAGCCTTTGAGACGTATCTGACCTTGCATGGTCCGAGCCTGAAAGGCGGTATCAGCGAGGCGACGCGCTCACAGTACCGGCTATTGCGCTGCCAGTTGGATCAAGTGAAGAAAGCATGGGGCGGGAAATTCTTAGACACGATCACAAAATACGACGTGCGGGATTTCCTGAGCCGCTATCAAAGCGTCGGAACGGTGATGAAGTACCTCGGTATCCTCACGACCGTGTTCAAGAAATTTGAAGAGTGGAACGAGGACGGAAATATTTTGAAGGTGCGCGTAAAACTTCCGAAACATAACCCCGCGACGAAGTGGCGGAAGGATATGAGGTCGCATCAGAAAAAAGAGCTTCCGAGGACACGTGTTCTTAGTCCGGCGGAGTGGGCACAATTCAAACCGCACCTAACGGATCGTGCGCGAAATATCTGTGAGATCGCCTTGCGGCGGTTTCTGCGTTTATCCGATATCAGGCAGATATCATACCTCAGCATCAGAGGCGACATCATCGAAGGCCTGCAATCCAAGACCGGCGAACGGTTTTCCATCCCGACACTGGATTACCAGCCCACGCGATACGACTTCACCAATTTCAAACGGGAGTTTAAGAGGGCGCAAGTCGCCGCGCAAATGGACTTTCCGTCGTCGCATCCTTTGCACTTTACCGTTCGTGATCTACGGCGCACGGGTGCGACGTGGGCCTACAAGAAGACGAAGGATCTGGTGAGCATTTCAAAAATGCTGGGTCATACCAAGATCACGACCACGATCCGCTATCTCAATATCGATGACACCGACAGGGCATCCGTAGCCCAGGCCGTTGATGAATTGGCAAAATTTGAGCCATCTGGAAGTCTGACCTATCCCGCCCAGTTAGCTCAGTTGGTAGAGCGTCACATTGACATTGTGAAGGCCACAGGTTCGAGTCCTGTACTGGGCACCACTTTCCCCAAAGTTGGGGGAAAAGTTGGGGGAAACGGCATCCACCATAGGAAAAACGAGCTGTAAAATAGGCACGAAAGCTATTTTCTGCGTACTTCCTTGACATGGAAAAGGCCGTGGGTTCAATCCCCTCACCGGGCA
>MGUR01000026.1:0-8362 GCA_001800075.1 Elusimicrobia bacterium RIFCSPLOWO2_01_FULL_59_12
GACCCCTTCGTGACCAATAAACAGGTGGTGTTTCTCGGCGACTCCACCTTTTTTCACAGCGGGATCATCGCGATCTCGGATTCGCTTAAGAACGGCCAGGACATCACCTATATCATTCTGGATAACAAAACGACGGCGATGACGGGCCACCAGCCGACGCCCGGCACGGAAAAAAACCTGATGGGGGACACGACGTTTGTCCAGAATATCGAAAAGATCATTCAAGGGATGACGCACGCGGGATCCGTGCCCGTCACGCGCGTCAACCCGGCCTACCGGGACAGCTATCGGGAGCTGCTGGAAGAGACGGTGCTTCAAGACGGCGTGAAAGTCGTCATCGCCGACAAGGAGTGCGGGATCACCTACCACCGGCGCCTGAAAAAGGAAAAGAAAACGCTCCTGCGCCGGAAAGGGTACCTGCCCGAAGAAAAACACGTCAACATCACCCCGGAGGTTTGCGAGTTCTGCCTGGAGTGCACGCGCACGACGGGCTGTCCCGGTCTCACCGTCGAGGACACCCTGTACGGCCCGAAAATCGTGACCGACTTGAGCGCGTGCGTGTCCGACGGAGCGTGCGCGAAGGTCAAGGCGTGCCCTTCCTTTGAAGAAGTGATTGTTCACCGCAGGGCGCCGCCCCGCATGACGCCGGTGATGCCGTCGCTTGGCGATTTGCCGAGCCCCCCGGCCCTGGATTTTGAGCGCTGCTGGAATATCTATACGGCCGGGGTGGGAGGCATGGGAGCGGGCGTGCTGTCGGCCGTCCTGGTGCAGGCGGCCCAAAGACAGGGATACCGGGTGTTGTTCTCCGACAAGAAAGGCCTTGCGATACGCAACGGCGGCGTCTATGGCCACATTCTGATGTGCAAGGACGACGGGATTCTGTCTCCCCTGGTGCCGTATGGAAAAGCGGACCTTCTGCTGGGGATCGATCTTTTGGAAACGGCGCGCGGCCTGGACCCCGGCGGAAATCTTCGCGTGGCGCATCCGGGAAGGGCGCGCGCGGTGGTCAACACGGCGCAGAACCCCACCATCGCGATGCTGATGGGTCAGGATGGGCCGGCCGGGTCTCGCTGTGAAGACGCGCTGCGGCGGCAAGTTCAGCCGGGGGGTTACTTCGGCGCCGATTTTTCATCGATCTCGGAGCGCTATTTCGGCTCCAAGCTTTTCGCCAACATGCTGGTGCTGGGGGCGGCGTTTCAGCGCGGGACCCTGCCGCTGTCTGCCGAGAACCTCGAGTGGGCGATCGCCCTGTCGGTTCCCCGGGAAGATCTCAAAGTCAACGTGGACGCTTTCCGGGCCGGCCGGACGTTCGTGATCACGCCCGATGTTTTTGACGTCGCCACCCGGATGGTTGCCTATGACGCTCTTTTGGAAGAAAAAACGCGGTTTTTAAGGGAGCTTTACGGCCGTTCCTTGTCGCAGGCGTACCGCGAGCTGGTGGAGGAGGCCGTCTTCCAGCTGGGGATGGACGATGACGCCCACAGGCATCTGGCGCTGCGCGTGTATGACCTGATCTGCTATGAGGACCTGGCCACGGCGCGCCGCTACGCGGATCAGGTGATCGCGACCGCGGCCAAAGACCGCGCCGGCTGGGATTTCCAGGCGACGCGAGCGGTCCTGAAATACGCTTTTAAAGTGATCGCCATCAAGGATGAGGTGTATGTGGCGCATTTGTTGACGAGCCCGGAGAAGCGCCGGCGCGACCGGGCGCGCTTCCAGATCCGGGAGGCGCAAGGAGACCGGTTGGAGTATCGTCACATCAACCGTCCAGAATTCGTGTTATTGGGAAAACGGATCCGCTGGAACATGACCACGCGCGACTGGCAGCTTCGCCTGATGCGCCGGATGAAATTTTTGCGGCGCTGGCTGGCGGGGTGGCACCGCGAGGAAAAAGAGTTCCGCGATTGGTACCTGGCCCTGGTGGAGCAGTTTGATGCCGAGGACCCATCCAGCTACGGACTGTGGGTGCAGATTTTAAGCTGTCCGGAAACGGTCCGGGGTTACCGCGACGTGCGCCAGCCCGCGATGGATGAAGCCCGGCGGAAAGTCCATGCGTGGCTCAATGAGCTTTCGAAACTCTCTTTGTCGTCATCCCCGCGTGTCGTTAGCGGGGATCCAGTCCCGGCCGCAGCTGGATTCCCGCCGTTGTAATCGAGCCGCCCAAATTTCAACCAGTTGTCTAAAATGATTAATAATCATGGTTTCTGCACAAGGAGGTAGCAAATACCTGGGTATGCAACAATGATGAAAAGAATATGGCCGTTTTTGTTTGGCACATCCATAACTGCAACTATTTTTTTATTCCCCAATCTTTTTAAGAATGATTTCCTTTGGCTATGTTTAGTGTCAATTGCAACACCATTTGGAGTCGTAGCCGTTCAGGGTAAATCTGGATGGTTCATGGCTGTATTAGGACTTGTGGTAGGTGGGGTAATTGGTTTATTAACAGGTTTTCAGTTTGGACCATTTTTTTCTCGTGTCATCTACGGACCGATTTCCGTTGATGAGAATATTAGAATCGATTTAGTAATGTGGTGGGCCATAGGTACTGGTTATGGCGCATCGTTGGGTGCCCTTTTCGGTGGACATTATGGAAGATGTTGTGCAAAGCGCAGTTGACACGAATGGAATCGGGCAATTTCGGCGTCACGCGGTCTGTAGGCGAAGGGGTCACCGAGCTGAAAATCGATTTTGGACCGGGCTGCCGTGTCTATTATCTCCGCGACGGAGAACAGATTGTCGTGCTTTTGTGCGGAGGGATCAAAGATGCCCAGTCCAAGGACATCGCGAAAGCCAAGACCTACGCAGCGGATTATTGGAGGCGAAAATGAAAACTACTGTTTCCCATGAAGAAGCCCAGATCAACCGATTCCGTAAGGACCCGGATCGTGCCGTCTCTTACCTGAACGCCTGTCTTGACGTTGCGTTCAAGGAGAATGATCCTGAGCTGGTCCTTTCCGCCCTTTCCACGGTCGCCCGGGCCTTCGGTCTGTCGCGTTTAGCGCGGGACACGGAGCTACGCCGGGAAAGCCTGCACCGGATGCTTCGCAAGCGCGGCAACCCGGAATGGCGCAGCCTCTTCCGGGTGTTCAGGGCGCTCCATCTCCGGCCCAAGCTGGAAAGAGCCGCGGCTTAACTCGCCGCCTGTACTAGATGAATTTGTTGTAGACTTAAGGCCAGCGATGTCCCGGCGTTCCCTCGCATTTCGCCTGCTGTGCCTTTCCGCGGCGGCCGCCGCCCTTCCCGCCTTGGTCGTAGCCGTCCTGCTGAGTTCCATCAGCTCCCGCGCGCTCGAAGCCAGCATCCAGCAGACGCAAATGGAAGTCGCCCAGCGCGTCGCCGACGAGGTGAACGGAGAACTCCGCTACGCCCAGGGGCTCCTGGCCTTTGCCGCCCGGACGCCCGGCGTGGTGTCCGGGAATTCCCTCGAAACCCAGCGGGCCCTTCAAAATTTGATGCGTTCATTGCCCTCCCTTCAGGAGGCGATGTCGGTGACGGATGCGGGTGAAGAACGGGTCAAGGTCACCCGCCGCGGACCCTCGACGCGCCTCATTCGCCGATCCGTCAATACCCGGGAGCGCTCGATCGGCGCGCCTTTTTTTTCCGGCAATCGTCTCCCCACCGTGCTGATCACCGAGCCCATCGGCAGGCGGGGCGCCTTGGTCACGAAGATGAGTTTCTCCTCGCTGGGAGCGTTGATGCAAAAGACCCGGGTGGGCCAGCGCGGCACGGCGTTCGTGGTCAATTCACGCGGAGCGCTCTTGGCGCATGTGGAAGAGGAGCGCGTTCGCGCGCATACCAACCTGGCCAGCGCGCCGGTCGTCCAAGAGTGGCTGTCGCATCTTTCCGAGCCCACCGGCCTGCATGAGTATGCCGATGAAATCGGCGTCCCCGTGATCGCCATGGCGTACCCGATCCCGCTTCTGCAGAGCGCCGTTGTCGTGCAGCAGCCCAAAGAGGATGTCTACGCGCCGCTCAAGCAGATGCGCAACCAGCTGATCGCCTGGACCGCGCTGTGGGTGGGCTTGTTTATGGCCCTCACCGTTCTCATCGCCTGGCGGATCCAGCAGCCCCTCCGGCAGCTGCAGTCGGCCGCTGAAGACATCGCGGGAGGAAAAATGGACGTCACCCTCAACATCCAGACTCACGATGAGCTGGAAGATCTGGGAAGGGCGTTCAGCCGGATGGCGGGGTCGCTCCGCCAGCTGGAGGGCATGCGGCGGGATCTGATTAACATGATCGTCCACGACCTTAAATCTCCCCTATCGAGCATTATGGTGAGCATGGACTATCTCCTCACCGGCCAAACGGGTTCGCTCAGCGGCGAGCAGCGGAAATTTCTCTCCCTGGGCCACCGCTCCGCGAATGAGATGTTCATGCTGATCCAGAACCTGCTGGACGTGGCGAGGCTGGAGGAGGGAAAACTGTCTCTGAATAAAGAATCTTTCGACCCGCGCGCGTGGGCGGAAGAATCCGTCCTTTCTTTTCAACCGGTGGCCGATGCGGGAAAAAAGAAGCTGCATTTTTCAGCGCGGGAGGATCTTCCCTCTGTCGAGGGAGACCGCGCCCTGCTGGGCCGGGTGCTCGGTAATTTGCTGTCCAACGCGCTGAGGCATACGCCGCTGGGCAGCGGCGAGGTGTTTGTCACCCTCAGTCGCCGCGGCGACCAGCTGGCGGTGGAGGTCCGTGACAATGGGCAGGGGATCCCGCAGGAATATCAAACGCGCATCTTTGAGAAATTTGTCCAGGTAGAGCGCAAACGAGCGCACTTGCGCACCGGGACGGGCCTCGGACTGACCTTCTGCAAAATGGCGGTGGAAGCCCATGGCGGCCGCATCTTTGTTTACAGCGCTCCGGAGGAAGGCAGCACGTTTACGTTCCTGCTGCCGTTGACCGCCGGGGAACCGGCGCCCTCCTCGTCTACCGCCGCCGTCCTGACCGGTTCTCCTCAGTAAGCCGCCGCATTTTGCCATCCGACCCTATGTTTACAGGCGGATGGCCATGCTCCATAAACGCGCTGGAGGTATGGTAAACTGATGCTTCTAAAGTCGCCTCCAACCCCCATGCGAAAGCCTTTTATCGCCGGCAATTGGAAGATGTATAAAACCATCGCGGATGCGCGCGCGCTGGCGCATGGTTTGCGTTCGAAATTGGACGCGCTCTCCGATCGAGACGTCGTCGTCTGCCCGCCGTTTACGGCCCTCGCCGCGGTCGCTCAGGAGCTTCAGGGAAGCTCTCTCCGGTGGGGCGGCCAGAACGCCCACTGGGAGCGCGAGGGGGCCTTTACCGGCGACATCTCGGCGCACATGCTGGCGGATCTGGGGTGCACCTACGCTATCGTGGGCCATTCGGAGCGCCGCCAGGTGTTCGGGGAGACCGACGCGATGATCAACAAACGGATGCACGGAACTCTGGCGGCCGGGTTGACGCCGATCGTCTGCATCGGCGAGACGCTCGCCGAGCGGGAAGCGGGCAAGACATATGCCGTTCTGGAGCGGCAGATCAAAGAAAGCCTGGCGGGATTAAATCCGGCTTCTACCGTGGTCGTGGCGTACGAACCGGTCTGGGCCATCGGAACGGGCCAAACCGCCACACCGGATCAGGCGCAGGAAGCGCACGCCTTCGTGCGGAAACAATACGCCGGCGCCTATGGGCCGCCCGCCGCCCAGGCGCTGCGCATTTTGTACGGAGGGTCCGTGAAACCCGACAACAGCAAGTTTTTGATGGAGCAGCCGGATATTGATGGCGCTCTGGTCGGCGGCGCCAGCCTGGACGTGGAGTCCTTCAGCAAAATCGTCCGATACAACCTCTAACAGGACGTCATCCCCGCGAAAGCGGGGATCCAGGGACGCTGGATTCCCGCTAACGACATGCGGGAATGACGAAAAAAGATGAAAATAGCAATCGGCGCGGATCACGCGGGATACCGCCTCAAAGCGAAACTGGTATCGTGGCTGCGCTCCGCCGGGGGCGGGCGCCATCAGGTTGTGGATTTGGGGTGCGGCGGCGTGGATTCCTGCGATTACCCGGATCTGGCCGCGGCGGTGGCGCGCGCCGTGAAGGGCGGAAAAGCCTCCCGGGGCATTCTCCTCTGCGGCACGGGGATCGGGATGGCGATGGCCGCCAACAAGATTCACGGAATCCGCGCCGCCGTCACGTGGAACCCGAGGACGGCCGCCCTCGCCGCGGAGCATAACGGCGCCAATGTGATTTGCCTTCCCGCGCGCTTCGCAGGGATAACAAAAGCGCAGGTCATGATTCGAACCTTTCTGTCCACTCCGTTTGGCGGAGGCCGCCACGCCCGCCGCCTGCGAAAAATAAAACAACTCGAAAAGTGCTAATACTTTTTGCGCTGGGCCTGTTCCTTTTTAGCTCGTCCCCCGTGGGAGCCGTTCCCGCGCCGAACGACACCGCGCCCGCCCATTATCACGCCGGTCTTGCGTACGAGCGCTTGGGCCGTTTGGATGAGGCCTACACCCAGCTGCAGCTCGCCTGCGCTCTGGAACCCCGGGATTCCCGCATGGCGCTGGCCTTGGGGGTTGTGGCGCTCCGGCTGGGACGTTTTGAGGTGGCCCAGCGGTCGCTGGAGAGTTCCATCACCAACGACGCGAACTCTATCGCTTCCTACTATGAGCTGGCGTTGTTGTATGAAAAACAGCAGGCCTGGGGACGGGCGGTCGACAGTTGGAACCGCTTCTTGGAGCTGACCCGCGATGACGTGTTAAAGCTGGAAGCGCAGAAGCATATTAAGCATCTGGAGTCTCAGCCGCCATGAAGAACAACAGAAGCGACGCGGAGACGGGGAGACGGGGAGACGCGGAGACGCGACATGGATTTTTCACCGTGTCCCCGCGTCCCTGTGTCCCGGTGTCGTTGTTGCTGTTGCTGATCGGGTGTTCTCCGCGCGCCGTTGTCAAACCGGCCGCGTCGGGAGGGCGCCTTGAGCGGATCGCCGTGCAGGCTCTGGAAGGGCCGGCCGGCGCGGAAATCGCCGGCGAGTTTCGTTCCGCCTTAGAGGGGAGCGACCTGCGGGTCGTGGACCCGAACCAGAAAGCGGACGCTTTCCTGGCGGGAAGCGTCGTCGAACATAAAGCGGGTCGCAAGTTGCTGGTGTTTCTGGGAAGCGCGCAAACCGTTTCAAAAGACCAGACGCTCACGGCCTCCAATCCCATCCTGTCGTTAAGCGGCGGACAAACCGTCCCGCTGACGCCCGCAACGGGAGCCGACAGCCCGCGCATCGTCGCTGAAAACGCGACGGTCGGGGTGCAGGTCAAACTGGTGGATGCGTCCGGAACGCCGCTCTGGGCCGAACAGTACAGCTACGAAGCTTTGGAGCTGACCACGGCCCGGCGGGCCGTGGTCAAATACCTGGCGCGTTCGTTGAAGCGCGAGGTGCCGCGTCTGCGGCGACAGCCGCGCGCCGCAGGGGCGCAACCCTGATGCGGGCCCCTTTCGCCATCCCGAATCCTGTGAGCAAGCAGCGCTTCGTCTCTTCGCTGGGCATGAAAATGCTCGGGGCGGCGTCCCTGATGCTGATCATCAGCTTCAGCGTATGCTGCGGGGCTCTCCTGCTGCTGAGCCGGCGGATGCTGCAGGAAAACCTCCAGACCAGGGTTTCTAACAACAGCCGGTTTTTGGTCACTGCCAGCGAAGGCATCCTCCCGGTTGTCAATACGGGGAGCAAGCAGCGCTTGCGACAGCTTTCGAAAAATCTCCTGGATCGGCCCGAGTTTTTGTCGGTCAGCATTTTGGACAGGAACCGGCGGGTCATCGTCCAGGCATCCAAACCCGTACCCGCCTACGCCGCCCCTTTCTCGCTGCAGGTCCCCATCATGAGCGGTCCCCAGCGCGTCGGTTGGGTCCGCGCGTGGTATTCCCCCGGACTGGCGCTGGAGGAATTCTGGCGCATGGCGGGCGATCTGGTGATTGTGCTGTTGTGCGGGACATGGATCCTGTTTGTCATTGTTTTTCTGGCCGTCAATGAATGGATTCTGGCGCGTCCGTTCCGCCGCCTGCTTTCCGCGATGGACGCCGTCGAAGCGTCGCAGGTGCTGCTGCCCGTCGCTGTCCCTTCGCGGAGCGATGAGTGGGGCATGCTCGCCTCGCGCCTGAACCGTTTCCTGGGCCATGCGCTGGATGTACAGGACCAGTCCAGGGTTTTGAATGAAACATCGCGGCTTTTGGGCCTGCCATGGGAGCTGAAAGGGGCGCTGGAGGAGATCTTGGCGGGGGTGCTGCACCGCTATAATTTGTCGGCCTGCCTGGTTTTCAGCCCGGCGGATGAAAATGAATTGCGCGTCCGTTATGCCAGCGGCGTGTCCGAATCGCTGGCGGAGACATTGACCGTGCGGCTGGGGCAGGG
>MGUR01000026.1:8395-12606 GCA_001800075.1 Elusimicrobia bacterium RIFCSPLOWO2_01_FULL_59_12
CGGCTGATTACGGACATGAACGGCGCCGAAGCCAATGACCCGTTGATGCAGGAGCTGGCGAAGCGCCAGCAGATCCGTTCGGCGCTCTTCATTCCCATGGAAGGGGACGGCCGCACCTGGGGGGTGACGGCCTACTTCTCCCGCGCGCCGGACAACTTCCCCGATCCCGCGATTCGATCCCTCGCCTTGTTCACCGAACAACTCGCGCTGGCGGTCCGCAACGCGCAGTGGATGTCTCAGATGAGAGCATCCAACAAAGATCTTGAGTTGGAAGTGGCCGCCTCCGCCGGCGAGCTGGCGAAAACGAACCAGCGTCTGGTGCGGAAAGTGCGCGAGCTGAAAACGATTTACGACCTGGCCTTGTCGACCGCGGCCTCCAGCCAAGTGGAAGACACGGTTCGCGTGATTATCAACGCCGTTAAGGAGCTGGTGGATGTGTCCGCCGCGGCTTTTTTTCTTTATGACAAAACGTCCGGCCGGCTGGATCCCCTGCAGCCGGCGTTTGACCGCACGCCCGAGCAAACGCCGGAGCTCGCCTGTAAACCGGAGGAAAGCAAGTTCCTGGAACGGGTCATGCGGGAAGGCCAGCCGCAGACGCTCAACTTCGTGGAGCCCTCCGAACAACTGCCCGTCTCATGGCATGAGACCACCGTCCGCTCCATCCTGGCGCTCCCGCTCCGGCAAGGGGAACAGGTCGCCGGCCTTTTCTGCGTGATCAACAAAACCAACGGGCTTTTCAGCGACGATGATGTCCGGCTGCTGTCCCTGCTGACCCACCGCGTCGCGGAAGCGCTGAACCGCCTGGCCCTGGACCAGCAGTTGAGACAACGGGTCGGGGACCTGAGCGTCCTTCAAGACATTGCCCTCCACCTGCCGAGCCCTCCGGCGCTGTCGGAGACCGTCCAGGCCATCGCCCGGATATCGCGCGCGGCGCTGAAAGGCATCGACCTCTGCTTGTTTTTCCTCCACCATGTTGAAAGCGAGGCGCTGGCGGTGATGGGAGGGGATTGGGACGCCAAAATGCAGTTTGACCCCCAGGCGCTGACGCTGGGCACCTCCGAGAAATTGCCCCTGGCCGCGGCCTTTCGCGACAACCAGACGGTCTCTTATGGATTCGATTCCAACGCGCCCGGTTGGGAGAAGGATGAGCTGGTCGGCGTTCTGGGCCTGCGCGAAGTCCTCTACCTTCCCCTGCGGGTCGAACAACAGACCATCGGCGTGATGGCGGTCGGCTGCCTGCAGAAAAATGCCCTGACGTCCGAACGCCGGCGGCTGGCGAGTTTGATCGCCGAGCGGGTGGCGGTGATGATCGAGCGCTCGCGGCTGTACGAACGCCTGCGGTCCGCCAATGAAAAGCTGGAGCAGATCAATCATTTGAAAAACGAGTTTATCAGCATGGTCAGTCACGAACTCCGGACGCCGCTGACCACGATCAAAGGATTTGTCTCCATCGTGTTGAGCGGGGAGACCGGCCCTTTGAAGCCGCAGCAGAAATATTTTCTGGAAACCTCCGATCGCGCCATCGACCGCCTGACGCTCCTGGTGTCCGATCTGCTGGACATTTCCCGGCTGGAAGCCGGTCAGATCCAGATGCAGCTGCGCGCCGTTTCGATCCGGGATGTCGTGACGCGGGTCGGGGCCAATTTTGCCCCGCAATTCAAAGCGCAAAATCTGCAGTTCGTCATCGACATCCCGGAAAAAGTTCCCGCGATCCTCGCTGACCCGCACCGGCTGACGCAGGTGTTCGACAATCTGATTTCGAACGCGCTCAAATTTACCGCGGAAGGCGGCGTGACGGTCTCGGCGTCGGACAAGGGAGATTTCGTCATGGTGTCGGTCAAAGATACGGGCATCGGGCTCGCCAAGTCGGAACAGGACCGCGTGTTCGAAAAGTTTTACCAGGTGAAGGTCGGGAACGCCTGGCCCGCGAAAGGGACGGGATTGGGGCTGGCCATCGTCAAATCCATCGTGGAAAGCCATCGCGGGAAAGTATGGGTGGAATCGCAGGAAGGGAAGGGCGCCGATTTCCGCTTCCTGATTCCCCGGGCGCGCACGGGGGACGTCGGAGCGACTCCCGCGGCGGGACGCTGGTCATGACCCTCGCGGCGCGGAGCCTGCCCGCCTCGATTGCCCGCGTGTTGGACGGCCGGGGGATCGTGACGGACGAAGCGATCGGCTCTTTTTTATCCCCGTCGCTTGATCGCCTTGTCTCGCCGCATGCGTTCAGCCAGATGCAAATGGCCGTTGACCGCCTGCTCGCCGCGATCAAGGCCGACCAGCCGATCGCGGTATATGCCGATAGAGATGTGGATGGCCTCACCGGTCTGACGGTATTGGTGCGCACGCTCCGCACGCTCGGCGCAACGGTCATTTGGGGAAGCCCGGTCCGCGGACGCGGGGTGGAACGCGACGTCATCGAAAAATTATCCGCGCAATCGAAGGTGATGGTGCTGGTGGACTGCGGGACCGGCGAACAGGCCGAGCTGGCCTGGCTGGCGTCTCAAGGCGTTGATGTCATCATCGCCGACCATCACCGGCTTACCGCCGCGCGGCCGCCCGCGTTCGCCTGGATCCATCCGGGTGTTCTCGAGACCTCGGAAGGCGCCGCCCCGGCGGGGTGCGTGATGGCGTTCAAACTCGCGCAAGCGCTTTGGATGTCGTTTTTAGGCGCGGACGATCCCGCCCGCATGGATTATTTTCTTTTCAGCCATCTCGATGTCATTGCGTTGGGCATTCTGGCGGACCGCATGCCGCTCCAAGGTGAGAACCGGGTTCTGGTGTGGCATGGCCTCCGCCGGCTGGCCTGCAGCCGGAAAACCGGGCTCGCCTCCCTGATGCGTTTTTTCCGGCTGACGCCGCGCTCAAGCCCGCTCACCGTCCGCGAAGCGACCTGGCAGTTGATTCCTTTGTTGAACGCGGGAGGCCGCCTCGGGCGGCCGGATCTAACCGCCGACCTGCTGATTACGGAAGACGCCGATGTCGCGCGGGGTTGTATTGATCAACTCCTGGGACTTAACCAACAGCGGCGCGCGGCTCAGGATGTCAGCCTGGCGTCTTTTGAGAAGGCCGTTCTGGAACAATGTTCGGTGGAATCCGATCCCGTTTTAGTCGCGCTGGCGGAAGGCCTGGAGCCGTCCGTCACCGGGCTGGCGGCGCAGTCCCTGGTTCGCAAATACGGGCGGCCGACGTTTCTCTTTGTCGATCAGGGCGAGCACGCCGTAGGCTCGGGCCGGGGTCTGGCGGGTTTTGATTTGTTTTCCTGGATAGAGACGCATCAAGAAGTCCTGGTAAAGTTCGGCGGCCATGAGGGCGCGGTGGGCATGACCCTGCGGACCGTCGACTTCGCTGCGTTTCGCAGCCGGCTGATGACCACGGCGGGCGCGGCCTCAACCGGGAACGGATGGGCTCTGGGTGGGGATTCGGGAGAAATCTCAACGGACGTAGAGGTCGCGGTCACGCTGGATGAGCTGGACGAGGCGTGGTGGAGGTCCTTAAACCGCCTGGCGCCGTTCGGCAAGGGAAACCCGATGCCTTTATTTCAGATCGATGGCGTGGAATCGATAGTCCCGGTGGTTCGAAACCGATCCAAAAAACCCGCTGATGAATTTATTTTGAAGTCGGGCGGTTGTGAAATTCGTGCCAGGTATGAAGAGGGACTGCCGACGCCACTGCAACGTTGGCGTCCGCCAGAGACTCAGTGGCGGAAGACGGTGGGTGAAGGCCCCTGGTCCGTCACCGGCTACCCCGCTGCGGTCAACAAGACGGACGGAGAATTTATTTGGATGATCAGAAAAATTGGGAGGGCTGATGGCTAAGGCGGACAGCAAGTCAAAAAAAATCGAACTCGCCGTGATCGGCGGCAGCGGGGTGTATTCCATTGAAGAGTTGAACAACGTCCGGGAGGTCGCGGTGAAGACCCCCTTCGGAAACCCTTCAGACAAGATCCTCACCGGGATTTTGGAAGGCGTTCCCATCGCTTTTTTGCCTCGGCATGGGCGGGGGCATCGCCTCAACCCGTCTGAAGTGAACTACCGCGCCAACCTCTATGCGTTGAAGCTTCTGGGCGTGGAACAGATTATTTCCGTCTCCGCCTGCGGCAGCCTCAAAGAGGAGCTTCGACCGCGGGACCTGGTGTTTCCCGACCAGATCTTCGATCGCACCCAATCGCGCCCTTCGACGTTTTTTGAAAAAGGGCTGGTGGCGCATGTGGG
>MGUR01000026.1:12618-13099 GCA_001800075.1 Elusimicrobia bacterium RIFCSPLOWO2_01_FULL_59_12
CTCCGCCACCGCGCTCGGCCTGCGCACCCACCGCGGCGGGACCTATGTCTGCATGGAAGGGCCGCAGTTCTCCACCCAGGCGGAGTCGAACGTCTACCGCTCCCTGGGTTTTTCGGTGATCGGGATGACCAACCTGCCGGAGGCCAAGCTCGCGCGCGAGGCGGAGATCTGCTATTCCGCGGTGGCCCTGGTCACCGATTACGATGTCTGGAAAGAAGATGAACACGTCAATGTCGAGAAAGTCATCGCCAACCTGACGGCCAACACGGCCAACGTCAAGCGGCTGCTCAAAGCGGCGGTGCCTCTGGTGGGCCGCCAGCGCCAGTGCGAGTGCGCGTCCGCGCTGCAATACGCTTTGTTGACGGACAAAAAACTCGTTCCTCCTAAAACAAAAAAGGTTTTATGGCCGTTAATTGGAAAATACTTTGGTTAAAGGCAACCACTATTCACCTCTCCCCTTTTTAAGGGGAGAGGTCGAGCG
>MGUR01000027.1:0-2442 GCA_001800075.1 Elusimicrobia bacterium RIFCSPLOWO2_01_FULL_59_12
GCAGGTGCGGATGCGGGGGCGGGAGCCGCGGCGCGTTCCAGGATAAAGAAGAATTTGCTGCCTTTGCCGACTTCGGATTCCACGTTGATCGTGCTGCCGTGGGCTTCCACGATGCCTTTGCTGAAAGACAGGCCGATGCCAAATCCGACCGCTTTATCTTCGGCTTTAACCTGCTGAAATTTTCCGAACAATTTATTTAATGCTTCGGGAGGAATTCCGCGGCCGTTATCCTGTATGCAGAGCTCGACGCCGGTCTCCACCCGCCGCGCGCTGAGCTTGACCCAGCCGTTTTCCATGGTGTATTTGATCGCATTCCCGGTTAAGTTCTCCACGACGCGTTCGATCAGGGATTGATCCGCGCTCGCCCATAAATCCTCGTCTTCACATTCGACCGAGACTTTAATCTTTTTGGCCTGGGCATGAAACGTCATGTCCCGGCCGATCTTGCCGATCAGTTCCCGCGCATTCACGGGGACTTTGTTGATGGCGAGCTTGCCTGCCTGCAGCCGGGCCAAGCTCAAAATGGTTTCGACCAGACCTAAAGCGCGGCGGGCCGATTGCCGGGCCGATCCGACCAGCTGGGAAAGTTCTTTTTCGTTTTCGGGGACCTGCATCTCGGACAGCCCGAGATAGCCGATCGTGGCCGCCAGCGGCGTCCGCAAATCGTGCGTGATCCCGTTGAAAAAGTCTTCCTTCATCCGGTCGAGCTCCTTATCCTGGGTGATGTCCCGGATCACCACCATGGTTCCCATCACCCGGCCCTTTTCGGTGGTCACGTGCTGGGCCATGACGCGCGACCAGCGCGCGCGCCCTTGCACGGGAAATTCAAACTCCTCGGACATCGACAGTTTATGGTTTTCCAGCACCGGCTGAAGCGCTTCCGACCAGGGCGGGTACTGCTGCAGCTGCCCCCACGCGTAGTCAAAGTCTTTCCCCCGCCCGGCGACGTCGACCGCCCACGCGCGCGCCGGCTCGTTGGTAAACGACAGCTTGCCGTCCTGCGTGATCATGATGATGCCGTCGCTGATGGAATACAGCAGCGACTGGACGGTGGTCTTTTCCTCCACGATGCGCTCGACCTGCATGTCCTCGTAAACTTTCAGCTCCTTCATCATGTTGTTGAAGGCCTTGCCCAGCGCGCGGAATTCATCCAGCCCGAAATCTTCCGGCACCTTTTGGTTAAACTGCCGGCGGGACACTTTGTAGACGCCCGCCGCGAGCTGCGTGATGGGCAGGCTGATGTGCTTCACCCAGAAATACCCGAACAGAATCATCCCGATAAAGCTGAACCCCATCCAGAAAAAGGCGCTGAGCCGCAGCTGGCGCGCTTTGGCATAGGCCTCCTCCTGCGGCTGCGCCGAGAGGATGAACCACCCCGCGCCCTTCACCCACCGGCCCGCCCCGACGGAGGGAGTCTTAAACGGGTCGGCAAACTCGCCCTTCCAGTCGTCCGAGGCCTCCAGGCGTTCTTTGAAATACGGCCAATCTGAAAGCGCTTTACCGACCTGGGCTTGCCGGGAATCGCCGACCACACGGCCTGTTTCGTCCAGCACCCAGATGAAGCCTTTCTCTCCCACCTGTTCTTCGAAAAGCAGTTTTTTCAGGGATTCCCAGCGAACCACGACCAGCAGCCATTGTCCGTTTTCCAACGGGTAGAGGATGTCAAAGAAGGAATAGGGCCCCACCTCATACACCGGGCCCGTGTCCGCCGTGCGCGTCTGCTGGACATTCAGGAACAGGGGATGGGCCGCGTAATCCAGCGGCTTATTGAGGAAGGTCAATGCGCCGTCGCGCGCCTTCACTTTTTCCTTCCCCTCGGCATCCAGAAGCGCCACGCAGGCGAAATCGCTGTTGGACAAGAGCGTGTTGTTCAGGATGGCCAGCTGATCGGACCAGACTTTTGCGCGCGCCAGCAGCGGCGCAAACGCCAGGCGCATATTGAGCTGGTTGAAATAGGACGTCGTGTTGAGCGCGAGGGTTCGGACGATGTGGTGATGCAGATCGACGATCTGCGCCTTGGACACCCGCGCATACTGGACGACCTTCCAGCAGGTCATGCTCACCGGTATGACCACGATCGCCAGAACCGTCACATAGAGGAGAAGTCGCCTGACCATAGGGTTACGCCTTGGGGGGGTTCAGCAGAATGATTTCGATCCGCCGGTTTTCCGTCCGCTGGTCCGGGGTGTTGTTCGGCGCCCGCGGCCGGTAGGAGCCGTAGCCGCGCGCGGACACGCGCTGGGGATCGACGCCGTTCTCCGTGAGACAGCGGATCACGCTGAACGCGCGGGCCACCGAGAGCTCCCAATTGGACGCAAACTTGGAGCGGCGGCTCAGGGGCTGATCGTCGGTGTGCCCTTCGACCACGATTTCCCCTTTGAAAGCGGCGAGGTCCGGGCTGATCGAGCCCAGGAGCTCCCGCGCGGTCGTCTTTAATTCGGC
>MGUR01000027.1:2477-7162 GCA_001800075.1 Elusimicrobia bacterium RIFCSPLOWO2_01_FULL_59_12
GCAGCGCGTCCGGCAGGTGGATGTCGATCCGCTGGGACTGAACCTCCACGCTCGCAAGCCGGGTGAGCCGCTGGACCATTCCCTTCTGCGCCTCCTGGGCGGCGCGCAGCTGCGCGACGCGTTCATCCTCCCAAAACACCTTCTTCGCCCAGACCCGGTGCGCGAACAGCATGAGAAAGAAAATCATCAGGATGGTCATGAAGTCGCTGTAGGAGATCACCCACAGATGACTGGCCTCGAAGTGCCGGTCTTCTTCGTCAAGTATCCGTTCGATGCTTTGATCCAGGTCACTCATAGCGGAGAATGCAGATCTCGATGCGCCGGTTGGCGGCGCGGTGCTCGGGGGTGTCGTTCTCGACGCGCGGACGGAATTCGCCGAAAGCGGCCAGCCCCATCCGGTTCGGGGGGAGGCCTTCGACCTCCACCAGGTAGGACATGACCGACATCGCCCGGGCCATGGACAGTTCCCAGTTGGAGGCGTAGCGGCTGCTCGGTCCCAGAGGCACGTTGTCGGTGTGCCCTTCAATCAAAACGGTGTACGGCACTTTCTTGAGCGCCTGGGCCAGGGAATGAAGGATCAACTGATCCTGCGTGCGGAGCGTCCCCTCTCCCAGCGCGAACAGGACATCTTCCGGAAGCGCCATCTGCAGCCGGTCTTCCCGGGCCACCACCGGCGCGTTCTGATCGGACACCAGTTTCAGGCTGCTGGTCATGTCTTCGTACCAGGGAGCGGCTTTCTGCGAGTATTCCAGGCGGTTTTTCATGGAGGCGACGGCTTCCTGGATGGCGTCCGGTCCGATGAAGGAAAGCGCGTAGAGACTGACAAACAAAAGGAAGATATTGGTGATCAGGTCGGAATAAATCGTCAGCCAGATGTACTGGTTGCGGCGCTCCCCCTGAATCGGCGCCAGGCGCTCAATCACGCGGCCGCCCTCCTCGCGGCGGGGGGTGCGGTCTGGAGGCGCCACCGCTTGTGGGCGTCGGCGAAGGTCTCCAGCTTCTTCATCACCAGCGCCGGAACTTCATTCTGCTGGATGGCCAGAATGCCTTCAATCATCAGCTCCTTCAAAAAGACCTCTTCCTGGGCGTACACATTGAGTTTTCCGGCGATCGGCAGGAACAGGAAGTTGGCGCCGAAGATCCCGTAGAACGTGGCCGTCATCGCGACCGCCATCGCCGCGCCGATGGTCTTGGGGTCGGTCAGGCTGGTCAGCACCTGCACCACGCCCACCAAGGTTCCCAGCAGACCAAAGATCGGCGCGTAGGCGGCCATGCTCCGGAACACATTGGCGACCTGGGCATGCCGGTCGCGCGCGAAACGAATTTCCTTAAGAAGGTTGCTCCGGAGGATGTCCACCGGCAGGCCGTCGAGCACCATCCGTAATCCGGAGGCCAGGAACGGGATCGGCAGTTGGTTGATATCCGGTTCGAGGCTTTCCATGCCCTGCCGGCGGGCTTTTTCCGCCAGGCGGACGATCAGGGCTACGACATTCAGCGGGTCCGGACGATCGCCGGGGATCAGAAACACCCGCACCGCCCGGAGGGCCTGAAATAACACGCTCTGGGGATAGGTCAGAAGCGTCGCCCCCAGCGTCCCCCCGTACACCAAAATCAAAGCGTGCAGGTTGAAGATCAACCCCACCGATTGTCCCTGGACGAGCGTGTAGCCCACGGTCGAAAATCCGATCAGGTAACCCAGCGGCGTCATCCAATCCATACGATCTCCTGGAGGATAGAGGATGGAAGATAGTCAAGGATGCCTGTTTTTAAAATAAACCCTCCTCGGCCATCCTCCCCCTTCCATTTTCCATCTTCTGTCACGGGGTTCCTCCCAGCGTGATCCGGCCTTCCGCGAGAAGCCGCGCGGCGGTCACGACCAATTTGTTTTTCGCATCGGCGACGGCCTGCTTGTCCCCGCCGGAGAGCTCCGATTCCTGCTGCACGATGTCCCGGATGCCCGCGGGCAGGCGGCTGAGCACGGCGTCGCGTAATTCTTTTTTTTCGTCCTTCAGGCAAAGAGCGATCTGCGGGTACCCTGTCTCCTGCACCAGGAGCCGCAAAGCCGCCGGCCCCAGATTGACGAAGTCTTCGAAGAAAAAGGTTTTCTGCCGGAGCGCCTTGGCCAGCTCCGGGGAGTGCTGGGACAAACTCCCCAGCAGCACGCGCTGCGTTTGCGGCTTGGTGAGCGGGAACACGTCCTGAATCCATGCCGTGCCGCCCACCATGTACGGGAGCTTATCTTTGATCTGCGCCTCCACTTGATTCACGATCTCGGCCGGCACTTCCCGGCCCTGCGACAGCTCGCGCGTGATCGCTGTCTGCATGGTCGGATCCAAACTGGACAGCAACTTGCTGGCCCACGCCGGCGGCAAATAAGCCAGGACCAGCGCCGCTTCGGATGAAGCCATTTCCCGGAACAAAAGCGAAAGCTTGCTGATCTGCTCCTCTCGAAGGAATGCGAACGGCATGTCCAATTTGGGACCGGAGTCCCCATTCGATTGATTGTGCATGGCACGCTCGGCCGCGGCGGCGGGGGCGGCAGGAGCTGCCGTCGCAGGGCCCGTGGCGTTGGCCGCGTACATCGCCTGTTCTCCCACCCGAGGCAGAACGGCCAAGAGTCGGTTCAGGAAGGCGCGTACCGGCCCGAACAAGAAGACCGCAAGCCCCACCAGGGCCGCCCCCACGATCCCCAGCAGGACCAAAACGGTCAGGGAGTTCCCGTCCAGGAATCGATTCATGGCGCCGCCTCTCCCGCCGGCAGCGGACCCGCCGGCCTGTGCATCGGGTTGGGAGGGTTTCAACAGCGGCGAGGTCTGGATATCGAGCTCGTCGCCGCGGAGCGGATTAAACGGGATCGAGGAACTAATAAATTCACGCAGGCTCCGGATCTGGTCACTCGACACATCCTGCGCCACCAGGATCGAGATGCTGATCTTTTTGACCAGGGCCTCGACCGGGGTATTGACGGTGCTTTCTTCTTTCACCTCCGGGGTGGACGAAAACTGCTTTTTCTCCGGAACGCCGGGAAGCACGAAGCGGTTCTTTCGCATAAACGGGTTTTCGCCCCCGCGCGTGGTCGACCGCCGCTCGTAACCGCCCCCGCCCTGCTCCATCTCGACTTTGACGGTGACCAGATAACTATTCGGCGGGAGCGTCCGGGACAGGATGCTTTCGATGCGCTGGGTCAGCTGGTTCTCCAGCGCCACCTGCTCTTTTTCCCACTTCGCCCAGCCCAGCGTTCCGGCGCCCAGCAGGAGTCCCGCCAGAAAAATGATCCATCGACGATGCCGATGCGGCTTGGTCATATCACGGCCCAGGCGGTATCACGAGCACCTGGCCTTCCGTCAACGTGTAGGCGTTCTTCAAATACTGCCGGTTGGCGTTGAAGAGCCGGCGCCAGGCCGACGGTGTCTTGTAAATCTTCTCGGCGATTTTCTGCAGGGTGTCGCCGCGCTCGACCTTGTAGGTCAACGCCTGCGTGGGCGCGCGATCGGACTCGCTTTCGGACTGCTGGAGGAAACTCTTCAGCACGTCGTTCTTGGCGTCCAGCGCCAGCGCCTGCCGCCAGTAGACACGCGCCTGCTTGACCTGGCCCATGGCGTAATACACCGAACCCAGCCGGGTCAGGGCCAGGGCGTTTTCCGGCTCCAGGTCGAGCACTTCCTGGCATTCTTTGGCGGCCACCAGGTATTCGCCCGAATAGATTTTTTCCAGCGCCTTCTGCAGTTTCTGGTCGATCAGGTTGAGCCGGGCGTCCAGAATGTCCGAGGTCTCGTTGGGGTAGTTCTGCCGGACCAGGTCCACCAGTCCCGGGATCGTCTTGTCCGCCGGGTCTTTCTGCTGGGCGTAGAGCAGGTAATTCATCGCCTTCGAAGGCTCGTTTTGCAGATACTGCACCACGCCCCGCCGGACCAGGTCTCCGGTCGTCGCGTCCACCGGCGAGGCGGGCGTGACCCGCACGATGCCGTCGATTTTCTGACGCAGGTCGGTGATGACTTTGTCGTTGGGGTTCAGGTGCTCGGATTCGAGCAGGAGGGTCTGACCCTCTTTGTACCGGCCCAGCCGCACCTGTTCGAAAGCCTGCTGAAAGAGTTCCTGCGATTTCTGGCGGGACTGCGCGCTCACCGTCTGGATCGCGCTTTCATCCGCCATGAGCTGATCGCGCTCGGCTTCCAGCGCGGTCGTGTCCCGCTTGTGGATCTGGAAAAGCTTGATCAGCCGGCTGAGCGCGGCGATCCGCTCCTGCAGCGGCATGCCGCCTTCCACGCGCTTGCGGTAGGACTGCAGCTGCACCTCGGTCTCATCCAAGTCCGCCTCTTCTTCGTCCCAGCGCCAGGCATGAACCGGCGCCGGTCCCAGACCGCCGATCAAGACCCCAAACAAAAGCGCGATGCACAGTCGATGGGCCATAGGCCCTTTAAGCATAAACCGGCCCTGTAAACGGCTTATCAAGGCGCTGTAAAAGTGTTGTAAATTCCTTGAAAATCCCATCGGATTAATCTCTCCTCCCAAAGCGGAATGTCACGGTCAATTGGTGCGTGCCGAAGGTCCCCTGGATGCCCGTGAGGGGATAGACCAAACCGTAATCAAATTGAGCGTTGTCCCAGCGGTAGGAAAACCCGAGGGCGGTGATTTGGTAGCCGCGGGATCCGAACCCGAGGCCCCCGCGCATCCCGATCCCGCCG
>MGUR01000027.1:7169-10559 GCA_001800075.1 Elusimicrobia bacterium RIFCSPLOWO2_01_FULL_59_12
AGCGCTCGGCGCCGATGTTCAGCCGGTAGTCGTCGGAGACGAATTCCCGCCGGGAGACATCCACATTGACCGCGGAGGTCTTGGTGCGGCGAGCGATGCCCGCTTTGTAGATCGCCGCCACATTGTCCGAATCGGCGCTGGACAGCGCCATGTTGGGGCTGTTCAAGTTCAGGATGCTCAAGCCGATGCCGTAAATCTTGGAAAGACGGTATTGCGCTCCGATGTCCAGCGCGGCGCCCGACTTGGACGTGCCGTTCTGCGCGAAAAGAGGGTCGGGGGCGTTGAGGGCCGCGCCGGTATCGGAGTTGATCGCGTTGTCGGTATAGGCGTCGGTCCCGAACGATTTCTTCAGAAATTTGATGCTGCCGCCCAGGTTCCATTTGGTCTTGACGGCATGGGCGTAGTGCACGGCCATCACGCTTTCGGAGTACAGCCCGCTCAAGTCCAAGTTCAAAAAGCTGACGCCGACCGTGCCGTACTTTCGCAGCGGGTGGGCGTAGGCGACATACGACCGGCCGATGGAGGATCCGTCGGACAAGCCGGCGTAGAGTTTGGAATAGTAGGCGGTGAATTCTGAGCGCTTGATCTGAACCAGGCCGGCGGGGTTGTAGTAGGCGGAATAGACGTCGTCAGCAAGCGCGGTGAAGGAATTTCCCAGGCCCGCCTGGCGGCCGCCCGTGGGAAGTTCTTCGAACGAGGCAACCAGCGGGGGAACGACGAAGGTGAGCACGGCAAGCAGGACGGCCCCGGAGCGCAGAACCCGGGGTAGGAGAGGTTGGCTGAAGCCTCTGCCTAGAGTAGGGGAGATCACGCTCACATGTATAAGTGAAGCAGCTCAATGAAAAGTAAATTTCATGTAACTATTATTTATCTCTATATTTAGATGCGATTCGCTCTAGGAGGCCTGCCGGTAGGGTGTTGGCGTTGAGAATTCTGTGAGGGGCGTAAATAAGGGGTCTATTTCAGCTGATAATACGCATCAAATCATGCATTGAGAAAATGGTGTAATCGGGGTTCGCCTGACGCAGTAAAGTTTGATCCCCGATATTGGAGAGAATTCCGCACGTGGACACGCCGGCCGCCCGGCCGGCAAGAATGTCCTGGGCGCCGTCCCCCACCATCAACACCTCAGGCGAAGGGCGCACCCCGAGCTGGCCGAGCGCTTCGAGCAGGCCGTCCGGTTCGGGTTTCATTCGAGCCACGGAATCCCCCCCGAGCACCACCTGAAAATATCTCGCAACCCCAAGCGCTTCCAAGGTATGCGCCAAAATGCGGGTGGGTTTATTCGTGACAATCGCCATTTTTTTATCGCGGAAGAATTCGAGCGCTTCGGCCACGCCCGGATAAAGGCGCGTGTGATCGAGGGCATGTTCGCGGTAATGCGTTTTGAAAAAATCAGCGGCTTCCGTCACGACAGGGTCCGGGCTCTCGCGCCCGATCGCCCGTTCCACCAGTTTGATCATGCCGTCCCCGATGAAGCGCGCGATGTCCTCCTCGGAGCTGAGCGGGCGGCCGAACTTTTTCTGCAGGTGATGCACGGAGAGCGCGATATCCTTCTTGGAATCGATCAATGTGCCGTCGAGATCGAACAGGATGGCTGAAACTTCAAGCACGCTTTTGCCAGGGACAGCTGCCGGGTTTCGTCGAGAAAAACAAATAGTTCATACTAGACCGTCATTCCCGCGAAGGCGGGAATCCAGCAACTTCAACGCCGCTGGATCCCCGCCAACGACCGCGGGGATGACGGTCTAGTGATTTCATGGAATCAGAACGATTTTTCCAAAGTGTCGCCTTTGTTCCATGTACTCCAGGGCGGCTCGGACGTCCGCGAGCGGGAAGGTCTTAGCGATTTTCGCGCGCAGCTTTTTCGCGGCAATGAGGCTGAGAATGTCGTGCAATTCCGCCCGGGTGCCCATGCGCGCGCCGAGGATGGCGAGCTCGCGGGAAAACACGTAACGCAGGTCCAGCTTCACCTCGGGCCCGGTCGTCGCGCCACAAGTAATCAGCCTTCCGCCGGGGGCGAGCGAGCCCACGCTCTGGTCCCAGGTCGCCGGGCCCACGTGCTCAAAAACGATGTCGACGCCGCGTTTTTGCGTCCAGGCGCGGGCGACGTGCGCAATGGAGTCCTTTGAAGAATCCACCACCGCGTCGGCGCCCAGGGCGCGCGCCTGCTGGAGTTTCTCGTCGGAGGTGGCGGTGGCCAGGACAAAAGCACCGTGCAGCTTGGCGATCTGGATCGCCGCGGTTCCCACGCCGCTGGAAGCGCCCACCACCAGCACATAATGCCAGCGCTTCAGGCCGCCGCGCGTCACCAGCATGTGCCAGGCGGTGAGGAAGGTGAGCGGGAAGGCGGCGGCTTCTTCAAACGGGAGGGAATCCGGGATCGGGAACACATTCACGGCGGGAACTTTGACTTTTTCAGCGTAGCCGCCCCAGAGTTTGGCTCCCAGGATGGAGTAGGTTTCGCAGAGATTGTCCTGGCCGGCTTTGCAGCGGTCGCACTGAAAACAGCTCACGCCGGGCGCGATGACCACCCGCTGCCCGCGCTTCAAATCGCTCACGCCTTTGCCGACCGCCTCGATCACGCCCGAGACATCCGCGCCCAGAACATGCGGCAGCCCGACGGGATAGGCCGGGCCGCCTTTTAACACCCACAGGTCCAGGTGATTGAGCGCGCAGGCTTTGACCTGAACGATGACGTCTCCGGCGTCCGGTTTCGGATCGGGTACGGTGGCGATTTGGATTGTTTCCGGCCCGCCGTGCTCTTTAAAAATGGCCGCTTTCACGACAGAGCCTCCATCACTTCCAAAGGATGTTCGTCCACTTTGACGCGCGGGAAGACCGCGCGGATTTTTCCGTCCGGACCGATGATGAACGTCGTCCGTTCGAGCCCCCAAAAGGACCGCCCGTACAGGCTCTTTTTCTTATACACGCCGTAGGCTTTGCTGATCGCGGCGCCTTGATCGCTTAAAAGCGGAAACGGGAGGTTGTACTTTTTCTTGAACGTTTCGTGGGACTTCACGTCATCCAGGCTGACGCCCAGGAGGACGGCCTTTTTCGATAAGGGCGCGTACGCGTCCCGGAACGCGCAGGCTTCTTTCGTGCAGCCGGGCGTGTCGTCCTTGGGATAGAAATACAGCACCACGGTTTTTCCTTTGAAATCGCGCAGCCGGATCTGCGTCCCGTTATCGGACATCAGATCGAAGCCCGGCGCCCTATCGCCCGCCTGCAGCATGCTGAACCTCCAAACGCTTGATTCGGTTGTGTGGAAAATCGTTGCCGGACAACGGAACATTTTTTCCAAAAATTAAAACGTGAAAGGCGCTCCCCATGCCGTCGGGATGGATCAGATACTGCATACCGGGGGCGGGTTCCTTCAACGCCTTGGAC
>MGUR01000028.1:0-7914 GCA_001800075.1 Elusimicrobia bacterium RIFCSPLOWO2_01_FULL_59_12
GAACTGAATACGGTCCTTGAGGCGATCGGCTTATCATGAGGGGTGTGACGATGAGAACGCTCGTTGGGATTTTGGCGGCGGGTCTGCTGTCAGCGGGGGGCTGCGGGCCCCAAGAAAAGGTCGTGCGCATCGCGCTGGCGCTGCCGCTGACCGGCGACATCGCGGCGCTCGGCCAGGGCATCAAGCGCGCCTGCGAACTGGCGTTGGAAGAAGCCCACCCGAAGAACCGTTTCCCGGCTTTCCGGTTGGAGATCAAGGCGTTCGATGACCGGAGCGATCCCAAGGAGGCCGTGGACGTCGCCAACCGGATTGTTTCCGACCCGCGGGTGGTCGCGGTGATCGGTCATTTCAACTCCGGGTGCAGCATCCCGGCCGCCCAGGTGTACGCCCGCGGCGGCCTCCCGATGATTTCGCCCGCCGCGTCCAATCCGAAGCTGACGCTGCAGCAGCTGGACCCCGGCTGGAAATACCCCAAGTCCGTGTTCCGCGTCAACACCACCGATGATATCCAGGGGGCCTACGCCGGCGATTTCGCCGTCAAAAATCTCAAACTGTCCCGGGCCTGCATCATCCATGACAAAAGCGCCTACGGGCAGGGCGTCGCGGAAGAATTTCGCAAGCGGTTCGAAGCCAACGGCGGCCGGACGCTTTCTTTTGACGGGATCAGCGTGGCGGACAAAGACTTCAACGCGCTCCTGACCCGCTTGCGGGACTTAAGCCCCCAGATGATCTATTTTGGCGGCGATTACGCCGGCGGAGGTCTTGTCGTCCGGCAGGCACGGGGCGTGGGAGAAAAAGCCGCGATCATGTTGTCGGAAGCCAACCTCGATCCGGAATTCCTGCGCGTCGCGGGACCGGCCGCGGAGGGCTGCTATCTCACCTTCCTGGGAAGCCCCTCTGACCTCACGCCGACCGCCCAATCGTTCGTCGAAGCGTATAAGGCGCGTTATCCGGGCGTGGAAATGAGGGCCTACGATCATTACGGGTATGAAGCGATGAACATCGTCCTGAGCGTCATGGAAAAATCCGGCCCCGACCGGGCCCGCATACTCGCCGCTCTTCCCGGACTGCGCTACCAGGGCGTTCTCGGCGAGACGCGTTTCGACGAAAAAGGCGACACGCTCAACAAAAAGATCACCCTCTTCCGGGTTAAAGACGGAAAGTTCCAACCTCTGCGCTAATCCATGATTCTCCAACAACTCGTCAACGGCCTCACCCTGGGGTCGCTGTATGCGCTGATCGCCCTCGGGTACACGATGGTGTACGGCGTGCTGCTGATGATCAACTTCGCCCACTCGGAGATCCTGATGGCGGGCGCTTTCGCGAGCTGCCTGCTGCTGGGGTCTCCGTGGCTGCAAAGCAACTCGCCCGGGGTGGCTATCGTCTTGGCGATGCTGGGGGGCTTGTTGATCTCCGCGCTGCTGGCCCTCCTGATGGAACGGCTGGCTTACCGCCCCCTGCGCCGCGCGGGGCGGCTTGCGCCGTTGATCTCCGCGATCGGGGTGTCGATTTTTCTTCAAAACGCCGTCTTCCTGTTTATTTCCGATCAGTCGCTCGCCTATCCGCAGATTTTTCCGATACGGCATTTCGAGACGGTCGGCGTCGAAATCAATTCGCTCCAGCTGCTGATTCTGGGGGTGGCCGTGGGGTTGATGATCACGCTGCACCTGTTTGTGAACCGGACCCGCCTGGGCACGGCGATCCGCGCCACCGCCCAGGACGCTTCCACCGCGTCGCTCATGGGGATCCCCGTGAACGGAATCATCGCCCTGACCTTTCTGATCGGCGGGGCCCTGGGCGGCGTGGCCGGCGCTTTGAACGGCATGTACTACGGGACGATCAAATACAACATGGGGTTTGTCCCGGGGCTCAAGGCCTTCACGGCGGCGGTGCTGGGCGGGATCGGAAACATCGCGGGCGCGATGTGGGGGGGTTTCATTCTGGGCATTCTCGAGTCGCTCGCCGCCGGCCTGCTCCCGAACGGGTCCGACTGGAAGGACGTCATCGCTTTTTCGATCTTGATCATCGTCCTTCTTTTTCGGCCGGAAGGGCTCTTTGGCCGCCACGTTCCGGATAAGGTATGACAGGGCGCTGCCGCGCTGCGGTTTAAACCGTAGCACGGCAGCGCCGTAGCACGAATTTTATGGACAAACACAAGTGGATTGTTTGGGTTTTGGGAATACTTATTTTAGGGGTGGGGCCGTATTTCCTTGAGAACACCTCGCTGGCTTTTCTGATCCGTTTAGCCGGCACCGCGGGCCTGTACATGCTTTTGGCGCTGGGTCTGAATCTGGTCATCGGATTTGTCGGCTTGCTCGATCTGGGCTTCATGGCCTTCTACGCGCTCGGGGCCTACACCGCGGCGCTTCTCGCCATTCAAGGCTGGTCCTTCATCCCCTCCGCTTTGGCCGCTATGGCGGTGGCCGCGCTTTTCCGTTTGGGCGTGGGGTTTCCCGCCTTGCGCCTGCGCGGCGATTATCTGGCGATCGTCACCCTCGGCTTCGGCGAGGTGACGCGTTTGGTGATCACCAACTGGGACGCGCTGACCAACGGCCCCAAAGGCCTGCCGCGCGTCGGACAGTCGATCCCGCCGATTTCCTTGTTCGGGTTTGTCTTCACCACCAACCTGCATTATTACTACCTCATCGCGCTCTGCGTGGCGGCGGCGGTATGGATCTGTCACCGTTTGAACCATTCGCGCGTGGGCCGCGCTTGGGTCGCGATCCGGGAAGATGAAATCGCCGCCGAGCTGATGGGCGTGGAAGTGACCCAGCAAAAACTGGTGGCGTTCGGAGTGAGCGCCGTGTTCGCCGGCTTGGCGGGGGCGATTTTCGCGCACCGCGAAAGTTTTGTCACGCCGGAGTCCTTCACGTTCTGGGAATCGTGCTTATTGGTATGCGCCGTGGTCCTCGGCGGGATGGGTTCGGTGATCGGGGTTGTTCTGGGCGCGTTCTGCATCGTGGCCCTTCCCGAACTCCTCCGGGACCTTCTGGGAACGGGATTTGCCAGCGCCCGGTATCTCCTCTTTGGAATTTCACTCGTCTTGATGGCGATTTACCGGCCGCAGGGGATCTGGCCGAGCCGCCGCCGGTCGCTGGAGCTGCATCGCGCCGAACCGGAGCAGGAAACGCTCTTCGATGTGGAAAACAAAAGATAGAGGCCTGGGGGACGTAGTGAACTTACCGAACTTCTTTTGCCAATTTTTGGAAAGTTCGGTAAGTTCACTACGTCCCCCCAGGGTTTTGCCGTGAGCCTGCTGGAGGCGTTGGCGGTCACCAAAGTGTTCGGCGGCGTCGCCGCCCTGGATCATGTCGACCTCTCGATCAAAGGAGGGGAGATTCTGGGCTTGATCGGCCCCAACGGCGCCGGGAAGACGACCTTTTTCAACGTGATTACCGGCTTGTACAAACCGGAAGCGGGCGAGATTTTGTTTCTTGGACAGCGCATTCAAGGATTGCGCGCGCACCAGATCTCGGCCCTGGGGATCGCCCGGACGTTCCAGAATATCCGCCTGTTCCCGAACATGACGGCCCTGGAGAACGTCATGGTGGGGCGGCATTGCCGCACGCGGTCCGAACTCTTTTCCACTCTTTTTAAAACCCGGGCGTTCAAGGACGAAGAACAAGACATCCAGCGTTTTTCCTGCGAATTGCTTGAATGGGTCGGGCTCCTGGACCGCGGCAACGCCCTGGCCAAGAACCTTCCTTACGGCGACCAGCGGAAGTTGGAGATCGCCCGCGCGCTCGCGCTCGAACCCAAACTGCTGCTGCTCGACGAGCCCACGGCCGGCATGAACCCCGCCGAAAGCGAGGATCTTATGGCGTTGTTTCGCCGGATCCAGAAGCGAGGCATTACGCTGTTGATCATTGAACATCAAATGCGCGTGGTGATGAACCTCTGCAGCCGGGTGGCCGTTCTGGACTACGGCGAAAAAATCGCCGACGCGTCCCCGGCGGACATTCAAAAGAACCCGGCCGTCATCGAAGCGTATTTGGGCAAAACGAATGCTTGAGATCAAGGAGCTGCGCACGTTGCACGGCCGGAAGATCGAAGCGCTGCGCGGCGTGAGCTTGAGCGTCGCGCCGGGCGAGATGATCGCGCTGATCGGAGGCAACGGCGCGGGCAAGACCACGCTGCTCCGGTCCATCGCGGGCCTGCTTCCGCCGGATTCCGGTGAAATCATTTTTCAGGGCCGGTCGATCGCGCGCAAGCCCAGCCATCGCGTGGCCGCGCTGGGGGTGGTGTACGTGCCCGAAGGACGGCGCGTCTTCCCGCGTTTGACCGTGCGCGAGAATCTCGAGATGGGGGCGTTTCTCAGAAGGGATCGCATCGCGATCGCGGAGGATCTGGAAAGGCTGTTCCACTTGTTTCCCGTGTTGAGAGACCGCCAAAAGCAATTGGGATCCACCCTGTCAGGAGGCGAACAGCAGATGCTGGCGATCGCCCGCGCGCTGATGTCGCGGCCCAAGCTCCTGATGCTCGATGAGCCTTCGATGGGCCTCGCCCCCCTGATGGTGGAAAAGATTTTTTCGGTCATCCAGGAAATCCACCGCCAGGGCATGACGCTGTTGATGGTGGAACAGAACGCTCGGAAGGCCCTGCAGATCGCCCAGCGCGCCTACGTTCTGGAAACCGGAAAGATCGTCCTGCAGGGATTGGCGAAAGATCTGCTTCACAACCCGCAAGTTCAACACGCCTATCTGGGAATCGAGTAACGTGAATCCCAAAATGATCCTTGTCTGCGTGGGCAGCGAGCTGCTCCGGGGCAAACTCAACACGCACGTGTCGCACGTCTCGCGGCGCTTGGCTTCGATCGGCCTGGAGATGAACGAGGAATGCACGGTCCATGACCGCTTGCCGGAGATTGCAGCGGCGCTCCGCCGGGCGTTGGAAAATTTTCAGGTGGTCCTGGTGAGCGGCGGGCTCGGCCCCACCTTCGATGACCTCACGCGCGAGGCCGCATCCGAGGCGACGGGCCGGCCGCTGTCGTTTTCCAAACCGCTCTTTCGCGAGATTCAGGCGAAGTTTCGACGCGCGCGCCACCGCATGCCGCCCGCCAACGCGCGCCAGGCGTATGTGTTGGACGGCGCCGAATCGCTGGCCAATCACGCAGGAACGGCTCCGGGACAGTGGTTGGACCTCCAGTCGTCACCCCGGCGAAAGCCGGGGTCCAGAGATCTGGATTCCGGCCCGCCACACAACAAGGCGGGCCGTCCGCCGGGCTGTGTGGAGGACGGCTTCCGCCGGAATGACGGCAAAGTCCTCGCCCTTCTCCCCGGCCCGCCCCGCGAACTCTATCCGATGCTTGAATCAGCTGTACTTCCGCGGCTGAAGAAGATCTATGGGGCCGGCGCCCGCGCGGAAACGCACCTGCATTTCGTCGGCGTCCCGGAATCGGCGATCGATGACAAAATTCGCCCGATCATCCATCGGGAATCACACGCCTCGAACCGGATCCAATTCACCATCCTGGCGCATCTGGGCCTGGTCGACCTGGATATATTTGTCTCCGCCGCGACGGCCGCTCGCGCGCGCGCCGCCGCCGAACGCATCAGCCGCGCTGTCCGGCGGGCCGCCGGCAAGGCCTGGTATGGATCGGATGACGCCTTCCCCCTGGAGAAAGTGGTCGGGGACCGGTTCCGGCGGCGGCGCGCCACCCTGGCCGTCGCTGAATCCTGCACCGGAGGAATGCTCGCCAGCCGTCTGACGGACGTCCCCGGAAGCTCGGACTACTTCCTTGAAGGGTGTGTGACCTACGCCAACACGGCCAAGGTGCGAGAGTTGAGTGTTCCCGAAAGTCTGCTCAAGGAACATGGGGCGGTATCCCGTCCCGCGGCTCTGGCCATGGCAAAGGGCATCCGCCGGCGCGCTCAGGCCACCTGGGGCGTTGGAATCACCGGCGTTGCCGGCCCGGGCGGGGGTACGGCGAAGAAGCCCGTGGGACTCGTCTACATCGCTTTAGCATCTAAAATCCGCGCCGTTTGCCGGGCCTACCATTTCACCGGCGACCGCGGCGCCATCCGCCGGCGAGCTGTTCTTGCCGCTCTGGATCTCCTCCGCAGAGTGTGAAAAACCGCTTGTAAACTCCGTATCTTTACAGTAATCTTAAGCGAGCTATTTGTCGATGAGCGCCATCTTAAGGAAGCTAAGATTACGTGTCGTTATCCGCCGATATGAGGTCATCCTCTTTGGCTGCGTTGTGCTTTTGTCCGGCGCTGTCATCCCGGCCAAATGGGAACCGCCCTTCCGGCCCTATCCGCTCCCCCTGGTCGAACCCCTGCCGCAGCGCCCCTGGATCGCTCTGACGTTTGACGATGGACCCCACGCCGGCCGGACCGAACAGCTGCTGGCTGTTTTGAAAAAAGCCCGCGTGCCGGCGACGTTCTTTGTCGTTGGAAAAATGGCGGACCGGTATCCTCAGCTCCTCCGCCGGATATCCGATGACGGACACCAGCTTGCCAACCACACCTACAGCCATCCGAATTTGTCCGGTCTGTCGGATGACAACGTGATAGGGGAGTTGGAACAGACCCGTGATGTCATCCAGCGATTGACCGGCCAAAAATCCACCTTGTTTCGGCCGCCGGGGGGGGATTTCAGCCGGCGGACGGTCCGCGTGACGTCTCAAGCGGGCTATCAGATGGTGCTTTGGAGCATCCTGTCGCGTGATTTGAACGGGACCCCGCCGGGGACGATGCGCCGCCGCATCCTTCAGAATGCGGCGGACGGCGGCATCGTGCTCATGCACTCGGGGATGCCGAATACCATCGCGATGCTGCCGGACCTCATCGCGCAGCTCAAAGATCGCGGATTTCATTTTGTCACGGTATCCACCCTGCTGGGTTTGCCGGACATGCACCGTCCCGACCCCGCCGAAACGCCTCTGCTGCAGACCGCCGCCGGCAAGCAATACTAACCCCTCCCCTTCCGATGAATAAGAAATGGATCCTAGGCGCCGGGACAGTCGTTTTGGGACTTCCGCTTGCCCTCTGGATCTGGCCCGGCCATCACGCCCCACAGCCCTTTGTGGTCCCCAAGGGCGCCGCCGCGTCCGAGGTCGCCCGCGATTTGCGGGACGCGAAGCTGATCGGTTCCCGGCGGCTCTTTTTAGCGTGGGTCAAAATCCAGCGGGATCCGGGCTCGATACGGCCCGGCGTTTATCAGCTCGCTCCCGGCTGGACCGGGTTTCATATCGCCCGGCAGCTTCGCCGCGGTCCTCCGCTGGTCCGCGTGACGTTTCCTGAGGGCTGGATGGCCAAGCAAATGGCGGAGCTTCTGGAAGCCCGCGGAATCGCTTCCGTGGCCGGGTTTATGGACATCGTCAAGAAGGAAAAGCGGGAAGGGTATCTCTTCCCGGACACGTATTTTTTCAACCAGGGGCTTGAGGCCCGGCAGGTCGTCAACCGGATGATCGATCGATTTCACGAACAAGCGCCGAAAGATATGGCCGTTCAAGCCAAAGCCCTGAAGCTGTCGTATGGCCACATCGTGACGCTCGCTTCGTTAGTGGAAAAGGAAGCCCGGGTCCCCCAGGAGCGTGCAGTCATTGCGGGAGTGTTCTATAATCGGCTCCGCAAGCGGTGGCGTTTGGAATCGTGCGCGTCCGTCGAGTACGCTCTGGGAAAATGGAAGCGCAAATTGAGCTATAAAGACCTCGCGGTCGACTCGCCGTACAATACCTACCTGCATTTCGGCTTGCCGCCCGGCCCGATCTGCAATCCCGGCCAAGCGGCGCTCGAAGCCGCGGCCCACCCGGCGGCGACCGACATGATGTTCTTCATCGCCGAAGGAGACGGAACACACCGTTTTTCGAGATACTACAAAGAACATCTCGAGGGGAAGAGACAGAGGAAAAATCATGACTGATGCCCGTGTCGTCATTCCCGCGGAAGCGGTCCTCCACACTACACCGGC
>MGUR01000028.1:7935-10632 GCA_001800075.1 Elusimicrobia bacterium RIFCSPLOWO2_01_FULL_59_12
AAAGTCTCTGGACCCCCGCTTTCGCGGGGGCGACGGTCCTGATTGGTTGCCTTTTGCCATTCCGTTTGTTTGCGGATGATCTGGCGGAAAACCAGGCGCGTTTTGGCCGTGTCACCGGGGAGGCGCAGATCCTGCCCCAAGGAGCGGCCGATTGGCTCGATGCGGAACCCGGCCTCCCGATAGAAACCGGCGATCAAATCCGCGTGGGTGATGACGGCGAAGCGGAGCTTTCCATCGCCGCGAACGCCCTGTGGGTTGCTCAAAACAACAGCCATCTCATCGTGGGGCATCATGCCGGGCAGGACGGCCGCCTCACCCTCACGCAGGGGGGCCTGATTGGAAAAGTCAATCCGATGAACGGCCGGACCGGGGATTGGCGGTTTGAAACGCCCACGGCCGTCTGCGCGGTGCGCGGAACGGAGTTTATTCTGGTCTATGGGGAAGATGCCGGCACGCAGCTCGGCGTCGTGAAGGGCGTGGTCGAAATGCGCCCCGCGGAAAGCGCGACGGAAAGCCTGCCTCCCGTCCTGGTGTATGCGAACGAAGAAGGCGTGCTGAAAAAGCGGATGCCGCTCAGGAAACTGTCGGCTTTTGGTCCGGAGCTCCATGCGCGCCTGGGCCGGATGGCGGCGGTGCGAAGGCGCTTTCATGAGGCCGGCCAGGTCTGGTCGCCCTTTACGCGGGAGTACCGGCGAGAGCTTCGCCATAAGCGGGTGCCTCCCGCCGTCAAAAAACGATCGGCGCCTCCCCCGCGCGCCGTGCCGCGGCGGCGGCGCCCGCCGCAACGGGGATGACATGCGGATAATCCAGGCGGACCTTCAACGCATTCTTGAGGCCACGCGGGCCATCACGTCAACCCTGCGTCTATCCGAACTCCTGTCCACGGTGATGCGCCTGGCCAGCGAGGTCGCCCGGGCGGAAGCCTCGGCGCTTCTGCTTCAAGACCCCGCCACAGGCGAGCTTTATTTTGACGTGGCCCTGGGGGAAAAAGGCGGGGCCTTGCGGCAGATCCGGCTCAAGAAGGGCGAGGGCATCGCCGGCTGGGTGGCGGAAAACAAACAGCCCGCGGTGGTCAATGATGTCACCCGGGACCCTCGCTGGACGCAGCGGGCCGACGAAAAGAGCAAATTTAAAACCAAAGCGATCCTGGCGATCCCGATGATGATCCGGGACAAATTGGTCGGCGTGATGGAAGTCATCAACCGTTCCGATGGAGCGCCGTTCGGCGAGGCCGACGTGGAAACGCTCCAGGCGTTCGCCGGTCAGGCGGCGGTGGCGATAGAAAACGCCCGGTTGTTCGAATCGATCCGGCAGGAAAAAGAAAAGATGGCCACCATCCTGGCGGAGATGCAGGAAGGGACGCTGCTTCTGGATGCGAAGGGCCGGGTGGTGCTCGCCAACGCGGCCGCGGAACGCCTGCTGGGACGCCCCGCCATGAAAGACATGCCCTGGCCGGCCGTCGAAGACGCCTTTGAGGTGCGGCCTTCCTGGGACGAGATCCAACGGACGCTGGGAGGAGCCGGCGGGATGGAAATCTCGCGGAAAGCGGCGCCGCCGCTTCAGCTTTCAGGCGTGATCAATCAAATCTGCAGCGACCGGGGTGAAATCCAGGGTTTTTTGATCATTTTACGCGACGTCACCGAAGAACGCCGCGAAGCGCAGCTCAAACGGAATTTTCTCGCGCTGGTATCGCATAAACTGAGAACCCCGCTGGTGGCGATCCGCGGGTTTACGCCGCTGCTGCTGGAAAAGCCCGAAGAGCTCACGCCCTTTCAGAAAACCGGCATTGAAACGATCGATCGCAACAGCCAGCTCCTGGCCAGCCTGGTGGAAAAACTGGTGTGGTTCTCCACGTTGGAAAACGAGACGCTGGAGATCACGCGCAAGCCGCAAGCCCTGATCGGCCTGGTCGATGCCGCGCTCACCGACCTGGCGCCCTATCTGAGGACCCAACCCGCGGAGATCGAACGGGACGTTTCCTTGAACACGCTTCCCTTGATTCCCTTGGACAAGCTCTGGATGCAGCAGGCGATCCGCAATGTCATCGAAAATGCGGTGAAGTTCAATACCAAGCCGCAGCGGCACGTCCGGATCGCGGGCCGCATAGTGGGCGAGAAAGCGGAGTTGTCAATCACCGATGACGGCATCGGCATTCCCCATGAGGAGCACGCCAAAATTTTCCAGAAGTTTTACCAGATCGAGTCCAGTTTTACAGGGCAAGTGCAGGGCATGGGCCTTGGCCTGGCGCTCACCAAACGCATCGTGGACGCCCATGGAGGAGACGTTCACTTGGAATCCACCCTCGGATCGGGAAGCACCTTCACAATCTCCTTACCCACCAAACGAATCTTCTTCGCCGTCATCCCCGGGTGCCTCTATCGGGGATCCAGCCCTGGCCAGAGTGGATTCCCGCTTACGGCATGCGGGAATGACGGGTATAGATTGGGACCCGTCCGCTTGGCTGTCGCACGGCGATTACGCCGATCTGTATTGGGAAGAAACCACCTCCCTGAGCGTTCGTTGGGAAGAAGGGAACGTGGAGCGGCTGACCAGCGGTCAGGAGACCGGAGCCGGCCTGCGGTATCTTTTTGGCGAGGAAAATCGCTATGGGTTTGCCGACAACCCCGACAGGGAGGCCCTGGAAAAGATTTTTCGCGACCTGACGGGCAAGCCTCACCCCCCCGGCCCCCTCTCCCG
>MGUR01000028.1:10675-13048 GCA_001800075.1 Elusimicrobia bacterium RIFCSPLOWO2_01_FULL_59_12
GGAAACGAAAGTCGCTCTCCTTCGCAAAGTCTACGAAGCCGCCAGCGGGCCTTTCATCCGGCAGGTATCGATCAGCTATGGGGACACCTCCAAACACATCCGCATCTTCACCTCCGACGGAGAAGCGACGGAAGAGTGGCGCACGATCCTGACGCTCTCCCTCACCGTGGTAGCCGAAAAAGACGGCCTGCTGCAGACCGCCCATGAGGCGATCAGCGGCTGCGGGGGCTTCGAATTTTTTGACGCCCGCGATATGGCCGCGCTCGGCCGCAAGGTGAGGGAGCGGGCCGTGAAACGTCTGAGCGCGCCCCCGGCGCCGTCAGGGGAAATGCCCATCGTGATCGCGGCGGAGGCGGGCGGCACGTTGATTCACGAAGCCATCGGCCACCCGCTCGAAGCCGACGCGGTTCAAAAAGGGATTTCGCCGATGTACAAAGGGGCGGTGGGGAAGGTCGTGGGGAATGAAAAAGTCAGCGTGGTGGAGGACCCGACCATGCCCGGCCAGCGCGGTTTCTATGCGTTTGATGATGAAGGCGTTCCCGCCCAGCGGGTCGTGCTGGTCGATCACGGCGTGTTGAGAACCTATATGTATGACCGCCAGACGGCCCGGCGTGACGGCGTCGCTTCCAACGGCCACGGCCGCCGGGAATCCTTCCGCCACCGTCCGGTGCCGCGCATGGCCAACACGTTTGTGGCGTCGGGAACCGACGACCCTCAAGAGATCCTCCGCTCGGTCCCCAACGGCCTGCTCGTCACCAAAATGGGCGGCGGCCAGGTGGAAACCGCCACAGGCGATTTTGTGTTTGAAGTCGAGGAAGGATTTCTATTGAAAGACGGTGAGGTTCAGCACCTCATCCGAGGCGCCAACCTGCTGGGGAATGGCCCGGACGTTCTTCGCACCATCGACAGGGTCGGATCCGACATGGGATGGTCGGTAGGCACCTGCGGCAAAGAAGGCCAGGGCGCCCCCGTCTCGGACGGGCTGCCGACCTTGCGCATCCCCAAAGGGATTGTCGTCGGCGGCATCAGAGGCTAGTTAAGACCTTTCAAAACGTCCAAAAGTCATTGAAAAATAGATCAAGTCGCTCTAGGCTTGATCGATGTCTGTTCACATCATCCTTCCCCATTACCGTGCAGGCGGGCGCGCGCGTTCTACGGGCGTCTTTTTTGCTTTAGTTTCTGCGCTGTTTGTACTCTCCCCTCCAGCTTTTGCCGCCCTATTCACCTCCGTTCAAACAGGCACTTTCAATATCGGTACAACGTGGGGCGGGGCGTGCGCGGCGGCTTGTACCCAGGGAGTGGATTATCCTGGCACAAACGATAGTCTCGTCATCGCGAATGGGCACGTCGTTACGGTAACCGCCACACCGGGCCAATCCGTCATCGGCGTCACCGTTAACTTCGGCGGAACGTTGACGATTAACAATGGCGTCACTCTGACGGCGACCGGAAATTACGTAAATGAAGGAACCAATGGCGGGGCGGGCGCCCTGATGCTGACAGGCAACGGAACCACCCTGGAAGGGACCGGTTCAAATACGCTCACCGGACTCACCACCCTTACAAACAATAAAACGATTGTGAGCACTGCGACTCTTTCTTTTTCCGGCGCAATGACGATATCAGCTGGCACGATCACCCAAAATGGAACCGTATCCGTAACGGGGACACTGACGGTAACGGGCACCATGAACAACAACGGCACGGTGACCACCGCTGGGACATTGACGGGAGGCGGGTCCTGGACGCAGGGCGCCAATTCCACGCTGAATGCAGGGGGTGCGACCACTAACGCCATGGCGGTCACAACGGTCGATTTTGCAAGCAACGCCAACCTGGTAAATTACAACCGCGCCAACACCCAGACCTGCAAGAACACCCAGTATGACCACCTGAGCTTCAGCAACAGCGGCGCCAAGACCTGCACCACGTTCACCTCGCCGGTGCTGGGCGATTTCACCCTGAGCGGCAGCGCCTCCTGGACGCTGGGGTCTTCGGTGACAATCAACGGGGACCTTCTCATCCCGGGGGGAACCCTGACGACAGGCGCTTTCGCCTTCTGGGTCACCGGCACAACAGCCCTCACCAGTACCATGACGCTGACCAACGCCACGGGGACTAAGACGTTCAATGGGACTGTCACGGTCGCTAACGGCGGCGTCCTGAACACCAATACCGGGACGTCCATCTTTAATGACGTTCAAGTCAACAGCGGAGGATCGCTTCGGATGCCCAGTACGACCGGCGCCAAGACCTTCAACGGGACGCTGACCATTGACGGGGACATGAACGTGACGGCCGCCGAAACAGTCAATCTCAACGGAAATCTCGTTTTAAACGGGACGACCTCCGGCGCCAGCATCACCACTTTCC
>MGUR01000029.1:0-2011 GCA_001800075.1 Elusimicrobia bacterium RIFCSPLOWO2_01_FULL_59_12
AAACACTGAAAACACTGAAAACACGTGTGAAAACACCGTCAACAAACATGAAAACAGGCCGCAAACACCCCCATCAGGGGGATATCCCCTGTTACGAACGATTATCGCGAGGTCGCCGCGGCGACCGCTCCGGGGACGGCAGCTCCACCAGAATAGGCCGCTAGGCGTCCGAGCGGGATTTTTGAGAGGGATGGGGACAAGCGGGTCGCGCAGGCGACCCACGCAGGGGGCGGCAGAGCCGCGCATAACCCTTGACAAGAAGGTGACGTAACGCTAGGCTGATGAGGTGTATCAGCCTGCGTACCGGATTACGCCGCATCTGCTGGGATGGCTGACCGAGGCCACCGAGCTGCGGGTGTGGATTCAGCAATCGATTGTCGATGTGGCGTGGGTCCCGCTGCTTCAGCGCGATACGGCTAATCGCCTATCACATTCCTCGACGTCCATAGAGGGAAATCCTTTAAGTCTGCCGCTGGTGGAAGCCATCGCTCGGGGCGAAACGATCAGCGCGTCCGCCAAGGCGGTTCTGGAGATTGAAAACTACCTGGCGGCCTTGCAGCGAATCTGGTCGGGGCCTGCCCGAGGTCAAATTCGAGAGAGGGATCTCTTGTCGATTCATGCCCGCCTCATGAAGGATCTGCTGCCGGCAGAAAAGAGGGGTCGATACAAGACGGCAGACAATAAGGTCGTCGATCCAAAGGGCCGACCGGTGTATATCCCGCCGGGTCATGATCAGGCAGGTCCGCTCACCCGCGGTTTGCTGGCCTGGCTGAATGCGCCCGCCGCCCGCGTTCAGCTCAAAGACCCCGTGCTGACCAGCGCCATCGCGCATCACCGTCTGGTGTCGATCCACCCCTTCTCCGATGGCAATGGCCGCATGAGCCGGCTCCTGGCCTGCTGGGTCCTTTACCGGGGCGGTTATGATACACACCACCTCTTTGCGGTGGACGAATATTATGACGCCGACCGGCAGACCTATTACGACAAACTGCAGCAGGCGCGCGACCTGGATGACGATCTCACGTATTGGCTGGAGTATGTCGCTGAAGGGCTCGTCACGACCCTGCGTAAAACCCGGTCGCGCATTGAATCGCTGGATGTGCAGCATGCCTCGGCCCGTTTGCGGCTGACGGCCAAACAGGAAGACTTACTGCGTATTCTTCGCGGCAAAGCCTGGGTGTCCGCCGCGGAGTTATCCAAGACGCTGGCCATTTCCCGTGAACGCATGTCCGAACTCCTGCGCCCTTTGATCGCCGCCCACGTGGTACTGCGCGAAGGACATACCCGCGCCACGACCTACCGTCTCAAACCCAAACGTTAGCCGAATGTATAGTCTAGTCAGGGGACGTTCCCCTACGCCTGTAAAAAAGCAGCGGCGTGGGGTCGGTCCTAGTGTGGTGATTCCAACATATCTTTATTTATGCGGGAGCGATTTTGATCCAGCGTCCAGGCGCGACGAGCGAGCAATGCTGAAGCATTGTAAGCGAGGAGCAACGCTGACGATGGGCAAAAGCGCCCCGCCCCTTGGGAAGGCCCATCTCTGGCCGGCTTCTGCGTCAGACCTCCTAAACATGCCTTCAGGCATGCCGGCGTCGGTCTTCCTTGAATCCGTCTCAAATCCGGGCCTTCATAAATAAAGATATGTTGGAATCACCACACTAGCATTTCGGCAGGGGCTTAAATGCCGCCGGCCTTCCGGTTGATTTCGGGGGCCCGGCGGAGGTAGGATGGCGGCCATGGCGGAGGGTCCTACCACCCTGGGGTCAGAGACCAAAGCGCTAGAGGTACTGAAGGTCCTGGTCAACGATCCCGCCTGCTCTACCTTGGATTTAGCCCACGCCCTGCAATCTCACCTGAACGCCTACCCTCAAAGCCAGAAAGAACTATCTGAAAAGCTGGGTGTTCCGCAAAAGCGCGCTTATTTAAGCCAAGTTCTCGCTCTTCTCAAAGAGCCATGGGAACAAACCTGAAAACAGGGTGAAAACACCCGGATCATCGGATGAAAACACTG
>MGUR01000029.1:2048-3621 GCA_001800075.1 Elusimicrobia bacterium RIFCSPLOWO2_01_FULL_59_12
CCTGAAAACACTGAAAACACTGAAAACACGTGTGAAAACACCGTCAACAAACATGAAAACAGGCCGCAAACACCCCCATCAGGGGGGTATCCCTGTTACCAACGATTATCGCGAGGTCGCCGGGGTGACGGCTCCGGGGACGGCAGCTCCACCAGCCGGATTGCTGCCGTGGCTGCCGCCCCCCTTCGCGACGACTCCGGCGCAAGCGCCGGCGCTGCGGGGGACAGGCAGCTCCACCGCTGAAAATAGAAGAAGCCCTCGGTCGCCGCGGCGACCGAGGGCCTTTCCTTGTTAAGTGGTGGAGCTGCCGGGAATTGCACCCGGGTCCAAGATCAGTCTGGCGGCGTCCCTACAAGCTTAGTCCGCTCTTAGGTCTCGCCTTTAGTTCGGTTGCGAACCACCTACCTAAAGACCAGCCTTGCTGCATTTCGGCCGCGGTCGCGAAGGCGCGCTTAACGGCCCAGCCTGCATCTTTGACGCTCACTCCCCGCCCACAGGCGAGGTCGGAGGTGAACGTCCGCCGGTTTAGTGGCGGAACTCGCTACGGTTTAGGCAGCGAGGGCGAGAGGTTCGCCAGTTATGATTTGGGCGGATTTTTACGTGGATCTGACCAACCACGGCTTGCGACACTCCGCTCCGTCTAACCCTGTCGATCCTATTCAGCCCCAAAATTCGCGTTAGCGAACCCGCCGGCAGTGTGGCGGGTGGGCGGATGTCAAAGAACGCCTGCGAAGATTATAACACGCGCTGCCGGCCCGGCGCCTGAGGCTAGGCTGGCCGATGCAACCGTTTGACGGCTTCTTTATAGACTTCGCTGTCGCGCCGGATCCCCACCGCCAAGACAAAGACGCGCACCTGGCCATGGTCCACACGATAAATTATCCTGTATTTATCAAAAATGACCAGCTTTCTATAACCCGCCAATTCAAATCGGAGCGCTTCTCCCACGCTTTCGGGGGTTCCCGAAAGGAGTTCGCGAATTTTCTTCTTGATTTTCTCTCGAGTTGGAAGATCAAAACGCCGGCTGTCTTCCGTTGTTACTTTCTTGTGAACGAGGATTTTATAGCGGCGCGGAGGGTGAGACATGGCGTGAACGTCTTACCAGGACTCGAGGTCTACGAAATCTTTCTTGCTCGATTTCTTGTCGCGTTCCAGGGCGATCATGCCAAGAATGTAATCTTCGGCAAAATCCAGCATCGTCTGCAGTTCTTCAAATTTTTTGTAATCCAGCATGACCGCCACCGCCTTTTTGTGGCGCTCTAAAACAACCTGGGTGTCCCTTAAACGGCTCAAAATAGCTTCGGTCTTATTGCGAAGCTCGCTGATCGCGGCGATGGTGGTCGGCTCTCGGACAGTCATCATGGGAATCCCTCTGGAATAAGGCCTGCTTAGGTATAGCAGATGCCATTAAATATGTCAATAGACGTTACATTAGATGCTACAAACAGCGCTGTATTTGATCGGCTCCAAAACGGGCCATTCCGTCTAACCCTGTCGATCCTATTCAGCCCCAAAATTCGCGTTAGCGAACCCGCCGGCAGTGTGGCGGGCGGGCGGATGTCAAAGAACGTCT
>MGUR01000029.1:3647-9617 GCA_001800075.1 Elusimicrobia bacterium RIFCSPLOWO2_01_FULL_59_12
CCCGGCGCCTGAGGCCAGACCGGCCGATGCAACCGTTTGACGGCTTCTTTATAGACTTCGCTGTCGCGCCGGATCCCCACCGCCAGAATAAAAACCAGCACCCGACCATGATCAACGCGATAAACGATCCGGTATTTATCGAAGATAACGAGTTTCCTATAGCCCGCCAATTCAAATCGAAGCGCTTCTCCCGCTTTGTCGGGGGTCTCGGAAAGGAGTTCTCGTATTTTTTTCTTGATTCTCTCTCGAGTTGAAAGATCAAAACGCCGGCTGTCTTCCGTTGTTACTTTCTTGTGAATGAGGATTTTATAGCGGCGCGGGGGGTGGGGGTCCTGGTCCTCTGGGGACTGGCGGTGTGTTTTGGACGTTATTAGAACTTACTTCCTCAACCGGTAGTAATTGGCGTGTGGGACACGTCCGAGCGGGTTTTTTTGAGACAGAAAGGAAACTTCCTTCACTAGAGAGTAGTGAAGAATGATTGTATTGCTTCTTTTGAATGATCGGAACGGCTGAACAACGACGGCACGCTGCCTTCTATCATCCTTACGGGGCGGCGTGCTAAATTGAAGTGGCAATTTGACCTAAATGAGCTAAAATTAGCCCATGCAACTGGATCAACTCTTAGAGATTTTGCGTAAACATCAAGCCCGACTGGCCGAATTGGGAGTGCGCTCGCTGGCCGTGTTTGGATCGGTAGCACGCGGCCAAGCGCGGCCCGAAAGCGATGTTGATCTGTTGGTCGACTTTGGTGGGCCCGCTACGTTTGACCGGTACATCCGGCTTAAAATATTCCTGGAAGATCTCTTAAAATGCCGCGTTGATTTGTTAACCCCTCAAGCGATTCGTCCTGAATTGCGCCCCTCCATTGAGCAAGACGCCCGCCGTGTCGCGTAAAGACGACCTCTACCTAAAAGACATGACACATGCCTGCGATAAGATTCTGCGCTTTACGCGCGGACTTACGCGGGAACAGTTTGTCGCCGATGAGCGAACGTATGATGCCGTCTTACGGAATCTGGAAATTATCGGAGAGGCGGCTAAAAATATCTCTGAAGAAACGAAAAGGAAATCATCCGTCGTTGAATGGCGAAAAATCGGCGGATTTCGAGATGTCGTTGTCCACGAATACTTTGGGATCGATCAGAATATACTTTGGGACATAGTGTCGACAAAAGTTCCAGATCTTTTCACCCACCTGAAGGATATTTTGAATTAACCTTCCCTCTCGTTAGCCCGCGAGTCGATCTTTCCAGCCCCCCAGTCCCCACTAAATTCTTTTGCCGCAAGAGTGCGGCTGTTCATGCGTTCGTATACGCACCGCCCCTACGCGTCGGGCAGGCGGGAAGATCAGGGGGGATGACTTTTCGGATTGACTTATGCATATAATCCTGTATAATCTACATGTCTATGAAATATCTACATCGCTGGCTGGAAGGCCCTCTGACGCGCCCGGCATCGCGCGTCAAGGTGCGTCTGCTCCTGGGAGCCCGGCAGACCGGCAAATCCACCCTGCTGAACCATCTCGTGGCCTCGCGGGACACCGTGGTCATCGATCTCCAGGATTCGGCCCGCCGCCGCGAAATGGAACGGCGCCCGCGCGCCTTGACCGATCTGCTCCTGGGACACAATCGCCGCCGGCAGACGGTCCTGGTGGACGAAATTCAGAAGGTGCCTGCGCTTCTGGAAGAAATCCAATTTCTCTACGACAAATACCCCGGGCGTTTTGAGTTCCTGTTGACCGGCAGTTCGGCCCGGCGCTTGCGCTCGTCGTCCGCCAACCTGCTGCCCGGGCGCAGCCATCTGTTTCATCTCTATCCCGTCCTCCAGGCGGAACGCCTGCCTGCCGGACAGGCAGGCGCGGGAAGCGGGCGGATTTTGCCGCTCCCCGGGCGCCTGAGCCCGCCTCGATTTCCGGAACGCTCGCTGAATCAATGCCTGATGCTTGGGTCTCTGCCGGGCCCCTCACAGGAAAGCGCCGTGACCGCGGTCAAGAGCCTGGAATCCTATGCCGAACTGTATCTCGAAGAGGAAGTCCGCAGGGAAGGCCTGGTCCGGGATGTCGGCGCCTTCAGCCGGTTTCTCGAACTCGCCGCGATGGAATCGGGACAAACGATGAACCTGGTGAAGCTGTCCAATGAAAGCGGCATTCCGGTCGCGACCCTCCGCTTGTATTACCAGGTGTTGGTCGACACCTTCGTGGGCTACTGGCTGGAACCTTATGCGCGGCGCGCTCGAAAAAGACTGCTGACCACGCCCAAATTCTTTTTCTTCGACCTGGGCGTCCGCAACGCGGCCGCCCGCCTGCCGATGAACGAATCGCTCCTGCGCCTGCAGGGCGGCGCGCTCCTGGAGCAGTGGGTCGGGCTGGAACTCCTTCACCGCGTTCGTTTGCTCGGGGCCGGGCACCAGGTCGGGTTCTGGCGGACCGTGGGAGGCGCTGAAATTGACTTTATCGTCGAAACCCCTCGTGACATCATCCCGGTGGAGGTGAAGTGGACGGACCGTCCCACTCCGGCGGACGCCCGCCAGATCGAACTTTTTCTGAAAGACCCCCCGGACCCGGAGAAAACCCGAAAGGGATTGGTGGTCTGCCGCGTCGGCGAGCCCAGGCAGATCACGCCGCATGTTCGAGCCATCCCCTGGAATTCTCTTTAAACACATCTCCCGCGCGGACCTCACGGATTTTGACCCATTGCCGCCAGAACGCGCGTATCGCGTAGGCGATCAACCCCGCCATGCCGATCGCGACCCAGTGCGGCGGCCAGGCTTGCAGCGCCCAGACGTGCGGCAGCCACTGCGGCACCTGCGGATCGACCCGCGCGGCGATACCCAGTCCCGCCACGGTCATTAACCCGGAGAAGCGGACCGTCGGCTTCTCGGGGCCCGGTCCCGTTCCCTCTTCCGGCGCGGCGGCGGAAATGCGCATGGGAGCAGGGAGAGGTGCATCCGTGTCCCACGTCCGCCTCAGGGCGAGGAGAGCCTGTCTTAGAAGAGCGTGGTTTGTCGTTGTGAAATCACCGTGGGAGCTGTTGGGGGGAAGATGTTTGGCCATTAAATTCAGGAGGGATGCCCGATGGTTCGGAAGAAGGGAGACGCTTCTTCTTTCAGAATGATCGACCCCTTGCGCAATTCCAACGGCAACAGGATTGCCTAGGGAATCTACCGTGAGAAGAGGACTGCCGGAATCGCCCAGGAGGGCGTTGGGGCGGGCCAGCGTGCGTCCCAAATCGACAATCCCAGGCGCTGTCTTAATCGCAATGCCCACGGATCGAACGGTTTTATGGTGCCCTGAAAGAAGTCCGACATAGCGTTCCGACAATCGGTTTGCGTCAGCGGCCCGGATGACGGGTAGGGGTCTTAACAGAATAGATTTCTCTTCGAGATCGGATTTTCTAAGAGCGACCCAAGCGATGTCCTGCTCATAGGGCGCCTCGGTGGGGCGATTATGACGCAGTATCACAGCGCCCGGCGCATAGTCGCGCACGTCTGGGCTCAAGGAAAGCCGAACGGCGTCTTGCGTTCTTACGACGTGGCTGTTGGTGAGAACATACGCATAGTCCGGGTCCTCCGCGACGACAAACCCGCTCCCATCTCCGAGAGAAATAATCGAAGCGCCAAGAAGGGATTTCTGTTTTTCCATCCACGCCTCAAATTCCAGACGCGCGGGTTCCTTTTGGAGCCACCGTGCTTTCGCCCGCGCGCGCTGTATATAAGCCGTGCGCTCTGGGCCAAGAAAATCGTCTTCCGAGTCATCGGCAGGACGTTTAAGCAGGGCAGCCTCCAGTTCCAATGTCAGAGGGAAGAGGCCCTGAGCCTCTTCATGGCCGACCGAAAGTTCAGCGTGCTCGTGCCCCAAAACGGCCGCCAGGTAGGTCTGAAATTGCGCTTCAGATTTGGCATAGGCTCTCAGCCAGCGAAGGAATGCCTCATGAACGACCAGCGTGTCGCCATCCAGATAAACCATCACGCGCCAGGGAAGATGGGGCCGAGTATTCTCGGCCGATAGGGGGATGACCTTCATATGATCGGGCGCGAGGGGGTCGTTTGCCTGCGTCACATGCGGATGAACCTTGTGGTGTTTGAGGGCCTCAAACAGCTGATGCCGATAGGGGCCTTGATAGTGCGGCAGGGGAACACCAGTCTGCCGGGTGCGCTCCAACAAACCCGTCAACGCATCACCAAGCGGTAATCCCGCCGCCCACGACGCCCCTCCCAGCCCCAACATATGGGTGAGGAGTCGTCCAACCAGACTGGGAACATTTCCGTGAGGTGTCTTTCCATCAGTGTCCCATACATCCCCCTGGCCTCGCTTTTTATTGCCGTGCGTTCTGATAATTCCCGCGGTGGCGGCAAACGGCGGGTGGCGGCGGTCCATGCCCGAACCCAGCGTCAGGCTGGCGGCCAGCACCGGCACGATCGCCTGCGTTTCAAAGCGCGGTCTTTGGATCGATTTTTCCAGAGGGGAGAGGGTGGAAAAGCCCGAGGCCGCCGCCGGATCGGCGATCAGGCCGGGGAGAAGAAGCAGGGCTGCGATTCGAACAAGAAACTTATCCATAGAAGATGGATCAGTGGTGTCCGGGGAAAATCATCCTTTCGCCGAAGAATTTGCGAGAAAGAGCTTCATGTCCTGGAGTTCACTCCTTCTCCCGTCCGCAGGATGGGAGAAGGGCGGGATGAGGGCACGGCTTCGACGTAAAACGGCTTTTGCCCTCACCCTCCACCCTCTCCCAGGTGCCGCGGGAGAGGGGAATTACAAAAGTTTCCCCGGACACGACTGAAGATGGATAAATTTTAAAAGGTTCTCGTCGGCAGCTCTATAGTCCGGCCGGCCAAAAATTCAGGTCCGATAGGCCTACGAAATGGAAGGGCCTGCCTGCCGGCAGGCAGGTCTTTATAAGTAAAATGCCTCATAAGTCAATGCGAATTAGGTCTCTATTAGCCTTCCTCATTTTCTGGATGCCCGCCGCCGCGGGGGCGCTTTTCACCGGCAACGATCAATTCGACCGCGCCCGGCTGAACAACGAAGCGCTTCTCGACCGCGAGTACTTCACCAACCTGCTGGCCTACGCGCCGTTTTGGGACCCGCTACCGGCGTCTGTCAACCCGGGAGCTTTTGCGAGAACGTCCGAGGGAAGCCTCACGGGCGAAAAGCTGTTTATCCGGCGCGAAATCGGCGTCCGAGGCCGGTTCCATGAGAAAAGCTTCTGGGGATATCAGCTGCTTCAAGAGGAGGATTTGGAACAGTCATTTTTCTACCAATTTTTTGAAGCCCAGGCGCCCGCCTGCGGGCCCCTGGCCTTCCGTTTTTTCGGCCAACCCACGGCCAAAAAGCAGGATTCCGATATCGGCGCCGGCGTGGTTCTCGAGTCCCGGGCCGCCGTGCTGACGCTCGATGGAACCTGGGTCGACTTTAACTTCAACGGCCGGAACCTCGGCAGCCAGAGAGACCGGCGCGACCTCTATAACCTTCGGGCGCGTGTCCAGACCCCGGCCGGGTCGCGGTGGCGGGGCGAGGCGTCCTGGGAGTGGGACAGCCCCGTCGAACGTGAATTTCCGGATGAAGGCAATGCATTCGGCCAGAAAGGCGCCACGGCCCGCGCGTCCGCCAAAACCGGCCGCTGGCTGCTGCGGACGTCGTGGAAACGCGAGCATCGAAACCTCGTGGACCTTTCCAGCGGAACCGTTGTCCAGGATTTTAGGCGGCAGGCATGGATGGGCGATGCGGGATGGTTTTTCAAAGAAGGCGGCCGGCCGGTCCGTTTTGGAATACGCGTGCACCGGCGCGCGGCAGACTTCAGGGATGGCGCGATCCCTTCCAATTCCACCGTCCAGTCGCGCTGGGAGGTCGACCCTTATGCGGCCGCCGATTGGGGCCTGGGAAAAAAATGCGTCTTGGAGACGGGGTTTTATGCGGCGCTGGGACGGGAAAATTTGCGCGCGCTGGCTGCCCCGGCGGACCCCCGGAGGTAC
>MGUR01000029.1:9706-11968 GCA_001800075.1 Elusimicrobia bacterium RIFCSPLOWO2_01_FULL_59_12
TGCGACGTGGTCCGGGCGGGCCAGATCCTGGAATATCCTGAGGCTGTAAGCGGACACGTTCTGCTTGTACTGTTCCCATGAGAGTCCCGTGGCATTCTGGATCGCCTCCGTCAGGGGCTTGCCCTCGATCAATTCCCGGACCACGCCCTGGACCGCGTTGATGCTGTGCTTGTCCAGCAGGTATTTGACGGCCAGATAGTACTGCGGGTAGGCGTTGCCGTACACGGGGCCGTCCAGCTTGAAAACCAGGGGGCGCGCCAGTGATTTGGGGAGGCGATCCCCCGCCATTTGAACCCTTAGATCGCCATCCCCCGACACAAACACCGCCAGACCTTCCTGCAGCCAGCGCGGGATGCGATAAGACGCTTCCTCTCCCACGGCGTCGTTCATGACGGCATGCGTCATCTCATGATAAAAGACCGAGTCAAAATCCGAAGGCCGCGCGGCGAGTTCGTCCAGATTCACGACCAATTCCTGCTCGAATCCCTGGCCGCGGCGTCCGAAACGGACGTACGCCAGGGCGTTTTCCAGCCCGGCCGGCGCGCCGTCGTCAAAGCGGATGGTCAGAGGATACCGGAATCCTTCCTGATACTGCAGCAGTCCGAGACGGGAGGACACCTCCAGCTGCGCCTGACGGACCAAAAGGCGGACCCGGTCAAATTGAGCGGCGAATTCCGTTTGATAGGGGCCTGCGTACTCCCGCACCAGGACCGCTCCTTGGCGGGGGGCGGGCGGGCCCGCCGGCGCGGGTCCGGCGGCCAGGAGGCCTAATGCGGCCAGGAGAACGATCATGATCCAGTATGGCCCCCTTCTGGGAGTGATTCAAGTGAAGGGTGATGAGCCTATGTGGTATAGTTGGCGCCGGACCATGTGTCGATTGATCGGCATCGTAGGGAAGCACCCGCTGCCAGTGATCGATGTGCTGGCGGCCTTTTTCCCGTTGGGGACCGCGGGGCACGTCAAATGCACCATGAAGCCGGGACATTTGGACGGGTGGGGGCTTTCCGGCTTCAGCGCCAAACGCGCCGTCTATTTCGACCGCCGGGCGGAAGCCGTGACGGAAGGAAAGAAAGCGTTCGAACTGGCCGCTCAGAAAGCCGCCAAGTCCCAGTCCCCGATCGTCATGGGCCACCTCCGCAAAGCGTCGGAAGGAGCGCCCGAGATCAGCAACACGCACCCGTTCCACTACCGGGACTGGATTTTCGCCCACAACGGCACGATCTTCGGAGCGTCCGCGTCCTTTCCGCTCCGGGACGCCCGGCCTCAAGGGCAGACCGACAGCGAGCGTTTTTTCCTCTGGTTGGCGGAGGCCCTATACAGCGCGCATGACCGCACCGACGCTCTGGCCGGCCTGCTCAAAAAGTCGCGGGAAGGCCTGGTGTACAGCGCGCTGAACTTCCTGATGACCGACGGAGAGCGGCTCTGGGCGTACCGGGAGTTCGGGGACAAGCGGTTTGATCCGGGTGAGACGCTGGCGGAGCGGGAAAAGTACTACACCTTGTACGTCACTCGGGTGGACCGCAGCGCGGTGGTGTGTTCGGAGCCTCTCAAATCGGTTTCCAAATTCTGGCAGCCCCTGTCCCAGCGGACGCTGGCCGTTTTCACCCCTGACATGATCGCGCCACGAACGATGAGTATCTAAAACTCCTTCTCCCGTCCGAAGGATGGGAGAAGGGCGGGATGAGGGCCCTCACCCTAACCCTCTCCCATGCTTCGCACGGGCGAGGGGGATTCTGCATCAATCCAAGTCAATCTCTCGAACTGGTTTCTCCACCTTGCCGCCTTCTTTCCTGATCTGATCCACGTTCTGCCGGAAATTCCTTTCGGCCTCCGCCTTTTTCTTCTGAAGTTCCTCGGACGTTTTTTCAAAGAGCGATTTGCGGCGCTCTTTTTCATGCTCCAGCTTTCCCAGGGAAGCGCTTAACTTGTCGGGCTGGGGCGCGCCCGGATCGCCAAGCGGGTTGATCCAGGCGGTTTCCGTTCCGCCTTCCTGGCGGTTCACCCAGCGGGCCAGCACAAAAAAGAAATCGGAGAGGCGGTTCAGGTAGGCCGGGATCAGGGGACTCAGTTTTTCATGACTGTCCAGGGCGACCACTCGCCGTTCCGCCCGGCGGCAGACGGCGCGGCCCAGATGCGCGAACGCCGCGCAGGGCGTCCCTTGGGGGAGGATGAAGTGCTGGAGGGGTTTTAAGCTCTTCTCCATCTGGTCGATCTGCTGTTCCAGGGTTTCCACCCGGCCGGCGGGAAGCTCCGCGAAACGGC
>MGUR01000029.1:11980-13250 GCA_001800075.1 Elusimicrobia bacterium RIFCSPLOWO2_01_FULL_59_12
GAGCATCGCGCCCAGGATGAAGAGATCGTTCTGGATGCTTTCCAGCCACCCGCGGGCCGCGCTCGCCGGGGCGGGAAGGTGGGCCAGGATGACGCCCGCGGCGGCGTTGATTTCATCGACGGCGCCAAACGCCTCGATGCGCGCGGAGTCTTTGCGCACGCGGGCGTTGCCCAGCAGTCCCGTGGAACCGTCGTCCCCCGTCTTGGTGTATATTTTCATAAAAGGTAAAATGCGGGGCGCATGCAGAAGAAAATTCTTATCGGGTTGTGGGTGGGGATCGGCCTGGCGGCGCTGTTCAGTCTTCTGGGCGCTCCCGTTTCCTTACTGGACATTCTCAAAGAGCCGCTCCAGTCGCTGATGGGGACCCAGCAGAAACTCCAATCGGGCGCCCTGGAAGTGTCCGTGCACATTGACCCCCTTCAGCAGGCCACGCGCCGCCTGTTCAAACCCTTCGGGCGCGTTCGCCTGACCCGCCGTTTCCCCGGCCCTCCCATGCCGCCCCACCGCAACGGCGGCGATCCTGCCGTGCCGCAAGCGACCGAACCCTGAACGTCAGGAATTTCCTTTGACGAGGCTGAAGAAGCGGTCTTCATAATCGGCAAACAGGCCGGCTTCTTTCAGGGTTTCACCCAGGGCCCTGATGGCGGCGGGATGGGCGGCGGCTTCCTGAAAGAGGCGTTCAATCCGACGGCGGGTTTGGGCCTGCAGTCGTTTCTGAGGGTCGAAGCCGTCGTGTTCTTCCAATTCCCGCAGATTAACGGGAAAGGACCGCAGGCTCATGTCCACAATAAATTTCATCACGCTCAATCCCCAGGCCGCGTCCGGCCCCTGAAGCAGGGCGGTTCGGGGAGTATTTTCCCGGTTCATCGCGTCGAGGGTCCGGTTCGTCATCTCCTTGAGCGAGGCGGTTTCAACGGAGGCCCGGTCTAAATCGTTTTTAAACGTGTATTCCAGCCCTCGGAACGCCTCGCCGAACGTCTGATCCATGAGACCTTTGTAAAGCTCCGTCTCCTCGCCGAACCCCTCAAAGCGCTTCCGCCAAAGGTCGGGGGTGATGATCCGCGGGCGCTGGGCCGTCACCCGTCCCTCCCGGAGGCGGCACTGGTTCTCCGTCCCGGGGATCTCAGATATGAGAACGTAACTCAGCGTGGTGGACCCAAACGTCGCCAGCGTATGCCGGGGGGGGCGGAGGATTTTCGTCCTGTTCATCACGTTCAAGTAAAACAATTCTTTATCCATAGCGGGGGTATTTTACTTATTAATGGCGGGC
>MGUR01000029.1:13257-20607 GCA_001800075.1 Elusimicrobia bacterium RIFCSPLOWO2_01_FULL_59_12
GTTGTATCGTCAACCCGACACGAGGACGTGTTGGACAGACCCAAGGACGGCGTTCCGGCGACAGCTGGAGCGCCTTTTTTTTTCGCCACACCACTGGCGAACCCGCCCGCAGCGCGGCGGGATTTCCGAAAAAAATATGAAAAAAATTGAATGCTACATTCGCGAGTCCGACGTCGACCCCTTGGTGCGCTCCCTGGCGAAAACGGGGATCGGGGGGGTCACGGTGTATCCCATCCAGGGCTTCGGCCGGCAGAAGGGGAAGGGGGACGGCGTGCTGCTGCCGCGGATGAAAATGGAAGTGTTCGCCCTGGATATGGAAGTGGACTGCGTGATGGGGGCCATTTTGGAGATCACGCGTAAAAACGATTTCGGAGCGGGAAAAATAGCCGTGCTGCCGGTGGACGACGTGCTCCGGATCCGCACGGGTGAAACAGGAGCCAAGGCCGTTTTTTGAAGCGAGTGGGCGAACGTGTTCTAATCATACCGAACAATAAAAGGAGGACATAACATGAGCGGTTCAACGTGGATGAGAAAATGGGGGGTGTTGGGGTTCTGTGCAGCTCTCAGCGCGGCCCTGAACGGCCAGGCGTTTGCGGAAGGCTTGGTCATCGGCGGGTATGTGCAGGGATCCTATCAGGTCAACCTCGGCAAACCCAAGGATGGATCGGGGAATCCAACAGGTAATCAGTTGAGATCGTTTGACGCTTCGCAAGACGACGATTTCAGCGTCAATCAGGTGCAGTTGAATGCCCTGAAAGCGGTCGGCGACGACCGTTACGGTTACGGCGTGAAGCTGTTGTTCGGACGGGACGCCGCGGGCCTCGGCCAAGGGGTGTTCGACGTGGCCGTGGAGGAAGCCTATGCGATGTATTCTCCTGAAAAACTGAGGAAACTGACATTCACAGGCGGTAAATTCGTCACCATGGAAGGCGTCGAAATCATCGAGTCGCCGCTGAACCTTAACATCACCGAAGGTCTCCTGTTTGGCTTGGCGGAAGCCTACACGCACGTCGGCGCCAAGGCCGCCTACGCGATCAGCGATAAAGCCACGGTCATGGCCGGCGTTGTGAACGGCTGGGATGTCGACGATGACAACAACCGCGGCAAGACGTTGATGGGAAATGTCAACCTGATTCCCGTCGACAAGGTGACGGCCAACCTGCACGTCATGTACGGCCCGGAAGCCGCCGACCAGACCCATCAGAAGCGCACCTCCGTGGATCTGGTGCTGGGGTATTCCGGCATCGACAAGCTCTCCCTGAACCTTCAGGGGAACTGGGGCCAGGATAAGCAGGACACTGTCACCGCGTCCACCTGGAAAGGCGTCGGACTGTGGGCGGGTTACAGCGCGAGCGATTATTTGAACCCCGGCGTCCGCTTCGAAGTGTTTGATGATTCGAACGGCGGAAGCCGGACGGGGATTGTGAATTCCGGCGGGGTCGGCCCCACGGTCAAGGACATCACGTTCACCAACAAGTTCAAGCTCACCGAGAAAATGTTCATCCGGGCGGAATATCGCCATGATTTCTCGAATGCTCCTGCGTTCCAGAACAAGGATGGGAATACGGTCCGGGTCCAGAACACCCTCGGCGCGGACTGGGTGGTGCTGTTCTAACGGCTAACGACGAAAATAGAGAATGGAGAATAGGGCAACCCCCATTTTCCATTTTCAATAAGTGACGCATTCTGTTTCCGGAGCAGGCAGCCATCCCCTTGGGCTGCCTGCTCCTTTTTTTGACTCCATCTTTATTGTAGACTCTACCCCTGTGATCGCATTCGATAAGGAAACTTGCACTGATTTCGAAACCGCCTTATCCAAAGAATGGCTTGAAACGAACGGCTTAGGCGGCTTTTCCTCCTCCACGATCACCTCCTGCAACACCCGCCGCTACCACGGATTGCTTGTCGCCTCCCTTCCGACCGGGCAGGCCGAACAGCCCTTCTCCATGGCCCGTCTGGTTCTGGTCAATGCGCTTGAGGAATGGGTTCTGTCGGGCGGGACGCGGTACGATCTGTCCGTCCATCAGTATCCCGGGGTCGTTCATCCTCGCGGTGACCGCAACCTGACCGGCTTTCGGTTGGACCCCTGGCCGATCTGGACCTATCGTGTCGACACCCTGGTTTTAGAAAAATCGCTGACGATGATCCATGGACAGAACACGGTCATTTTGACGTACAAGGTGCGCAAGGAAAACAGCCAGGCGGAACTGGTCATCCGCCCCTTCCTGACCTGCCGGCCTATTCACACGCTTCATCAGGAGAACCCCGCGCTCCAACCCCAGGCTGAAGTCCGCAACGGCGTGGCCCTCTTGAATCCGTATCCGGGGATTCCCACGGTGTACCTGCATCAGAACGCCGCGGGTTATGTGCCGGGTTTTAACTGGTACCGGCAAATGGAATACGCGCGCGAGCGCGACCGCGGGTTGGAGTTCCGGGAGGATTGCTGGGCTCCGGGCGATTTTCACTTCACGCTGCGCTCCAACCAGGAGGCGATCCTGGTGCTCACCACCGAAGGGGCCGGCTATTTTGACAGCACGTTCCTGTTGAACGCGGAGCGCGCCCGGCGCCGCAAGTTGTTGACCGGCTGGGAAGCGACGGACGATGTGACGCATCATCTGGTACTGGCCGCCGACCAGTTTTTAGTGAAGCGAAGTCTCATCGCGGGCTATCCCTGGTTTGATGTCTGGGGCCGGGACACGCTGATCGCGCTGCCCGGCCTGCTGCTGACGACCGGTCATTTCGCGGAGGCGAGGGACATTCTCAAAACGTCGGCCGGCCTGTCTCGGGAAGGGCTCATCCCGAACCGGTTCGCGCAGGCCGGCTCCCCCGCCCAGTACAATTCCGTCGATACCAGCCTCTGGTTCCTGGTGTCGGTGTTTCATTATTTACGGTATACCAAAGACTTTGATTTTGTGAAGGATCAGCTTTGGGACGCCATGAAAAGCGTCATCGAACACTATCAGAACGGCACGCACTTTCACATCCACATGGATGTCGATGGATTGATCCTGGCCGGGCAGGCAGGGACTCCGCTCACCTGGATGGATGCCAAAGTCGGGGATTGGGTGGTCACTCCCCGGGCGGGAAAACCCGTCGAGATTCAGGCGTTGTGGTACAACGGGCTGCGCATCATGGAACAGATCGGCGGCCGGATCGGCGACAAAGAGAGGGCCGGGAAATGGGGCGGCCTGGCGGAAAAGGTGTGGAATGCCATCAATCGCGAATTCTGGTACGAAGAGGGCGGGCATCTCTATGACGTCATCAACGGGGATGAAAAAGACGCCAGCCTGCGGCCCAACCAGCTTTTTGCCGTGAGCCTTCCGTTCGAAAGCGTCACGCCGGACCGGGCCGGGCGGGTGGTCAACCTTCTCGAGGAGCGGCTGTTAACGCCGTTCGGGCTCCGGACGCTGGACCCGCGTGATAAACGCTACGCCTCGCGCTACTACGGGGACCCGCGCTCCCGGGACGCCGCGTATCACCAGGGGACCGTCTGGCCCTGGCTGATGGGGCCGTTCCTGACGGCTTATCAGAAAGTGCATGGGAAGTCGCCGCGGGTGCAGGCGCATTTGAGGGCTCATCTGGCGCTCCTGTTGACCCATTTGTGGGAATCCGGATTGGGGACCATTTCGGAAGTTTTCGACGGAGACATGCCGCATGAGCCCCGCGGGTGCATCGCGCAAGCCTGGTCGGTGGCCGAAGTCCTGAGAGTTCTCCGGGAAGAACTCGGCCCCTCCGCTCCCCTGCAGACCGCCCGCGTGCCTGAAAAAGATCCCGCCGCGCTGTAATATCCAAGATTTTACCTTCTGTTTACGTGTTTTTCACCGCCACTCGATGACCGTCCATCGATCGATTCCGGTGAAGGCCAGTCCCCAGAAAAGAGCGGTTCCCAGGGCGATAAGGACGCGTTGAAAGGCGCTTCGCCCGCGCCAGAAAAGCGAGGCGGCTTGATGGAACGCGTGGGCTTCCAGGGCAAACGGCATAAATCCGATAAACCCCAGAACAGGCATCTCGAAGATTTTGGAAAACTCCCAATACGGGAGCGTGTACCGCCACTTCGCGCCCGCCCCGAAGTTGCATCCTTCCCAGAACAGCCCGCAGGCCAGGCCCGCCGCCAGCAGCGTCCAGGTATGACGCAGCTCCCCGTTTTTCCAGTCCATCCATAACGAGTGACCTTTCTTTTTGGCGACCCAGGGATCCAGCAGGAGAAAGACGCCGCCCCAAATGAAGGGGAAAAAGTACCGGGGCCAGAGGAGCGGGAGAAGGATCATGAGAAGTCCCAGCGTTAAGAAAACTCCTTCCCCCTTGGGGGGGGAAGGTCGGGACGGGGGTGAGGCACCCCCCCACCCTCGCCCTCCCCCGCCAGGGGGGAGGGAATTCCTGGGAAGGTAGCTATCTACGAGCTTCCGCACCATCAAAATACCGGGCATGACGGTGGCAAACGACAGCGCGTAGCCCGGCCAGCGCAGCCAGCGCTCGGTGGGGACGTTGAGGTAGACCCAGTTGCTCAGGCGGAAGTTGAAGACCTCAAAGATCAGCCAGAAGGTCGTCGACAGGCACAACAGCCGCGCCAAGGATCGGGGGCGGGAAAGCGGGGAGATTCCGGCGCGGGAGGCGAGTGTCCGGTCGATGACCCACAAGAAGGAAGCCCAGGCGAAAAGATAAAAATAGGTATGAAAGGGCTCCCAGCGTTTAACCCAACCGGCGTACAAAAACAGGCCGAAGCACGCGGCACCGGCCGCCGCCTGAAGTTTCAACCGCAGGGTCTGCGACGCCATAGGCCTCATTTTATACAATAGCCGCACTTCAAGAGCTATGTCTGCGATTTTTGACCTTAAAGACGACGCATTCGTCATCAAAAATTACAACGAAGCGAGGCCGTTTTCCAGCTTCCTTCCGGGTATCGCGGGGCCCTATGGCAAGCCGATGTGGGTGTTTTACACCAACCGCGGGCAATGCATCGCCAGCTTCGGCGTGCGCGACAAAGACGGCGCCATCCTCGAGTTCAACCCCGCCACCAAGGCGTATCAAGAGACGCCCCTGCTGGGGTTTCGCACGTTTCTCCGGGTCCGCGATGGCCGCGCGATCTCCACCTACGAGCCTTTCAGCGTCACCGCGGGGCCGGCCTTTCGGCAGACGCTCCGCATCCGCCCCCATGAGATCGAGCTGGAAGCGACCCTCGCCCGGCCGGGCCTGTCCGTTACGATCGCGGCTTTCAATGTGCCCAATGAACCGCTTCCCCTGCTGATTCGCGACATCACGATCCAGAATAAAGGGCGCCATTCCCTGGAGATCGAGGTGCTGGATGGCTTGCCGCGGGTTATTCCCTTTGGTTTGCGGGAATCCTTCGTCAAACAAATGACCCGCACGATGGAGGCGTTTTCAGAGATCCTGCATGTCTCCGACCGGCTGCCGCTCTTTAAAATGAAGGCGGAGCCTGACGACAAGCCGGAGGTGCGGTGGGTGACGGGAGGGGCCTTCGCATTCACCGTGGCCGGGGGCCAATCCCTGCCGATCCTGGTGGATGCGGGAAACATCTTTGGATCCGACACGTCCCTGCAATCCCCCCGGGTGTTTCTGTCCAACCGGGGCTTCCACCGGCTGCCCCAGCGCCTGGAGGCGTTTTTCGGAGCGGCGTTTTCGCACGGGACCTGCACGCTTAAACCGGGAACGTCCCACCGGCTGCAGGCGTACTACGGCCAGACGGACGAATGGAAAAAAGCGGGGGTCCTGCGCCGGCGTATTTTGGAGGTCCCTGATTTCGCGGACCGGAAGCGCGCCGAAAGCGCCCGGATCATCCGGGACGTCTCAGACGGCTTGGCGCTCTGGACGGAGGCGGCGGCCCTGGACGCGTATTCCCGGCAGACCTATCTGGATAACACCTTAAGGGGCGGGATGCCGTGCCTGATCCCGCAGAAGTCCGGGACGGAGGTTTTTCATTATTATTCCCGGAAGCACGGCGACCTGGAGCGGGACTACAACTTTTTTGAGCTCGAGCCGACCTATTTCTCGCAGGGAAACGGCAACTTCCGCGATGTGAACCAGAACCGCCGCTCCGAAGCGCTGCTGCACGCGGGCATGAAAGCGGGCAACGTGGAGACCTTTTTCAATCTCATCCAGCTTGACGGGTATAACCCCATGGTCCTGCAGTCGGAGCGATTTTATCTGGAGAAAGACCAGGTCTCCGACTTCGACGCCGAGCTCGCCGGTTTCCTGACGGTCCCGTTCCAGCCGGGAGCGCTGTTTGAGCGGCTGCTCGCGCTCTATCCGCAGCGCGACGAGGCGCACGAGCATTTCCTCCGGATCCTCTCCAAGGCGAAGAAGGTCCAGGACGCGGCGCACGGGGAAGGGTTCTGGGTGGATCATTGGATGTACAACCTGGATCTTCTGGAAAATTTTCTCGCGGTGTATCCCGAAGAGTTGAAACGCCTCCTGGTCGAACGCCGGAACTTCACCTATTACGACAACGCCCGCGTCGTCCAGCCGCGCCATAGAAAGTACGTGCGCCGGGCGGACGGCAGCCTCCGCCAGTTGAACGCCGTGGTTGTGGATCAGGAAAAGAGCAAGCGGATCCGCGAGCGGTCCTGGGATCCGCATAAGGTCCGCATCAAACAGGGAGACGGAGCGATCTACCAGACATCGCTCTTCGTCAAAATGATGGGACTGGTCGGGATCAAGCTGGCGACGCTGGATCCCTTCGGCGTGGGGATCGAGATGGAGGCCGAGAAGCCCGGATGGTGCGACGCCCTGAACGGCCTGCCGGGACTGTTTGGTTCCTCCGTCAATGAAGCCTTCGCGTTGCGCCGGTGGGCGGCGTTTTTACAGGCGCATTTGCCGGACCTGATGGCGCCCGGGGAAACGCATTTATTTCCCGTGGAGATGGTGCAGTTCTTGAAGGCCGTGGGGGAAGCGCTGGCAATCTCGCGGCCCCACGACTTCTTTAAATCCTGGGACACGCTGGCGTCCCTTCGCGAGCGTTTCCGCGAGCAAACGCGGCTGGGCCTGAGCGGTGAGGAGGCGCCCTGGTCGCGGGAGGAAGCCGCTTCGTTTCTCGCCGCGGGGTCTCGCGTGCTGGAGACCGGTCTCAAAAAAGCGTTTCACCCGGGCGGTTTGTGCACGACGTATTTTATTCATGAGCCGGTCCGTACCGAGAACCTGCCGGCCCCGGTCGGAGCGGAGCCCGGCCAGGAGCCTGCGCAAACGGTCAAGGTGCTGGAATTTAAACAGATTCCTCTCTCGCCCTTCCTGGAAGGGCCGATGCACGCGCTGCGGGCCGCGTCGTCGGTTGAGGAGGCGAAGAAAATCCATCGCGCCGTCAAGGCGTCCGAGCTCTATGACCGCAAGCTGAAGATG
>MGUR01000029.1:20627-24211 GCA_001800075.1 Elusimicrobia bacterium RIFCSPLOWO2_01_FULL_59_12
CGGGGTGGCTGGAAAATGAATCCGTTTTCCTCCACATGGCCTACAAATATTTATTGGAGGAGCTGCGGAGCGGCCTGGTGGACGAGTTTTTCGAGGATTTCAAAACCCAATGCGTCGCGTTTCTGGATCCGGAGACCTATGGGCGCTCTCCCCTGGAGAATTCGTCGTTCATCGTGAGCAGCCGGTTTTCCGATGCCCGGCTGCACGGCGCGGGTTTCTCGGCCCGCTTGACGGGGGCGGCGGCCGAGTGGATCAGCATGATCTTGTATATCGGCCTGGGCCCTCGCCCGTTTCAGTGGGTTAACGGCGAACTGCGTTTTGAGCCGCGGCCGACCCTGGCGGGGTGGCTGTTCAAGAAGTCCGGACATTTCGGAAAGGATGTTTTTGGTTTTAAGCTATTTGGCAAGACGTGGATTCTCTACCGCAATCCGGGACGGCGCGACACGTTCGGCGAAAAACCTTTATCACCCCTCCGCTTCCAGCTGCGGTATGCCTCGGGAAAAGAAGCCGCGTGGGATGGACCCTGCCTGCCCGACGAACCCGCCCGCGACCTCCGCTCCGGAAAACTGGACCGCGTGACTATTGAATTGGGATAGGGGTCACTTGATGCGGGCGCTTGGGTTGATCCTCTTGGGGGTGAAAGTCGCCTCTGCCGAGTGCCAGTGCCCGCCGTTCACGCCCAAAGAACTCACCGAACAAGCGACCTATGTGTTCAACGGCGAGGTGTGGGATGTGGCGATCGACGGGAAAACGCGCCAGCGCGTCATCACGTTCGATGTGAACGATACGTTTAAAGGGGACCCGAAGCCGAGGATTGAACTGAAGGATGAGGCGGACGGCAAGGAATGCGCCATCGATTTTCACGAGGGAGAGTCCTACTTGGTGTATGCGCGCTGGCAATGGGGGGCGACGCGGACCTCGCGCTGCTGGGGGACGAAACGATTGCAGGAGGCCTATGGCGACGCCGCCGCCCTGGGGCCGGGCGACGCCGCGAAAGCCAAGTATTACGACAAACTGCGCATTCTTTGTCTGGGCCGGCGCGATACAGCGTGCTGTTTGGCTTCTCTCAAAGCCATGCGCAGGGGCGGCTATCTGCCGCGGCCGGACGGGGGCTGTCCGGAGGATATGATCCCCGATCAAATGCGCTGCGGCGGGAGTTATGTCTGGTGCGTGCCCGCCACCGCTGAACGCCAGACTCGATAGTGCGTGCATTGCTTTAGTAAGATTTGTGGCGAATGATAATTGTATTTATCGCTTTCTTCATAGGATCCCTCCCCACTTATAGCCATGCCCAGGGCCGACGACCCACCCCGATCATCCGGGAAATAGACGTTGCGGGAAGACCCTGCCTGTCGCTTGAAGATGTGGCCAAGACGATGAACGGCCGCCTGGGCGTGCCCGGCGAGTCCAACCGCGTCGACCTGGCATTTCGATCCCACGCCATCCAGTTCCGAATCGATTCCGACCAGGCCATCGTGGATGGCCAGCCGGCTTCCCTGGGAGGTCCCGTCACCCGGGATGGCCGGGGGATCTGGGTGCCGAGGAGTTTTTTCACGTCAGGTCCGCTGACCCGGGCATTTCAGGAACGAATCGATCTGGGCCCGGCCGAAGCGGCAGACACAGCAGACACGGAGACACGGAGACACGGGGACACGGTGAAGGAACCCGCAGCCGTTTCTCCGCGTCCCCCCGTCCCCGCGTCCCCGCGTCAAACAGAACGAGCAGAGCCGGCGGAATCTGAGCCCGCCCACGCCATTCGCCGCATCGTGATCGACCCGGGGCACGGAGGGAAGGATCCCGGCGCCCTGGGAACGCGGGACACGATGGAAAAATCCGTCAACCTCTGGATGGCCAACGAGCTGGCGGACGAACTGCGCGCGCATGACTTTGAAGTCCTGCTCACGCGCACCGACGACAGCTTTATTCCTCTCGATGAACGCGCCGCGCTGGCGAATAAACATAAGGCCGATCTTTTTATATCGCTGCATTGCAATGCGTCGCCGGGATCGAGTTTGAACGGGTTCGAGGTGTATTTCCTATCGGAAAAAGCCTCCAGTCCCCGCGCCGAAGCGGTGGCGCGGCTGGAAAATGCGGTCCTGGAACTGGAAGGCAAGAAACCGTCCTCTGCCGTGCAGGCGGTGCTTCAATCGCTGGTCAAGAATGCCAACATCAACCGGGCCGCGCAATTGGGCGCGATCATCAACCGCGAGGTGGTCGGGCGGTTTTCCCAAACGGACCTGGGCGTCAAACAGGCCGCGTTCTATGTGCTGCGCGGGGCTCAGATGCCCGCCGTCCTGGTCGAGCTGGGTTTCCTCAGCAACCGGAAAGAAGAGCGGCTGCTGAACAGCAACGGTTATCGGAGACAGCTGGCGCGCGCCATCGCCAAAAGCATTTTGGAGTTTGACAAAAAGCAGCAGTCGGCGCGCGCCTCCGTCACCCCGGCAGGTCGTAAGCCGGCCCTCCACACATCGGGCGGGCCGGGTCGCCAGCCGGGTGGAGACCCGGGGTCCAGGACCGGGACTGGATTCCCCGCTGACGGCCGCGGGGAATGACGGCTTAAAATTTATGGCCAATGACCTTCCCATCGGGATGTTTGATTCCGGCGTCGGCGGGCTGACCGTGCTCCGCGAGGTCATGGCGCAGCTTCCCCGGGAATCCACGGTTTACTTTGGCGACACCGCCCGGGTGCCCTACGGATCCAAGTCCCGCGACGTGATCGTCCGCTTTTCCCTCGAGATCGGGCAGTTCCTGATCCAGGAGAAAGTCAAGATGATCGTGGTCGCCTGCAATACGGCCAGCGCCTTTGCCCTGCCGGCGCTGTCGTCCAAGTTCGACCTGCCGATCGTGGGCGTGATCGCGCCCGGGGCGCAAGCGGCGCTTCAAGCGACAAAAAGCAGGCGCGTGGGCGTCATCGGCACCGAAGGAACGATTGAAAGCCAGGCGTACACCGAAGCGATTCGCGCGCTGGACCCCCGGATCGAGGTGTTCGGGCAGGCGTGCCCGCTGATCGTGCCGCTGGTGGAAGAGGGCTGGCTGGACAAGCCTGTGGCGAGCGAGATCGTGAAAGAGTATCTCGCCCCGCTATTGACGAACCGCATCGACACGCTGGTGCTGGGATGCACGCACTATCCCCTGCTGAAAGGGTTGCTGTCGAACGTGACCGGCCCGCAGATCCAGCTGATCGATTCCGCGCAGGAGACCGCCCGCGCCGTCGCGCGGCGCTTGAAAGAAGGTCATTTGGAAGCCTCGGCATCCTCAGGCCCGGCGGTCCGCCGTTTCTACGTCAGCGATGCGCCGGGTAAGTTCGAGAAGATCGGACGGCGCTTTCTCGGCCAAGACCTCCCCGGCGTCAAACTCGTTGATATCGGCGCCTGGTTGTGACGCCGTATGTTTGAAGTGGTCCTCAGGCAGTCTTTCTCCAGCTCTCACGCCCTCCGAAACTACCATGGGACCACCGAGCCGCTCCACGGCCATCATTTTGAAGTGGAAGTCATTTTTCGAGGAAAGCGCCTCCAAAACAAGGTAAAATACCTCGTAGATTTCCGGGAGGCCCATCGGGCATTGAAAGCTGTCGTTGCCCCCAT
>MGUR01000029.1:24250-30442 GCA_001800075.1 Elusimicrobia bacterium RIFCSPLOWO2_01_FULL_59_12
GGAAAACCCCAGCGCGGAGAATTTAGCTCTTTACATCAGCCGGCAGCTCGCCCGGCGCTGGCGGGCCCTGCCTGCCGGCAGGCAGGCTCCCGGAGTCAAGATCGCTTCCGTGATCGTTTGGGAAACGCCGAACCAGGCCGCCCGGTATCTGCCGTGATCGTATTGGCTCCCGCGAAAGCGTCCGTTTTGGAAATCTTTAAAAGCCGCCAAGGGGAAGGTCTTTTCGCCGGAGAGCCCCATCTGTTCGTTCGTTTCGGCGGTTGCAACCTGGTTTGCGACTACTGCGATACCCCGGACAGCATCCCGGTTCAATCGGGAACACGGTGGGACCTGGACGGCGTGCTGGCGCGCCTGGGCCATTTGCGGGGGGACGGCGGCCCCTCGGTCGTGTCGCTGACCGGCGGGGAGCCCCTGCTCCACGCGGACTTTTTGGAAGCGCTGGTGCCGCGGTTGCGCGCGCTGGGATATCGCGTCCATCTGGAAACAAACGGTTCGCTGCCGAACGCGCTGGCTCGAATCATCAAGGGGTGTGACTGGATCGCGATGGATTTTAAGCCGGACAGCGCGACGGGTCGTGATCTCTGGGAGGCACATCGATGGTTTCTCGAAATGAGCGGAAGCAAGGTATTCGTGAAAATGGTTCTCACCGGCAAGACCGCGGAAGCGGAATTCCGGCGCGGGGTGGACCTGGTGGCAACGGTGCGTCCCGGCACGCCGCTGGTCCTGCAGCCCGCGACGCCGTGGGGCAGCGCCCGGAGTATTCCGTTGGCACGCTTGACGTTCTGGTGGGAATGGGCGGCACGCCGCTTGAGGGACGTTCGAATTATTCCGCAAATCCACCGGCTCTGGGAAATCGCTTGATGAAGAATCTCTTCATTGCCGGGACCCAGGGCGTGGGGAAAACCATGCTCCTGCGCGAAGTGACGCTGGCCAAGCGCGAGCACATCGGCGGATTTTACACCGAACATATCATGGCCGGGCGCATCCGAAAAGGATTCATGATCCGGACATTCGACGGCCAGGAGCGCATGCTGGCCAGCAAGAACCTGAAAAGCTCGCACAAGCTCGGGAAGTACGGCGTCGACCTGAACGCGCTGGAGAACGTCGGCGTTCCGGCGCTGAAGCTGGCGCTGATGAGCAAATCGGTGATCGTCATCGACGAGATCGGGTCGATGGAGATGATGTCCGAGCGGTTCCGCGCCATCCTGCTGGAATGCCTCACCTCCACCAAGCCGGTGCTGGCCACCATCCGCGCGGCGGCCCAGCCTTTCTCCGACCAGGTCAAAAAGTTTTCCGACACGCAAACCGTCCTGCTCACCAAATCCAACTACGCCTCCGTGAAACAGCAGGTGCGAAAGTGGCTGGAAACGCAAATCTGAACATGGAATACAGGGAATAGGAGGGGCTATCAAGGAAGAGCGCGGAAATTTCCGTGATAGTCCCTTCTGTTCCCTCCTTTTCCATGATCTTCCCTACCCGAATGGGTGATTATCCCCGCGTTGTTTTAAAGCCTCATGAAGAAGGCCGCCTGCAGAAAGGCCATCTGTGGGCCTTCTCCAACGAAGTCGCGCAGGCGCCCGCGGGGCTCGAACCCGGTTCGCTCGCCGATTTATTTCCTTCCAGCGCCGGATTTCTCGGACGCGGCTTTTACCACCCCCACTCGCTGATCGCCTTCCGCATCCTCTCCTCCGAACAAGAAAACATCGACGCCGCCTTTTTTCAGAAGCGCCTGACCGAGGCGATGGCCCTTCGCGAGCGGCTGTACCCGTCCGCCACCGCGTATCGGTGGGTGTTCGGGGAGAGCGATCGACTGCCGGGGCTGGTGGTGGATCGATACGGCGATTACTTGGCGGTGCAGGTCCTGTCCGCAGGCATGGAACGGTTCAAGGATGTGTTGATCCAAGCGCTTAATCAGGCCGCGCATCCGAGGGGGATCGTCTGGCGATCGGACGCTCCCGTGCGGCTGCTGGAAGGGCTCAAAGAAGAGCCCCCGTCGGTGATACTAGGCGAGGTGCCGCCGCGCGTACAGATAACCTTGGAGAACGGGTCCTTTTATGTGGATTTGCTCGGCGGTCAGAAAACGGGATTTTATTTCGATCAGCGCGACAACCGGCAGGCGCTCGCGGCCCTGTGTTCCGGCAGACGTGTTCTCGATGCGTTTTGTTATTCCGGCGGGTTTGGGATCGCCGCGGCGCGCGCGGGCGCGCGTGCAGTGGTTTTCGTGGATAGTTCACAGCCGGCCCTGGAACTGGCGGAAGCCAACGCCCAATTGAACGACGTCGCCGACCGATGCACGTTTGTCCAAGGCGACGCGCTGCAGCTTTTGTCGCACCAGAACCCGGGGGGTCCCTTTGATGTCATCGTTGTGGACCCACCCGCCTATGCGCGATCCAAAAAGCATCTTCCGGTCGCCCTCAAGGCGTATGAAAAGCTGAATGCCCTGGCGATCGGCGCTCTGCCGAAAGGGGGCATCCTGGCCGCGAGTTCCTGCTCGCATTTTGTCGATCGAGATGCTTTTTTGGAAACACTCCGTCGGGCCGCGCGCAAAGCGAAACGGTCTCTGCGCCTGCTCGAGATGCGCGGCCAGGCCAAGGACCACCCGGTGCTCTTAGCGATGCCGGAAACCGAATATTTAAAATTCGCGATTTTGCAGGTCTTCTAGCAGACCCTTCTCCCTTCGTGGGGGAGAGAAAGAAAGAAGGGCATGTTTAAAAAAATCCAACGGATTCATTTTGTGGGGATCGGCGGCTCCGGGATGTCCGGGATCGCCGAGGTGCTGATGAACCTGGGATACAAGGTCTCGGGTTCGGATTTAAAGGAAACGGAAGTCACCCGGCGGCTGACGACGCTGGGGGCCTCGATTTTCATCGGTCATCAGGCCGCGCATATCGAGGGGGCTCACGTGGTCGTCACCTCCACGGCCGTGGAATCGGGCAACCCGGAAGTCGCGGCCGCCAAGGCGAAGGGCATTTCCGTGATTCCGCGCATCGAGATGCTGGCGGAAATCGCGCGTCTCAAGTACACCATCGCCGTCGCCGGAACCCATGGAAAAACAACAACCACCTCGATGGTCGCGGCCGTCCTGCAGGCGGGGGGGCTCGATCCCACCGTGGTGGTCGGCGGGCGGCTCAAACATCTGAATTCCGGCGCGCGCATGGGCCAGGGCGATTATCTGGTGGCCGAAGCGGATGAATCCGACGGCTCTTTCCTTAAGCTGTCGCCCGCGCTGGCGATTATCACCAACATCGACAACGATCATCTCGACTATTACCACAGCTTTGATCGGCTCTGCGAGGCGTTCATCTCCTACGCGAACCGCGTCCCTTTTTACGGCTGCGTGATCGCCTGCCTGGATGATGCCCAGGTGCGCGCACAGCTCCCGAAAATGACCCGCCGGGTGGTGACCTACGGGACCGATCCCGCGGCCCGGGTGCGCGCGCAGGGAATCACGGCGGACACCAGCGGCACGTCCTTGGAAGTCATGGAAAACGGCGCCTCGCTGGGGCGCATTCATCTGGTCGTTCCCGGGAAGCACAATGTCCTGAATGCGCTGGCGGCGGTCGTGGCGGGGCAGGAACTGGGCATTCCTTTTGATCAGATCGCCTCGGGCCTGGGCGGGTTCGAAGGCGTGGGGCGCCGGCTGGAAATGAAAGGCGAAACCGGGGGCATCACGGTCATCGATGATTACGGCCATCATCCCACCGAAATCCGGGCGACGATTTCCGCGCTGCGCGAACGCTATCCCAAGCGCCGCTTGATCGTCGTGTTTCAGCCGCATCGCTACAGCCGGACCCAGGCGCTTTCTAAAGAGTTTTCCGAATCCTTCAAGGAAGCCGATCGCGTTTATGTGATGGATATTTACGCGGCCGGCGAGAAACCGATCAAAGGCATCACGTCCGAATCGATTTTAAAACCGCTCATAAAAAATCACCCCGCGGCCCAGGCGCTTCCGGCTTCCGCGACCCCGGAGCGCTTCCGCGAACACCTGGCCCCGGGCGACGTCGTGCTCACGCTCGGCGCAGGCGACGTATGGAAATGGGGGGAGCACATTCTCAAAATTCCCGTCCGCCGCACTGCCGAGCGGACGGGCCCGCCGGATGGTGTGGCGGGGCCCGCCCCTCGATGATTTCCGCCCTCCCTGATCAACTCCGCGCGGCCTGCAAGTCCTTCAAACTCAACGAACCCCTTTCCAAACACGCCTCGCTGGCGATCGGGGGTCCCGCGGAGTTCTACGCGGACGTGTCGACTCCCGAAGAACTGATCGCGCTCCATGAAATCGTTAAGACGCATCGGGTCCCTGTCTTCTTTCTGGGCGCGGGCTCGAACGTGCTGGTCTCGGACCGGGGCGTGAGGGGTCTGGTGATCCACTTGCAGGGCGTATTCCGCCAGGCGGAGTTCAACGGCCCCGTGGTGAAGGCCGGCGCGGGGGCCTGGATGCCCACCCTGGTCAAACAGTGCGCGGAGAAAGGGCTCTCGGGCATCGAATCCTTGATCGGGGTGCCGGGAACGATCGGCGGCGGCCTGGTCATGAACGCCGGAACGCGTGAAGGCGTCCTGGGGGACGTGGTGGACTCGGTGGAAACGCTCGATGAGGCGTCCCGGATCCATGCAGTGCCCAAGGAAGCGCTCGGTTTTAGCTACCGCCGCTCCCAGCTGGAAGGCGCCTGGATTGTGTCGGCCACCCTGCGTTTGAAAGCCGCAGAAAGAAGTTTTATAATGGCCCGCATCGACGAGCTTTTGCGGATTCGCGCGGAAACGCAGCCGCTGGGGACCAGCAATTGCGGTTCGGTTTTTAAGAATCCGGACGGGTCGGCGGCGGCGCAGTGGGTGGACAAGGCGGGTTTTAAAGGCGTGCGCTGCGGCGGCGCTCAGGTATCGGAGCGGCATGCCAATTTCATCATCAACACGGGCCGGGCGACGGCGCAGGACGTGCGGCAGTTGATGCAGCAGGTTCAGGACAAGGTCTTTGAAAAGTTCGGCGTGAAGCTGGAACCCGAGATCAAGCTGGTGGGGGAGTGGTGATCCGAAGGAAAGATGTGCGCGGATGGCTCGCCCGCCAGCGGATCGGCGTGTTGATGGGAGGCCGGTCCGCGGAGCGGGAGATCTCCCTAAAAACGGGGCGCGCCATTCTCCGATCGCTTCAACGGCAAGGATTTAAAGCCTGCGCCGTGGATGCGGCGGGCAAGGATCTCCCGCGGACGCTTCGCCGGGACAGGATCGGCGCCGCTTACCTGGCGCTCCATGGGCCCGGCGGTGAGGACGGTACCGTTCAGGGATTGCTGGAAACGATGGGCATTCCTTACACCGGTTCGGGTGTTCTGGCGTCGGCGACGGCGATCGACAAAATCGCCAGCAAGCGGTTGTTCGAAGGAGCCGGTTTGAACACGCCCCGTTGGTTTGCCGTGAAGAGTCCGCTTCCCTCCGATGCGGCTGTTAAAGCCCGCCGGCTGGGATATCCCGTAGTCGTGAAGCCGGCGCGCCAGGGGTCGGCGCTAGGTGTCAGCATTGTGCGGCGGCCCGGAGAGCTGGCCGGCGCCTTCCGAAAGGCGTTTAAATATGACGCGGATGTGCTGGTGGAAAAATTTGTCAAAGGGCCGGAGATCACTGTGGGCATTCTAGGACCCCAGGCCCTGCCCATTATTGAGATCGTTCCGACCGATCGTTCCTTCTATGATTTTCATGCCAAATACGCGCCCGGCGGTTCGCGCCATCTGCTTCCGGCGCGCATCTCCGCGCGCGCGGCGCGGCGAGCCAACAGCCTGGCGCTAGCGGCCTGTGAGTTGATTCGCACCCGAGCGGTCGCCCGCGTCGACTTGATTGTGGGTCCCGGCGACCAGCCCTCTCTTCTCGAAGTCAACACCATCCCCGGAATGACCGAAACGTCCCTCCTGCCGGACGCCGCCTCCGCCGCAGGGATCGATTTTGACGAACTGGTTTTGAAAATCATGGAGTACTCCTTTGCCGCCTAAAGTTCGCCATCGCCGTCAGCGCGTGATCCTGCGTCCTAGGCGCCGCGTCGCCCTGCGGCGCCGGGTTCGGCTCCTTGTCCTGGCGGGATGTCTTGCGGGAGCGGGGATGGGAGCCGGCAAAGCGATGTCCCGGGACAGCGGCTGGGGCAGCCAATTCCTCAGGCATCACACGCCCCTGTTGGAGATGAAAGCGCCGGATACCCTCGCCGAGCTGCCTCTCTTG
>MGUR01000030.1:0-2488 GCA_001800075.1 Elusimicrobia bacterium RIFCSPLOWO2_01_FULL_59_12
TGAGGGATTACATAGACTTTGCCGACCTCCTTCGGGCCGTCGACGCCGTTCCGGAAGTCGAGCGCATCCGTTTTATGAGCCCGCATCCCCGGCACATGCGCGACCGGGTTATTGAGGCGATGCGCGCGTCCCAAAAGGTTTGCCGGCATATCCATTTACCGGTTCAATCCGGAAGCAACCCCCTCCTGGAACGCATGAACCGGCTCTACACCCGCGAGCACTACCTCGCGATCATTCAAAAACTGCGCGCGGCGATGCCGGGCCTCCTGATCACGACTGATTTTATCGTGGGCTATCCGGGAGAAACCGGCGCGGATTTCCACGCGTCGCTGTCCCTCATGGAGGAAATCGCCTTTGACGGCCTGTTCGCTTTTAAGTTCTCCGCGCGGCCCGGGACCGCGGCCGCCGCGGCCCCGGACGACGTCCCCGCAGGCCTGAAGGAAGACCGGCTGCAGCAGATGCTCGCGCTGAACAAGGAAATTCAAGCCCGCTCCGCGCGTCTCCGCCAGACGCCTGGCGGACCGGAGTCTCTGGACCCCCGCTTACGACATGCGGGGGTGACGACCGGGGACTTTGAGGTGTTTCATTGATCAACCTCATACTGATGCTGGCGTTCTCTCTGGCCATCGCCCTTTTCGCGGTGCAGAACACCGCGACCGTCCAGCTGCAGTTTCTGACGTGGAAGGCGCAGAGTTTCCCCGTGGCGATTCTGGTCATCCTCAGCGCGGCGGCCGGCGCGGCCCTGGCCTTTTTATTAAGCCTCCCGATACAGCACAAACGCCGCAAACAACTGAAACAGAAAGAACGCGAACTGTCGGACCTCAAAGATGCCATTAGCAAGCATTGACCGCTACCCGAATCCGGGCCCGCCGATCGCGCCGTCGGTGAAGCGCCGCGCGACGATCGCCCTGGCTCTGGTCCTTCTGGCCGTGCTGGTGTATTCCGGGACCGCCTGGCTGTGGCTGCGGCCGGTGATTTACAAGGAAATTGTCAACAAATATTCCGGGGAATATAAATTCGATCCGCTCTGGGTGATGTCGATCATCCGCGTGGAATCCAGCTTCGCCCGGTCCGCCCAGTCGCCGCGCGGCGCCGTGGGGTTGATGCAGCTCCTGCCGACCACGGCGCGCGAGCTGGCCGCCGATATCGGCCTTAAAAATTTCAAAGAAGGGGACCTCAGAGATCCGGATATGAATCTGCGCCTGGGTTTTCATTACCTCGCGAAACTCCGGCGCCAGTTCCCGGACGATGAAACCTCCGTGCTGGCCGCCTACAACGCGGGGCCCGGCGTCACCCTGCAATGGCGCAAGGGCAAACCGGCGCTCGAGCGGTCCGACATCACGTACCCGGAAACCAAGCGTTTCGTCCGCCGGGTGCAGGTCACCTATACGTTTTTGAAATCCCTGCAGCGCTGGAAGCATCTCTTTGGAATCGACTGATGCCGGTTGAAACGCTGACGCCCTTGATGCGGCAATATCACGCGCTTAAAGCGCGGCACCCCGGCGAACTTCTTTTCTTCCACCTGGGCGATTTTTACGAGTTGTTTGGCGATGACGCGAAGCGCGCGGCGCCGCTGCTGGGGGTCGCGCTGACGCACCGCCAGGACGTGCCGATGTGCGGCGTGCCCGTTCATGCCGCGGACGCCTACGTCGCGAAACTGCTCAAAGCCGGCCTGCGGGTCGCGATGGCCGATCAGGTCGAAAATCCGGCGCTGGCCAAAGGGCTGGTGAAGCGCCAGATCGTCCGCGTGATCACGCCGGGCACGCTCCAGGAAGACACGCTGCTCCATGCCAAGCGCTCCAACTTTCTGGCCAGCCTCTGGGTGGACGCGCCGCGCGTCGGCCTGGCCGCTTTGGAATGTTCTACCGGGGAATTCATCGCCACCGAATTGGAACTGGAGCCGGCCTCCCGCTGGCGCGATGAAATCAAGCGGCTGGGACCCTCCGAAGTCGTCCTGCCGGCGGGACGCGCGGACCTGAAAGACTGGTTTCAGAAGCAGGGCATTGCCGCCTCCGAACTTCCCGCCGTTGATTTTTCCCCGGCCCTCACCGAAGAGCGGTTGAAGAAAACGTTCGGGACGGCGTCGCTGCGCGGCTTCGGCTTGGACGAAAAACCGCTGGCGCGCGCGGCCGCGGGCGCCCTGGTCCGCTATCTGGACACCACCCAGTGCGGGCGCCCTTCCGCGCTCAAACCTTTGCGAACCTATTCCCTGGACGACCACCTCCTGATGGATGCGCACACGCTGGCCCATCTGGAGCTCCAGGAAGGAACCCCCGGCGCAACGACATCCCTGCTCGACGTGATCGACCAGACGCTCACGCCCATGGGAGGCCGGCTGATCCGCCGCTGGCTGGCGTCCCCGCTGAGAAATGTCGCGGCGATCCAAGACCGCCAGCGCCGGGTGGACATTTTCGTCGGGAACAAAGAAGCGCGGCGGTCTCTGCGCGCCGCCCTGCAGGGGTGGCCGGACGCCGAACGCATCCTGGCC
>MGUR01000030.1:2515-13769 GCA_001800075.1 Elusimicrobia bacterium RIFCSPLOWO2_01_FULL_59_12
CGCGACCTGGCAAACCTGGGCCAGGCGCTGCGACGGGTCACCTCTCTGAATGCCCCCCTGGACACCCAACCGATTCCCGAAGAGCCGGATCTCGCGGCGCTGCTGGAAAAAGCGCTGGTGGAGACCCCGCCGCACTCCCTCCGCGACGGCGGCGTTATCCGCGACGGCTTTGACGCGGAACTCGATGAAGTGCGCGGCTGGATCCATGAAGGCAAGACACGGCTGCTGGACCTGGAACAACGCGAGCGCGAAGCCACCGGAATTCCGTCCCTCAAGGTGGGATTCAACAACATCTTCGGCTACTTTCTGGAAGTGACCCGACCGCATTTGGCGCGCGTTCCCGCCGGTTACCGCCGCAAGCAGACAACCTCGAACGCCGAGCGCTTCATCACGCCGGAGCTTAAGGACTTCGAAACCAAGATCCTCGGAGCCCAGGAGCGCGCGCTGCGCCTGGAAACCGCGCTGGTGGAAAAACTCAGTTCGGACATTTTGAAAAGGTCGGCGTCGATCCAACGGATCTCCCAGGCCGTGGGGGAATTGGATGTTTTCGTCAACCTCGCGGAGGTCGCCGAGCGGCATCATTACTGCAAACCGACGGTGGACGGGTCCGATACCCTCTTCATCCGGGAAGGGCGCCATCCCGTTCTGGAGAACGTCCTTCCCGCCGGCACGCTGGTGGCCAATGATCTGGAGCTCGACGGCGGCAAGCGGCAGATTCTGATTCTGACCGGCCCGAACATGTCGGGCAAGTCGACGTATTTGCGGCAGACCGCGCTGATTGTGATCCTGGCGCAGATGGGGTCCTACGTCCCGGCCGCGGAGGCGCGCATCGGCGTGGTGGACCATCTGTTCACCCGCATCGGCGCCTCGGACCGGCTGGCGGAGGGCGAATCCACGTTCATGGTGGAAATGGTGGAGACGGCGCACATCTTGAACCACGCCACGCCGCGCAGCCTGATCGTCCTGGACGAAGTCGGCCGCGGGACATCGACCTACGATGGGATTTCCATCGCGTGGGCGTGCATCGAGTATCTTCACGCCGAAAAGCAGGGCCCCAAGGTCCTGTTTGCCACGCATTACTTCGAACTCACCGAACTCGCGGAGAGACTGCCCGGCGTGCACAACGCGCATGTCACCGCGCGCGAATGGGAGGACCAGGTCGTTTTCCTGCACAAAGTGGAGCCGGGCCCCGCGGACCGCGCCTACGGGATCCATGTGGCCAAGCTCGCGGGAGTTCCCGCGCCGGTGCTGAAACGCGCGCAAACGCTGCTGCACAGGCTTGAAAAAAACGCGGTCCGGGCCTCTGTGGAAGAACCCAAGCAGCTGTCTTTGCTAGAATGAACGGCATGAAACGACCCCCCGAGCGACGCCGGCATCCCCGATTGCCGCTGCACCTGAGCGTCGCCAAACTTGTGGATTTCAAATTCGACGGAATGGACCAGCCCGCCCCGGCGGTCCTGGTGGACCTCTCCGCCGGCGGACTCTCGATGATTTGTTTTACCCCGCCGCAGGTGACCCAGGACCTGACGTTTCGCATGAGCCTTCCCGGCCTGGTGAGCGCCAAACTAAAGGGAAAAATCATCCGGGCGCGCCGCAAAGGGGAGACTTATCAGGTGGGGATCGTGTTCACCGAATTCCAGGACAAGTGGGCGCACCTGATCGGCAAGCTGGCGAAAGCCCACATCGCCTGCGAAAACCGCCTCCAGCAGGGGGACCGCCATTTTTGTTTCCGTGAGTGCGCGTTCTGGCCGCTTTGCCAGAAAGAAGAGAAAGCCCGCGTTTTCCCGAAAAGCCTAGAAGTCGTATAACACGCCGCGCCGTGGGAAAAATTCAAAAACTGCCAGAGTCGTTGATTCATCTTATCGCCGCGGGGGAAGTCATTGAACGCCCCGCGAGCGTCCTCAAGGAACTGGTCGAAAACAGCCTCGACGCCGGAGCGACGCAGATCGCGATCGACATCTGGGGCGCCGGCCGCAGCCGCATCCGCGTCTCGGACAACGGCGTTGGGATGAGCAAAGAAGACGCCCGCCTCGCGCTGGAGCGGCACGCCACCTCCAAACTCCGGTCTTTTGAGGACTTGCAGACCCTCGCCTCGTTCGGTTTTCGCGGCGAGGCCCTGCCGTCCATCGCCGCCGTGTCCCACCTGGAGCTGACCACCCGCGAACCCCAGGCGAAGCAGGGCCTGCGGCTGAAAGTCGCCGGAGGCAAAATCATCTCGACGACCGCGGTGGGCGTGCCTCCCGGAACCACGCTCGACGTGCAGGATCTTTTTTTCAATACGCCGGCGCGGGCCAAATTCATGAAGCGCGACGCGACCGAACGCTCGCACATCCTGCGCACCGTCCAGGAGCTGGCGCTGGCGCACCCGCGCGTGAGTTTTGAAATTTCAGTGGATGGAAAAGCCGCGATGCATCTGACGCAAGCGGCCGACCTCCGGACCCGCATCCGGGACCTTTGGGACGTCTCGATCACCGACACGCTGGTTCCGCTGGAATTTTCACAGGGGCCGGCGTCCGTTCATGGATTTATCAATAAAATTCCCGCCCACCAGCCGACCAAATCCTACCAGCACCTGTTCGTGAACGACCGCCCCGTCCATCAGCGCGTCTTAACCCACGCGATCTATGAGGCGTACCACGAGTGGCTGCCGGTGGGTCGCCACCCGGTTTTCATGCTGTTCTTGAAGGTCGATCCCAGCGTGGTCGACGTCAACGTGCACCCCGCCAAGCGCGAAGTGCGCTTTGCCAACGACCTGATGCTGTACGATTTGCTGTTCCATCACATCCGGAAGGACCTGCAGGCCGGACAAGATGTACCGGTCATGAAGCATAAAGCTCCTTCCCCCCGTGCGGGGGAAGGTTGGGATGGGGGGTACCAACAACCCTTGATGCCGCCCCCCGCCTCAGTCCTCCCCCACCCGGAGGGAGGACGTTCGGTTTCAGTTGTCGCCGACGCGCCCCCCGCGATCAAGAAGCTCGACGCGACAGTTCGGATTCTGGGTCAGTACCGGAAGGTGTATGTACTGGCGGAACAGGGGGACGATCTGCTGCTGATCGACCAGCACGCGGCGGCGGAGCGCGTTTTGTATGAAAAACTCCTGGATCAATCGCGAACCGAGGGGGCCAAGCGGCAGCCGCTTTTGACCCCTTATGTCTGGGACCTGCCGCCCGACCGCCTGGAGATCGTGCGGGACGCCCAGCCGGCTCTGGAAAAACTCGGATTCGTACTGGATGCCTTCGGGGGGAATTCCCTTGTCCTGAAAGAGTGCCCCGCGGTTTTTCCGCAACTCAAACAAGCCAAACGGTTTCTCGACGTCTTCATCGAATCCCTGGAAGCCGAATCCTACGACCCCCAGGAGAATGCGGCCCATGAAGCCGTCGCCCGCGCCGCCTGCCGCGCCGCGATCAAAGCCAATGACGCCCTGGCCGGTCCCGAGATGCAGCACCTGCTCAAAGAGCTTGCCGCCTGCCAGCGCCCGATGACCTGCCCCCACGGCCGGCCCACGCACATCCGCCTGCCGCTCTCGGAACTTCACCATAGGTTTCGCCGGAGCTGAGGCCTTCTGGGCCTTCCGGCCCCTTTTTCTTAACTTCCATTAACTTCCTATTGAATATGGGCAAATTTCCTGTATATATAGGAATGTGCCCAAGGTGCTGATCATCGACGCCAATGAGCGCCACTCCCATCTGCTGAGCACCCAGCTGACCGGTCACGGCTTTGAAGTCTCGGTGGCTAACAGGGCTGTACAGGGGGTGGAGTTGGCGATCCAGGGCAGTCCGGACTTGATCCTGATGGATGGCTTCATGCCGGACCAGACCGGTTTTCAGATGTGCAACCAGCTCCGCCGCCATAAGGCGACCCAATCCATCCCGATTGTCATGATGTCAGGCATTGCGCATTATGCCAATCAACAGGCATTCGCCCTTGAGCGCGGAGCGACCGCCTATCTCACGAAATCCCGCGTCACCATCGAAGTGGGCGAAATCGTCGATAAATACCTCAGCTGGAAACCGGGAAAACAACCGGCCAAAGCCCCGCCCCCCCAGAAATCTTTCTCGGCGTCGACCGACATTCACAAGGCGCTGAGCAACCACCTCCACCAAGCCCTCGACGACAACAAGAACGGCTAGTCCGGCAGCGCCCGACCTATTCACCCTGAATAAGTCATGAATAAGTCGGCGGAGTTTCTGCCCGTCGATAAAAGCGCGGACTTATTCATTTTGAATAAGTCACTTATTCATGAATAAGGGCTGAATAAGTCGTGAATAAGTCCCTGACTAAGCGGGTTAGGCGAGGGCGTAGCGGCGTTCGCGAAGGTTGGCGGACTCGACTTGACGGGCGTGGCCGGTTTTAACCAGGCCTTCCAAGATGCGCCAGGCGGTGGACTGCGAAATGCCGAGCGTCTCTGCAGCCTCCTGGCTGGTTATCGGGCCGCGGTCATGGAGCAGGCGGATCATCTGCACGCGGCGGTCGCTTTCTTCCTGGCTGGTCGGAGGGACCCGGGACGGGCCCCGCGCCTGGCGCAGGCCCACGCTCAAACCCGTAGCGGCGAAGATGCCCAGCACCCCCAGGGTGATGGTCTTCAGCTCCTGAGGCAGGACCCAGCGGTCGGAAAGGTTGGCGCAAGCAACAATCGCCAGATACAGCGCGAACCACAACCCGATGAAGATTTCCCCGCGCCGGATCCGCATCGTCGCTTCATCCACCCCCAGCCACTTCGAGCCCTCCCGCTGGGCCGCATAGGCGGTCAAAAGCGCCAGATAAACGTCCCCGAACTGAAACCGCGGCTTAAACGCCCCACCCTGGAAGAACTCATACAGCTGAAAGGCGAAGATCACCGCCGTATATCCCAGCGTGATCGGATACAACACCCGGTCCATCGCCCGCAGAAAGGTTCGGGGTTTTGCTTTCGGAGCGGGCGGGAAGGGGGACGACGCGTCCGAAATATCACTCATGCAGAAGATCGTAGGAAACGCGGGCGGGGATTTCAATCACGGGAGCCGCGGTCTGCTGGGCAAGCCGTCACCCCGGCAGGCCGTAAGCCGGGGAAGCCGGTCGAATCATAAGCATAAAGTCCAGCGAGGACCCCGTGCGGGGCGGAGGGCGAGGAGCGCATGTTCAGTGAAGCCCTCATTGTTATCGCTGGCCCGACCGACGTTTTGGAGGGCAGCGAAATGAGGGCTGAGCGTTGAACCGAGCACCGGAGCCCGAGACCCGCACGGGGTCCGAGCAGCGCCCGCCTTCCCTCCCTCCCAAAAAATATGTGAATAATCACCCTCGAAGCGGGTCTAAGAGATGTGACCCACGTCAACTAGGCCTTGAGCGGGAGGAGATTATTGATGTACACTGAAACAGCCGCTTTCGAGTGGGACGGCCGTCAAGCGCGACGTAATTTCCGAAAACATGGAATGCGCTTTAAAGAAGCTGCAACAGCGTTCGATGATCCCTGCGCAATCATTCGCCTCATCAGCGCTCGTCCGGCAAACCGCCAAGAAAGGACTCACTATGCGTTTAACCGATTCTTTTCCATTCCATAAAGCCAGGAAAGTAACTCCTGCTGAGCATCGAATGTTTCGAAAAGCCTACGAAAACACGTTCGGGGAGAAAACCCCGCGCCGGGGTCGTCCGAGAAAGCTTGATCACCATAAGTACCGGGATATCCACATCAAACTCCATCCCCGCGCCCTGCAATGGGCCCAGGCCGAAGCCAAGCGCCGCGGCGTCGGCTATCAGACCGTCATCAATGAACTCCTCCTTCGCCACGCCGCGTAAATAGAAGCCATTCTTCCTTTCTATTTCACTTACAATAGGCGTTGCTGTGAAATCAAAAACAGAGTTACTGGCGATTGTCGGTCCGACGGCGTCCGGTAAAACGGATCTCGGGCTGCGCCTGGCGCGCGAAAATGACGGGGAAATTATTTCGGTGGATTCCCGGCAGGTGTACCGGGACCTTTCGATCGGCACGGCAAAACCCGCCGGCGCATGGGTTCAGCAAATCTATCGCGTCCAGGACATCCCTTATCATCTCGTGGATTTTCAGGATCCGGACAACGTGTTTTCGGCCGCGGATTTCGTTCAACAGGCCGAGGAAAAAATGACCGAGATTCGCGCCCGCGGCAAACGGCCGATCCTGGTGGGGGGAACCGGCCTCTATTTCAAAGCGCTGGTCGAAGGCCTGGCCCCGCTGCCGCCGAGCAACAAGGCGCTCCGAGCCGGGCTGAAGACGCTGGCGGAGAAAAAAGGACGGACTTTCCTTCACGCGGAACTGGCGAAGGCGGACCCCGAAGCCGCCCAGCGCATTCCAGCCAACAATATCCATCGCGTGATACGGGCGCTGGAAGTCTATGAGTTGACCCAAAAACCGATTTCGCAATGGCACCGGGAGCATCAAGCCAATTTAAAACAGACAAACCCCTCACCCCCGCCCTCTCCCCTTTCAAAGGGGAGAGGGAATACGGGTGAGGGGTTGAAGATGATCGGCATCGAGATGCCCCGCGAAGACCTGCACCGCCGGATCGAAAAACGCTGCGCCGACATGTTGAAAAACGGGATGATCGATGAGACCGAACGCCTGCTCAAGAAAGGTTTCGCGCCCGATTGCCCGGCGCTCACCGGGCTGGGCTACAAGCGCGTGACCGCTTTTTTGAACGGTCGATTGTCTCGCGAAGACCTGCTCGCGCTCCTCACTCAGGATACACGGCAGTATGCCAAACGGCAGATGACGTGGTTCAGACACCAAGCTCAGGTGACATGGAAAACGTTATAACGGTCTCCCTGCAGACGCCGGACCAAAACCGGTCCTTGGTTCGCGGGTCGATGGAGGAACTTCACCGTTTGGTGGAAACGGCCGGCGGCCGGGTCGTGCAGTCCATCACGCAGCGGCGCCATCGGCCGGAGCCCGCGACCCTGATCGGGCGGGGGAAAGCCCTGGAGCTCGCCGAGCTGGGGAAACAGGCGGGCGTGCAGACCTTTGTGTTTGACCAGCCGCTCAAACCGGCCCAGCAGCGCCACCTGGAAGACACGCTGACCGCCAAGGTGATCGACCGCACCCGGCTCATCCTGGACATTTTCGCCCAACGCGCGCGCACGCGCGAAGGACAATGGCAGGTGGAACTGGCACAGCTCGCGTACCGCCTTCCGCGGCTCACCTCGGTGTTCGGACGGTTCGAGCAGCAGACCGGCGGCATCGGCACGCGCGGCCCCGGCGAACGCAAACTGGAGGTCGATTTGCGGCGCCTCCGCGACCGCATGGCCCTGCTGCAGAAACATATTGAAAAGATCCGCCAGGAACGAACGCTGCAGCGCCAGGTCCGGCGCAGCGTTCCGGTTCCCCAGGTCGCGCTGGTGGGCTACACCAACGCCGGGAAGTCCACGCTTTTGAACGCACTCCTCTCCATGTCCGCGGGTTTGCCTGGCCGGCAGGCGGGCGCGCCCCATCACCGCGTCTACGCGGACGACAAGCTCTTCGCGACGCTGGACCCGACCACCCGTCGCATCCGGCTGCCCTCCGGTCGCGTGGTTCTCTTCAGCGATACGGTGGGATTCATCCGGAATCTGCCCACGGAACTGGTGGCGGCCTTCCGCGCGACGCTGGAAGAGGCGTCCAACGCGGATCTCCTGCTGGAGGTGATCGATGTGTCCGACCCGGCCTGGCAAGAGCAGGAAAAGACGGTCAGCGACCTGTTGAACCGGCTGGGGATCCATGAATTGCCTCGCCTGACGGCATATAATAAAATGGATCGTCTCTCTCCGAAAACACGCGAGCGCGCCGCGCGACTGGACGGCTTCCTCATCTCCGCAGAAACCGGAAAAGGATTAAAAGAGCTTCTGGCCGCGGTCGAAAACCGCCTGTCTGAACAATGGGTAGAGAAAGACCTGCTGCTTCCCTACAGCGAAGGAGCCCGCTTGGCCCAGCTGCACCAACATATGGATGTTCTCTCTAAAGTCGCGACCGAACGGGGCATCCAGGTCCGTGTGCGCACGCATCCCACAACCCTGGCTCAATGGTTATCGAAAAATGACGCTCGCGAATAAAATCACGGTTCTGCGAATCATCGCCATCCCGATTTTCATTATCGTGCTGCTGCAGGGCCACATGACTTGGGCGCGGGTGATTTTCATCCTCTCGGTCTTCAGCGACGCCCTGGATGGGGCGCTCGCCCGCATCCGCGGAGAACGCACGCCGCTGGGAAGTTTCCTGGACCCTTTGGCGGACAAGCTCCTGTTAATGGCGACGTTCATTGCTTACACGTATTTGGGATGGATCCCTGTTTGGATTTTTATCGCCGTCCTATCGAGGGATCTGCTGATCATCATGGGATGGGCCGTCGTCTACATCCTCACCGGAAATTCTAAAATTCAGCCGCGCCCTTTGGGAAAGCTCACCACCGCGCTGCAGATGGCCGTCGCTCTGGGAAAAATGATCCACCTGTCCCCGCCGTTCTACGACGTCCTTCTCTACGCCATGATTACCGCAACCATTCTTTCCCTGTGTGATTACATCTGGGTCGGCAACCAACGGCTGGGGTCGGCGGCATGACCCCGATCGAATTACAGCGGGGGGTCTCTTACTATTTGCCTTTCACGCTCTTGTCGTACCTGATCGGGGCGATTCCCACCGGGTACTGGCTGGGGAAACTCTGGAAAGGCGTTGACGTCCGGCGCCGCGGATCGGGAAACCTCGGGGCGACAAACGTGTTCCGCGTCCTGGGCATCGGTCCCGGCATCGTAACGCTCCTTGTGGACGTCGCCAAAGGGGCGGTCCCCGTGGTCTGGATCCAGAACGTCGATCCGGATGCCCTCGGCCTGGCCGTTGTCGCGGGACTGGCCGCGATCGCGGGCCACACGGCCTCCTTGTTTGTCGGTTTTCGCGGCGGCAAAGGGGTCGCGACCTCCGCAGGCGTTTTTGCCGCCCTCCTACCGGTTCCCTCCGTTATCGCGCTGGCGGCGTTCCTGCTGTCCCTGGCGATGTCGCGCAGGGTCTCGGTGGGTTCGATCGTGGCCGCCGTTACGCTCGCGGGCACCGCTTTTATTTTCTCCCCGGACCCGCTCCGCACCTACACCGCCGCGGCCGTCGCCTGCCTGGTCATCTGGACCCACCGCGGCAACATTAAAAGGATTCTGGCGGGCACAGAACCGCGCATTGGCAATGGGTAACACGTTGGAACGCATCGCTGTCCTGGGCTCAGGCTCGTGGGGAGCCACCTTGGCGGCTCTCTTGGCGGAAAAAGGTCACGCCGTGTCCCTGTGGGAATACGACGCCGCCGCGGCCCAGGCGCTGGCGTCCACGCGGAAACTTCCCGTCCTGCCGGAATTGACGCTCCCCAAAAGCATCCAGGTCACCTCGCGCATGGCGGACGCGATCGGCGACCGCGGCGTGGTCGTCTCGGCGACGCCCTCCCAATTCGTGCGTTCAACGATGAAGGCCGCGCAGTCCTCGGGGTCGGTCTCCCGGGACGCGGCTGTCATCAGTGTTTCCAAAGGCCTGGAAGAGAAAACGCTCAAGCGCATGAGCGAGGTCATCCGCGAAGAGCTGCATTTGCCGGCGAGCCGGGTGGCGGTCCTCTCCGGCCCCAGTCACGCGGAGGAAGTTTGCCGGCATCTTCCGGCCGCCCTGGTGGCCGCCAGCGAGGATGTCGGCCTGTGCGCCCGCGTGCAGTCGATTTTCACGCAGGACTATTTCCGGGTTTACGCGCACCCGGATATGATCGGCGTCGAACTGGGGGGGACGCTTAAAAACATTTTTGCCATCGCCTGCGGCATCAGCGACGGGCTGGGCCTGGGCGACAACTCCAAGGCGGCGATCATGACGCGCGGCTTAAATGAAATGGCGCGTCTGGGCGCGAAAATGGGCGCGCAGCTGCTGACCTTTTTCGGGCTCGCCGGGATGGGGGATCTCATCGTGACCTGTCTTTCCCGCCACTCCCGGAATCGCCTCCTCGGCGAAAAACTCGGCCAGGGTAAATCCCCGGCCCAAGCGCTGGCCGAAATGACCATGGTCACGGAAGGATACAAAACCGTTCCCTCGGCCTTCGGGCTGGCTCAACGATTCCAGCTGGATTGCCCGCTCATCCAGGAAATTTACCAGGTTCTGTACAAAGACAAAAATCCGCGCGCGTCGCTCCGCGATCTGATGGAACGCCAGACGCCTTCCGAATGGCGGGATGTCTCCGAGGGAGTTCAACCATGAATAAATCGAGCCTCATCCGGGTCGTTGGGCGGGTGCTCAGCACCCGAAAAGAAGCCAGTTCGGCGGTGGATGCCGCCTTGCGCGCCGTCCAGCTGGCCCTGCGGTCGGGAGAAAAGGTGGTCCTGGCGGGCATCGGCAGCCTGCATGTGAAAATGCGCAAGGCCAAGGTGGGGAGAAATCCGCGGACCGGCGTCACGGTTCCCATCCCGCCGCGCAGGGCGGTTCGGTTTAAAGCCTCGAAGGATCTATTTCGATAACCAAAATCTTTGACGCGACCATCTTCCGTCATTCCCGCGTAAGCGGGAATCCAGAGACTCACCGTGACTGGATCCCCGCTTACGACCGCGGGGATGACGACAAAGCGGGCCAAAATCTTTGACGCTGTGGGGTTATTTTGATTGAATGAAAGCACCATGACGGCAATTCTGGAAGCTCTTTTACCGCCCCAAACCTATTTCTCGATCGGAGAGGTGAGCCAGCTCACGCAGGTCAAACCTTACGTCATCCGCTATTGGGAGTCCCAGTTCGGAACCCTGAGGCCGCCGCGGCGCGAATCAGGGCAGCGAAAGTTCACCCAAAAAGAAGTCAACACGATCCTTCGCATCAAGGACCTGCTTCACGGAAAGCGCTTCACTATCGCGGGCGCCAAGCGGGTCCTGCAGCAGGAAGCGCGCCGGGGAGGCGGGCCGCCGAAAGAGGAAATCGAGGGAACACCCGGGCCGGCGGTTGCCCCGGACAGCGCGGAAACCCTGCGCGCGATCCGCAAGGACCTTGAAGAATCTCTCCGGCTGCTGAGAGGCTTCTGAATTACAATCCCCATGACAAACTGTCTTTTAAGGTCGCGTGAACCGGGCCGTGGCGGTCGCCACAGCGACCGGTCGCCTTGGGAGACCGTAGGGGTGTCCGCAAAATCGGGCCGTAGCGTAGGGGTAGCGCGCTCCCTTGGGGTGGGAGAGGTCGCGGGTTCGATTCCCGCCGGCCCGATTTTGCGGATAGCGCGGTCGCGGGTTCCCCGCCCCTACGGCTTTGGCGGGCCCGCCAGAGACTCCGTGGCGGGGATTCCCG
>MGUR01000030.1:13783-17801 GCA_001800075.1 Elusimicrobia bacterium RIFCSPLOWO2_01_FULL_59_12
CACGCGGCCGACGCCGTGCGCGAAGCGCTGGAGCTCCTGGAACCCGGCTGCGAAACCTTCGGGATCGATTCATTTACTTACGCCTATCCGAAAATCGGCAAACTCATCTCCCGGGCTTATCTCGAAGTCCTGCGGCGCACCCCAACGCTGTGGAATTATGTGTACGACAACCCGGACGTGGCCACCGCGACGCGCGAAATTCGCGAGATATTAAATCTGATCTCCGCGCCCAAAATGCAGACGCTGATCGAGCGCCACGCGCCGGAAGCGATCGTCTGCACCCAGGCGGTCCCCTGCTCCGTATTCGCCGCGGAGAAGCGCCGCGGCGCCCTGGCGATTCCGCTGATCGCCGTCGTTACGGATTTTGCGATTCACTCCTACTGGGTGTATCCCGAAGTGGACCTCTACTGCGTCCCCAGCGAAGAGGTGCGCAAGGAACTGATCCGGTGCGGCATCGAGGCGTCGCGCATCGCCGTCACGGGCATTCCCATCAGCCCGAAATTTTTGAAGCCGCAGCGGCGGGATGCCATCCGCGCCCGCCTGGGGCTCGACCTGCGGCGCCCCACCGTCTTGATCATGGGCGGGAGCCAGGGGATGGGACCGCTGCAGGAGACGCTCGACAAACTCCAAGACTTATCCGTGCAGTGCCTGGTCGCTACCGGATTGAACCGCGAGCTCTACCGCCTGGTGCGGAAAACCCATGGGCGCGACAAGAACATCCGGCTCTTTGGCTACACCCGGCGCATTCACCAGATGATGGAGGCGTCGGACCTCCTGATCACCAAGCCGGGCGGATTGTCGACCTCCGAAGCGCTGGCGAAAAATCTGCCGATGATTCTGACCAGCCCGATCCCGGGCCAGGAAGAACGCAACGCGCGCTATTTGGAGCGGCAGGGAGTGGCCGAATCCGCCGAGACGCCGGAAGAGATCGCTTCTCGGGTGAGGGATTTGCTGCAGAACCCCGCGCGCATGAAGCGCATGAGGGACCGGACGCGGGACCTCGCGACCCCCTATGCGGCCATCGAAATAGCGCGCTGGGTCTGTCGTCTGGCAGGCGCCCCTCGAAGCCAATCTGTTTCCGCAGAATATGATAAGATTCCCAGCTTTCGTTTCTGACTATGCAATTTAAACGGGGCGTAGCGGTCGCCATGGCGACCGGTCGCCTAGGGAGACCGCAGCGGGCAGCGCGGCCGCCGCAGGCGACAGGTCCCGGGTTCATTTCGATAAGATAACTGTGCAACGGGAACGCTTGCTCAAATCGGGGAAGGGACGCCGAGAACTCGATGATCTCCTCGTCAAGAATGGAAACGGCCAGTGCTGAATCGGGGCGTAGCGCAGCTGGTAGCGCGCTTGGTTCGGGACCAAGAGGTCCCGGGTTCAAATCCCGGCGCCCCGATTCAGCACTGGGTAGCGCGGTCGCCGCAACGACAGATCCCGGGTTCATCCGCCACACGGCAGGGCGGATGCCCGCCTGTAGTGTGGCGGGCAAATCCCGGCGCCCCGAGATTTAACAAGGAACGGTCACCTGCTTAACCATGGCTGAAAGTCTAGACGCCGTCTCCCTCTACTTCCGCGCCATCAAGGACTTCCCCGAGCTCTCCCGAGAAGCGTTCAACACGCTGTGGCACCGAGCCAACAAAGGGGACAAGGCGGCAAAAAAAGAGCTGGTGGAACGGAATCTTCGGCTGGTGATCCCGATCGCCAAGAAATACTACCGGCCGGGACTCGACTTTCTCGACATCATCGAGGAGGGAAATCTCGGGCTGATGCACGCCATCGACAAATTCGATCCTAAAAAAGGGTTTCGCTTCTCCACCTACGGCGCGTACTGGATCGAACAGTCCATCCGGCGGGCCATCGATGAACAGTCCAAAACCATCCGCATCCCGCCCCACGCCTGGGAAGCGCTGCGCCGCTGGCTGCGCGAATGGGACTCGCTGCACGGCCAGCTGGGCCGCGATCCCACGCTCACAGAAATGGCGTCGCGCCTGCATCTCTCGGCAAGACAGGTGAAGGGGATCCTGGACGCCGCGGAAGCCGCGCGCGGGATCGGAAGCCTTGAAGCGCCGCTCGATGATGATGAGAACCTCACCGTTAAAGATGTGATTTCCGATGATGAACTCTACGCCCCGGACCGGCTGATTTCGCTTTTTAAACTGCATGACGAACTGGACGTCGCGCTCTCCCAGCTGCCTTTGCGCGAACGGCAAATCCTTGAATTGCGCTTCGGTTTGAGCGGGGAAAACCAGACGCTGGAAGAAGTCGGCAAAAAACTCCGGGTGTCGCGCGAACGCATCCGGCAATTGGAAAAACGCGGGCTGGAGCGGCTGCGCCGCCTGGCCCAGCGCATGGGAATCGTTTAGAGAGGACCTTCAAAACCTATGGCGACCATGGCAATTGAGAAAGTGAAATCGTTCATCCGGGATGTGCCTGATTTTCCGAAACCGGGGGTCGTTTTCAAGGACATCACGCCGCTGCTTCAAAACCCCACGCTCTTCAAATCCACCGTAGAGAAGATGGCCGGGCCGTTCCGGCGCAAGGGCATCACGCACGTCGCCTCGGTGGAATCCCGGGGCTTCATTTTCGGCGCGCCCGTCGCCTACCAGCTGGACGCGGGGTTCATCCCGGTCCGGAAAAAAGGCAAACTGCCTTATAAAACGGCGGCCTTTGACTACGAACTCGAATACGGGACCGACACGCTTGAGATCCACGCCGACGCGCTGGACGCTTCATCGCGCGTCCTGGTGATTGATGACGTGCTGGCGACCGGCGGCACCGCTCATGCCACCTGCAAACTGGTTGAAAAACTCAAGGCCAAGGTCGTGGGCATGTCCTTTGTGATCGAACTCGAATTTCTCCACGGCCGCGAAAAACTGCGCGGCTATGACGTCCTCACCCTGATCCGTTACTGACCTCCCCTTGTTTCCGGCCACGGACAACGACGCGCTGAAACGGACCGTCGTTGCGGGACTCGCGCTGGTGGCGTTCTTCTTCCCGGTCTCCATCGCCGCCTCCAGCCTCGCGTTTTTTCCGCTTCTTGCGCTCTACGTCGCGGCAGGATCCTGGACTTTCCGGAGGTGGCCGCCGGCGTGGGGCCGCGTTGAAATCGCGTTCCTTCTCTTTTGGGGCGTCAGCCTTCTCTCCGCTGGGTTCAGCGATTCGCCTTCCCACAGCCGCGGCCAGCTCACCGAAGACTTGTACGTGATCCTGATTCCTCTGCTGGGCGCGCTGTTAGTGAACGAACCCGGATTGCGCTCACGCTTGCTGAAATGGTTTCTGTGGGGGGGACTTCTCACCGCGGTGTGCGGACTTCTTCAAGCGGTGTTGGGCATGGACCAGAATGAACGGACGGGCCGCGTCCTCCAACACATTCCATCCGCGCTCGCCGGCTGGCCGGAAAGTCTCCTGCGAAAACTGTCCTTAAACGATGGCCGCGCCACCGGCTTTCGCGGCCACCCTTTAACATTTGCGGAAACGCTGCTCTTTCCCCTGGCGATGATGCTCAGCCAGCTGGCCATGCCGTCCCGGATCATCTGGCGAAAGTGGGCCCCCATGACGGGAATCCTGATCGGAGCGCTGCTGGCCTCGCAAAGCCGCGGGCCCTGGCTGGCGTTCGGCGTGATGACGCTCTCTCTGGTGATCCTGGAACCCAAGCCGCATGTCTGGAGGCGGCTCGGCATACTGGTCGCCTGTCCCGCCGCGCTCATTCTTTTTACGCCCGCGCTTCGCCATCGCGCGCTCTCCATCGGAGACACGCGGTTTTCTTCCAATTCGGAACGCCTGATGATGTGGGAGGCGGGAAGCCGGATGCTTAGGGACCATCCGCTTCTTGGCGTGGGTCCCGGCCATGTCAGGCTCGCAAGCCCGAGCTACCAGACGCCGCGGCAGCGCCAAGCGTTCGGCGCCTGGGGACACCTGCACAACACCTATGTTCACATCGCCGCCGAACGCGGACTGTTGGGGTTGGGCGCATTTCTTGTTTTTATCGGCATGCTGGGGGGCCGGCTGCTTCGCGCTT
>MGUR01000030.1:17814-19851 GCA_001800075.1 Elusimicrobia bacterium RIFCSPLOWO2_01_FULL_59_12
GCGCCGGGATCCGGCGAACAGCGCACGCTGCTGCTCACCGCGCTCCTGGGGCTCATCGGCTGGCTGGCGAGCGGACTGACCGAAGCCGTCTATAACAACAGCTCCATTCAGATGATGTTCTATTTCGTGATGGGACTGGCGCTGGCTTCGCTCAGAGGCAGGGATTATTCGAGGGCTTGAAGGGAATGCAGACGATGGTAGGTTCCGCGGCGCGCCAGCAGGGACTCGTGGTCGCCTTCTTCCACGATCTGACCGCGTTCCAGCACGACGATCCGGTCCGCCTTGCGGACCGTCGCCAGGCGGTGCGCGATCACCAGGGCCGTGCGGTGCGACATCAGCCGCTCGACCGCTTCCTGAACCAGCCGTTCGGACTCCGCATCCAGGGACGAGGTGGCCTCATCCAGAATCAGGATCGGCGGGTTCTTGAGCAGGGCCCGCGCGATGGATAACCGCTGACGCTCCCCGCCCGACAAGCGCACCCCGCGCTCCCCGATGATCGTGTCGTAGCCGTGCGGCAGGCGCTGAATGAAGGCGTGCGCATTGGCCGCTTCGGCCGCTTCCTGAATCTCGGACGAACCCGCGTTCTGTTTTCCATAAGCGATGTTGTAGCGCACCGTATCGTTGAACAGCAGCACCTCCTGCGTCACCAACCCGATCTGCGTCCGCAGGGAATCCAGCGTCACGGCGCGGATGTCCTGATCATCTATGCATAGGCGGCCGGAGGTGGGGTCGTAAAATCGCGGCAGCAGGAGCGCCAGGGTGGTCTTGCCCGCGCCGGAGGGTCCCACCAGCGCGATGATCTCCCCGGCGCGGACGTTCAGATCGACCGAACGAAGCGCCCAGCGCGGCTCGCTGGCTTTACCGTCCGCGCTGCGGTAGCGGAACGTGACGTTTTCAAAATGGATCTGCCGGGCAAAGGGCGCCAGAATGGTCGCGGCCGGCGATTCCTGAATGCCCGGAACGTGGTCCAGCAGATCGAAGATGCGTTCCGAGGACGCCAGGCCGAGCTGCAGTTGGGCGTTCAGCTCCGCGAAATTCTTCAACGGGCGGTAGGTCATCACCGCGTAGGTGATGAACGCCAGAAACGACCCCGCCGTCCAGACGCCGCTGATCACGTCGGCGCCGCCTTTCCAGAGAAGGAGCGACAAAATGAGAGCCCCCACCATCTCCATCAGCGGACTCGAGAGGGTTTCCGCGCGAGCGAACCTCAACCCCAGATCGCGAAAGCGCAGATTGGACAGCTGAAACCGTTGCGATTCCAGCGCCTCCGCGTGGTACGCCTTCACCACGGGAGCGCCCTGGATGTTCTCCTGGATCACGGAATAAAGCTCCCCCATCTGCTCCTGTCCCTTGCGTCCCGCCCGGCGCAGTTTCTTCCCGAGAATAAAAATGATCACGCCGGAAACCGGCAGGACCGCCAGGGTCAGCAGGGCGAAGCGCCAGTTCAAATAAAAAATAAAACCGATGTTGAACAGGGCGGTGAGCCCGTCACGCACGAAATAAATCGGGGCGCGCGCGATCACATGCTGAAGGGCGGTCAGATCGTTGGTAAAACGCGCCATGAGCTTGCCGCTGGAGGTCCCCGTGAAAAAGTCCATCGACATCAACTGAACGTGATCGAACATCCCTTTGCGGAGGTCGGTGATCGCGCGCTGGCCGATGGACGCCATCAGATAGTTTTGCGCGTAGGAAAGGACCCCCAGAAGGACCGAAAGGGCGGGCAGCCACCAGAGCAGGTTCCGGAGCATCCCCCAATCATGGGCCAGGAAAACGCGGTCTTGGAGCGGCTTTACGAGGTAAATCCGCAGCGCGTTGGCGCCGGCCACGCCACCCATGCAAACCAGGGCCACGATGAAAGGTCCCACGTACGGCCGCAAGTAGCCCAGTACGCGTTTGTACGTTTTCATACGGAGGATTGTATCACTTTGTTTACTCGACGACGGCCAAAAAGCTAGAATCGCGCACGGTTTCGCCCCCATAGCTCAATGGATAGAGCTACTCCGTCCTAAGGAGCAGATCCTGGTTCGATTCCGGGTG
>MGUR01000031.1:0-2289 GCA_001800075.1 Elusimicrobia bacterium RIFCSPLOWO2_01_FULL_59_12
ATCTTCGCGGTGTATCAGACCTCGATCACCGCTCAATGGACGACCGTACCCAACACCTCGGGCTATGACGTCGAAGCGTCCACCGCCAACGACTTCACCGGCACAATCTTCTCGACGGTCACCACCAACACGGGTTCAATTTCGCTCACCGTAGGCTCCGCGGTTCCTTTGGCTCCCAACACCACCTATTTCGTCAGGATCGGCGCGCTTTATAACGGGGCCACCACCTACGCCGACACGGTGCCGGCTTCAACATCGACGCTGACCAGCCTCTTGACCGGCCAGCAATTCGCCGGGGTCTCGAGCTTCACGGTGACGGCCAACTGGCTGCCGTTCAACAGCGGGTCCGGCGCCGACACTTCGGAAGGCTACCGCTTGCAGGCTTCCACGGCATCCGACTTCAGCGTCATCAGCGGATCTTCGGAAACGATCAGCGTAACAGCATCCACATTAACCGTAGGCGGATTGTTGGCCGACACGGACTACTACCTGCGCGCGGGAGCGATCAACTGGAACAACGTCGCCAACTATGTGGTGATCGCGGGCTCAACACGCACCTTGCCCGGCCCGGCGCCCATCACACCGCAAATCACCGGGGTCTACATCAGCACCCTGTCTGTGACCTGGACCTCGGTAGCTTCCTACGGCGGTTACAGCTTGGAAGCTTCAACAGCCAGCGACTTCACCGGGACTTTGATCAGTTCGACCACGCCGGTTGGCACCCTCACAGGTCTTACCTTTAACGACGGCCAGCTCGCGGCAAACACCACTTACTTCGTCCGGGCCGGAAGCCTGTGGTATGGCACCACCAACTATGCCTTCACCACACCGCCTTCAACCTCAACACTGACTGATCTGTTGACCGGCGCTACCGTCTATCAGGTCGGGACATCGACGATAACAGCGAATTGGATTGCCTTCGGACCGGGCTCCGGCGCCGATACAGCCGAGGGGTATACACTGCAAGCCTCTACCGATTCTGCCTTCAACCCGATTTCGGGTTCCTCTTCGACCACGAACGTCGCGCTGAGCACGTTGTCCATCGTGGGGTTGAACCCGAGCACGACCTATTATGTGCGGATGGGTGGCATTAACTGGAACGGCGTTGTGAATTATGTCGTCTTCGGAACCACAAAAACACTCCAGGGCACGACGCCGCCGGCCAGCCCACTCATCAACACGGTGTTTGTCACAAGCATCACCGTGACGTGGGGTGCGGTCAACTCAGATCAGGGCTATATTTTGGAAGCGTCCACCGCGTCGGACTTTACCGGCACGCTCCTTTCGTCCGAGACTCCCAGCGGCACGGCCACGACGCTGACGTTCCCGTCGAATTTAGCGCCCAACACGACCTACTTCCTGCAGGTAGGGAGCCGCTGGGATAATGGGACAACCAACTACGCGCCGACCACGCCGCCCTCGACCAGCACGCTCACGGACTTGATCAGCGCGCCGGTGATCTACAGGGTCTACATGGACAGCATCACGCTCAATTGGGCTGCTTTCACGGCGGGCTTTGGTCCCGGCACGGCGGACGGCTACCTCGTTCAAGCGTCCACCGATGCCAACTTTAACCCTGTGGCTCAATCCTCCAGCACAGCCGATGCGGTTGTCAGCACGTTGACGGTCATCGGACTGACTCCGAACACGACCTATTATTTCCGTGCCGGGGCCGTGAACCATAACGGCGTGCCGAACTTCACCAGCGCTTCGACTGCGCTCAGCACAAGCACCCTGACCAGTCTGCTGACCAACGCCGCCGCAGAGGCCGTCGGGGTGACGTCGGTGCGCGTGAGATGGGATCCATTCACATCGGGGTCGGGAATAAACACGGCGACCGGTTATCGCGTCGAAGCTTCTACGGATTCCGCGTTCGCGCCCGTCGCCGGTTCATCGACCGCCTACAGCGTCAGCGCGACGACGCTGACGATTTCCAATTTGATTCCAGCGGCGACTTACTACCTGCGGGCGGGCGGCCTCAACTGGAATAACGCCCCGAATTATGTCTCGGCCGGCTCCACGGTGACGCTGCAAGTCCCCACGCCCACCGGCCTGGCGGGCACCGCGCTCGGCGTCTCGAGCATTTCCTGGGCATGGGGCGCCGTGTCCGGCGCAACCGATTACCGGTTGTACATGGCGACGTCCCCGACCACCCTGATAGCGGCGACCGGAGGCCCGAACAGCTACATCGAAACGGGGCTGTCGACCAACACCGCCTATGGGCGGGTCGTCACGGCGGTTCTGAGCGGCGTTGAAAGCCCCCTTTCGGCCGCCGCGACAACCTACACG
>MGUR01000031.1:2299-5573 GCA_001800075.1 Elusimicrobia bacterium RIFCSPLOWO2_01_FULL_59_12
GATTTTCAGCGACGTGTTCTATACGTCCTTCACGGTCACCTGGGCGGCCAACGACAACCCCGCCTCCACCCGCTATGAAGTCTCACGCTCCACTACCAATGACGGCTTTGCGACGTTGGTTTCGACCCCGATCGCGTTTGCCGACGCCTTTACCGATGCGACCACCACCTTCGTCGGACTGGCTCCGGGCACGACCTACTACGTCCGCATCCACGCTGAAAATGAACAGGCGGGGGATGAACCGATCGTTCCGATCGTGACCGCCTTCAGCGCCACCGGTTCTACGGTCACGTTGTCCGTGCCCACACCGACCGGCCTGACTGGCACCGCCCTCGACGTCTCGACCCTCAGTTGGACCTGGAATTCCATACCGGGAGCCAGCTCCTATCGGGTTTATCAGGCAACGTCAACGACCACCTTGGTCCTCTCCACGCCGACCGTGGGCTACATGGAGACGGACCTCTCGACCAACACCGCCTACGGGCGCGTTGTGAGTGTCGTCATCGGCGGTGTCGAGAGCGCGCTGTCGGGGTCCGCGACGACCTACACGCATGCCGCGCAGCCCGGCCAGCCCGCCTTCAGCAATGTCGCTTACACCTCGTTCACGGTCGCCTGGGCGGACAACGGCAATCCCGGCTACACGCGCTACGAGATCATGCGCTCCACCACCAATGATGGGTTCGCCACCGCGGTCTCGACGCCGGTCACATTGGCCGACAACTTCACGGCGAATACCACGCACTTCGGCAACCTGATCCCGGCGACGACCTATTACGTCCGCATCCGGGCGGAAAATGAACGCGCCGGCGATGAACCAATCGCGCCGATCGTGACTCTCTTCAGCGGCACGGGATCCACTGTAACGCTCATCGTTCCTAGTCCGACCGGCTTCATGGGAACGGCGCTGGGCGTTTCGAGCATCAGTTGGAGCTGGAGCGCGGTCGCCGGCGCCTCAACCTATCGGCTCTATCAGGCGACCTCTCCGGCCGCGCTCGCAGGGTCAGGCGCTCCGCCGCTTGCCGAAACGGGACTTTCCACCAATACAGCCTACGGCCGCCATGTCACGGCCGTTGTCAACGGCATTGAAAGCGCGCTGTCGGCAAGCGCCACGTTCTATACCCAGGCCGCGGCGCCGGGAGGGGCCGGCTTCAGCGCCGTAGAGTTCAGCTCCTTCACGATCACGTGGTCCGTGAATCAAAACCCGGCCGGGACCCGCTTCGAAGTGAGCCGGTCCACCGACAACTTCGCGGCCCATTTCTCGACGCCGATCGCTTTCAGCGACAACTTCACCGCCAACACCACGGACTTCACCGGGTTGAGTTCGGGAACCACCTATTACGTGCGGATCCGCGCGATCAACGGGGACAGCCTCTTCACGACCCCGTTCAGCGTCGTGAACAGCACGCGCACCCAGGGCGCGGGGGCGCCGGACGGCTTCTCGGGAACCGCGTTGGGCGTTTCGAGCGTCAGCTGGAACTGGAACACCGTTTCCGGAGCGGGCTCCTACAACCTTTATATGGCCAGTTCCCCGGCCACCCTGGTTCAATCCGGCATTGCCGGGCCTCCTTATGAAGAAACGGGCCTCTCCACCAACACGGCTTACGGACGCGTGGTGACCGCCATGATCGGACCCATTGAAACAGGCCTGTCCAACAGCGCCACCACCTATACGTTGGCCGCCATCCCATCGGGTTCGGCGCTGGCAGGGGTCTTCACGACCAGCGTCGCGTTCCAATGGAATGCCAATGACAATCCCACGGGAACGCAATATCAATCGTTCATCGACACACAGCCCAGCTTTGCGACGGCCGTGTCCTCGCTCACATTGAACACCAGCGCCGTACACACGCCGCTCACGTCCAACACCACCTATTACCTGCGCGTCCGGGCGCGGAACGGCGACGGGTTCAATACGGACTACGACGCTTCGACAACGACCGTCACGCCGGCGGCGATCCCCAACAACGGGTCGATCACCTCCGTGACGAACGTCAGCCTGTCCATCGCGTGGGGCGCCGACACCAACGGGTCCGGCACGGAGTATCAGGCGGAGCTCTCCACGATATCCGCGGTTGGAACAGCGACCGCCTCCGTGGTTACGACCAGCCTCAGCAACACCTTCAACGATTTGACGACCGACACGACCTATTACGCCCGCGTCCGGGCGCTCGGGTTCTCGGGAGCCGACAGCGCCTTCCTGATCATCGGCGCGTCCGTCACGGCGCTGGGGGTGCCCCCCAACGTCGCGTTCTCGATGGTCGGCACCTCGAGTTTGACCGTCACCTGGACACCTCTGGGAGGCTCGAACATCGAGTACGTCGTCCAGCTGGCCTCGGCGGATCCCTTCGCCGTGCCGCAGTCGTCGACGACGGCGCTCTCCTCCGCCGCGTTCGCCGGATTGAGCGTGAATGCGCTCTACAGCGCGCGCGTGGCGACGCTTAATTTGATCACCGGGACTACCTCCAACTTCTCCACGCCGATCAGCACCTATACGCTCGCCAACCCGCCGATCACGCTCACCACCACCTCGGTCTCCGGGACCGCCGTGAGTCTGAGCTGGGGCCCCAACGGCAATCCGGGAATCACCTCGTATGGCGTGGAGCGCAGCACCAACGGGTCAACGTATATAGCGCTGGCGACGCAAATGGGCTCCGCCTATACGGATTTGACGGTTAACGGAGGGACCACCTATTATTACCAGGTGCGGGCGTTGAACGTGAACAACGTACCCACGACGTACAGCAACGTCGTGACGGTGCTGACGCCCGGCGTGCTGACCGCTCCCAAAGCGCCCAATGGCCTTTGGGGCGCGCGGACCTCCACCCAGGGAACTTACCGATGGACCCAGGTGACCCAGCGCACCGACGGCACCCCGCTGACCAATCTCGCGGGATACCAGATTTTCGGATCGAACACCCTGCTCGCCCCGCGGTCGAGCTGGGCGCAGGTCGCGGCGGTGACGGAAGAGGTCTGGAGCACCACCTTCTCCGCCGCCTCCGCCAACTACTACTGCGTGCGGACTGTCGACACCAACGGCCGGGTGTCGGACTACAGCCATATCATGGACGACACCTCCCAGTTGAATCACTTCTACATGGCGCAGGACAACGTCACCCGGGCCCGGATTCCGGAGTGGGCCAACAACGTTCTGCTGGCGGACAACAACCCATTTGGGGCCGACCTGTCGGTCGTCGTGGAGGATGTGGCGTCCGAGGAGACGAATCGCGTCGTGGAATCCTATGACATCAAACTGGTCCGAGAGGACACCGGGCTG
>MGUR01000031.1:5615-11710 GCA_001800075.1 Elusimicrobia bacterium RIFCSPLOWO2_01_FULL_59_12
CAAGGAGCGCCCGCGCGCGTTCCCGTGCTGAACGCTTCGGAGGCGGATAAGGGCCTGTCCCTCTTCTGGCACAACGGCGTCGAATGGGTCAAGGTGTCGGGTCAAACCAGCCTGGCCGACACCACGGTCTCCCAGACCTCCGATCATATCGGGCGCTACCAGATTCGCGTGGCGGCGCGCAGCTCCAGCATCGCGGTCACCCGCGTCTACCCGCGCATCATCACCCCGAACGGCGACGGCTGGAACGACAAGGTCATCTTCCAGTTCGACAACCCGCAGCTCCTGCCGCTCTCCGGAAAGATTTACGATATCTCCGGCTCGTTTGTGGCGGACTGCGTGGCCGGGCCCAACACCGATTCCTCCCTGTCCTGGGACGGAAAAGACTCCGGCGGCCGTTCCGTCCCTGGCGGAATTTATCTATATCAGGTAGACTTACAGGGCAGCGCGATTACGGGATCGATTGTGGTGGCGAGATGACAGCTACGGCAAACATCGTGAATCGTAAATGGAAAATAGTCCCTGACGTCACCCCCGCGAAGGCGGGGGTCCAGAGGCTTAGACGACACTGGATTCCCGCCCTCCACACGACTGGGCGGGCGCGCCGGAAGTGTGGCGTGCGCGCTTTCGCGGGAATGACGGCAAGGCATAGGGGACGTAGCTGCTTAACTGCCTTTTTTGGCAAATTGACTTGGAAAGCAGTTAAGCAGCTACGTCCCCTCGGCCTTTCCTTTTTGCTTTCCAGCCCTCTGGTGGCGATTTCCCTCGGCTCGCTCGAATTTAACGGCGTTTTTCCCCGGATTTTCACACCGAACAGCGATGGATTCAACGACAAGGCGGTGTTTCACTTTACCAACCCGGAGCTGCTGCCCGTCGGGGGTTCGGTCTACGACATCACCGGATCGAAAGTGGCTTCCTTGCTTCCGGGGAACGATCCCGACACGCTCCTCACCTGGGACGGCCGGGACTCCGGCGGCCGCGTGGTGCCGGGCGGCATTTATTTTTTCAAGATCGATTTCCAAGGCGAAAATATCACGGGCACCGTGGTGGTAGCGAGATAGCAATCAATACGTCATTCCCGCATGTCGTTAGCGGGAATCCAGTTCTGGATCCCCGCCCGCCACACTACAAGGCGGGCGGGCCCGCCAAGCAGTGTGGGTGGGCCCGCTTTCGCGGGGATGACGACTAAATAGGAGGCTGTACGTGAAAAAAATAAAGTCGTTGGAAGTGAAGTCCGTCTTTCGTGTGTCCTTAATCTTGGGGGCCGTGGCTGGAGCGCTGGTCGGCGTGATCATCATGATCGCCGATTTTGTTGACCGCCGCTTCCTGGAAGGCATTGTGACGCTTTTCCTGGCCCCGATCCTCTACGGCGTCGTCGGCGCCCTGGTGAACGCCTTCATGGCCAAAATCTACAACCTGGTGGCCGGCCGCGTGGGCGGCATCGAGATCGAGCTGGACTAGGGGCAAGAGCATCCTCCTTTCTTCGAAAATAGCCCGCCTGTTGAGACATCACGTATAATCCAGTCATCCTATGGATTACCTCGCCCCCACCCCCTCTCCTGATAGGAGAGGCGGGCCGCAGAACCAATCCCTCTCTTGCAAGGAGAGGGGGGACCCCCGAAGGGGGTGGGTGAGGTTCCCAACCTCTTGCCTCCTTATAGCTCTTCTTCTTCTCTCTGCTTGCGCGCGGAATTACGTGACGCGCCGGCGGGAGTTCCGCCTGATCAGCGAGAAAACCGAGATCGAAATCGGCCGGAAGGTCAAAGAACAGATCATCAAGCAATACGGGGCCTACAACGACCTGGACTGGCAGGTCTACCTGGACCAGGTGGGACAGCGCCTCGCGAAAGCCTCCGACCGTCCCCAGCTCAATTACGACTTCACCATCATCGACACCGATCTCCTGAACGCCTTCGCCGTGCCGGGCGGGTTTGTGTTCGTCACGCGGGGAATCCTGACTCAGCTGGCGGATGAAGCCGAGCTGGCGGTCGTGCTCGGCCACGAGATCACCCACATCGCCGCATGGCACGGCATCGAACAGCTGCAGCGCGCCGGCATGCTCTCCACGCTGCGGGCCATCGGAGCCATCGGCGGGATCGCGCTGGGAGCCGGCGAAGCGGCGATCGCCATCGCCCAGGCGGCGGGCGTTTATGAGCAGATGTACTTGCTGGGTTACGGCCGCAAGCATGAGCTGGAAGCCGACCAATTCGGCATTCATTACGCCTCGCGCGCCGGCTATGATCCGGAGGCGTCCCTGACCTTCTTTCAGCGCCTGGACAAAATCGAAAAGGAAGAAGCCGTCGCCGAACACATCAGCCCGTACTGGCGGGATCACCCGTTGACCTCCGATCGCCTCCGCCTGGCCCGCCGATGGATCGCCCAGACGGAAAAAGAGCGAACGTCAGTGACCTACAACCGCGACAAATACTTATCCATGGTAGAACGCCTGCCGCGCGGGACGCCGGCGGAAAAAGGAACCGTGGAAGGCAGCACGTATAAAAACGTTCCATTCGGCTTAACGCTGGACGTTCCCGATGGCTGGCGGCTCGACATGGCCACGATGGAGTCGCTGGTGAAATTCGTCGGCCCGATACCCGAAGTGCGCGGCAGCCTGCAGCGCATCCGCCTGCCCCAGGCCATGGGCGTCCAGGAGTTCGCCAAACAGATGGCCCGGCAATGGGGCATTGCCGAAGCGCTGACCCGGGACGTCGACTATCCGGCGGGGCACGGCCTGCTCTGGCAGTACGGCAGCGATTACATGCGGTTCCGGACGCTCCTTCTGGTGCGCGGAAGCACCGGATACGCGCTGGCCTGCCAGATCCCGTCCGACAAATTTTTCCAGTACATCATCGACTGCGAACGGATCATGCGCAGCCTGCAAATCCAATAGCCCCCCCCCTTCCCGTTTTCCGACCCATGACAAGGGCGACAAGGCCGCCCCGGTGTTTACGTCTGATTGATCGGGACGGAAGGAAGCAGCGGCTGCGATGCGGAAGGCAAAGCTCGAGGCACGTTGGTCGTCACTAAGCGAGTAAAAAGAATTGGCCAGGGCAGGATTTGCCCGCCAGATTTACAGGCCCGCGTCACTATGCTTCACGGAAGCGGGCCAGCCCCCGCAGAGACGTATGGCGGGGCAGTCTGGTGAAGAGGTCGAGCCACCGGTGGCCAGGGCAGGATTTGAACCTGCGTAGGGCATAGCCCGCCAGATTTACAGTCTGGTGCATTTGACCGCTCTGCCACCTGGCCACCTGTGGTTCGATAAATGAAATACCGCTCTGTCTAAATCTAGCCGGCGATAGGAATCGAACCTACAACCTTTCCCTTACAAAGGGATTGCTCTACCAGTTGAGCTACGCCGGCGAAATAGGCCTATGCTGCCCACTTAAAGCGCGGTTTCCTGCGCTCCTCTACGCAATCACGCAGATAAAGATCAATAAGCACTTGGTAGCCGATACCGCTTTGCTTCGCTAGTTTCTGGAAATAGGCAATAGTCGGCTTGGCTACATTGATGGTGATCTGCTGTTTGAGCAGTTTGGCATAGGGATTCTTGACGCCGCGGCTAAAGTCGTATGATTTTCTCATGGTCGTGTTGTCCTTCCGTATTGTTGACGCTCTTGTGGCGTAGCTACCCATGCTGAAATCAGACGAATCATTCGGTCATCGTCTCGATAGGTGTGGCTCACCACAAGCAGCCTTAGTTTTGCGCTCATGCCGAGCAGAAGACATCGGTCCTCTTGCTCAGAATGGTCAGGGCCATGGATCAGAATGCCCTTCTCATCAAAGAAGACCGAGGAGGCTTCCGCAAATGAGACACCGTGCTTACGCTGATTCTTGCGGTCTTTGGCAGGGTCCCAGTCAAAGCGGATATCCATATGACCATTATTTAATAATTATACGACTTCGACCAATGATTTCCATACCTATTTGGAACAATATTTACTCCAAACCCTGTTGCAACCCAAGAATTGCCCGATTTGCCCATGAATTTCAAGGATTTGCGCTAAATTTCCGTTTGATTATCAAGCACTTTGCCATGAGCAATGTTTTACAAAGGGGTTGCTCTACCAGTTGAGCTGCGCCGGCGAAAAAACTACTACGTATGGCTTTTGAAACGAGCAAGATCGAGCACCAGCTTCTGGTAATCGATCATGGTCTTACAACGCCTCAGAAAATTCAGACCAATAAATCCACTAATCTCAGGGATTTCTGGGATATCTTGGCAGGTGACGGCAACGTGGCGTGCGTAAGCATTTCCGATGCGTATCTCCAGAACCAAAACGGATGGGATTTTGACGCTGCCGTTTGCCGTGATGATCGCAACCTTCCGATGCGGGCCTTCCAAGTCGTAACCTAGACTCGTCGCTAGCTCAGTTGAAATTGAGCAATACTCGGCGCCCGTATCAAGGAGAAGGTCGGCTTTCTGGACGGTTTTCGGCCCCGTTAAGACCGATGGAAGTATGATGGGCCCAGTTGGCGGAAGCGGAAATCTCAAAAGAAAAAACCTACCCCGCGGGGAACCACTGGACCGTTAAACGTAATGTAGACATTGTTCAACCTATTGCGATCAATAAAATCATGGATAGATTTTCTCGTTTTAGCCGTTCCTAAGACCTCTCCTTCAACGACAGGTTTTTCCCGTCGAATCTTAAATACCATCCATTGGTTCTTAAACTTCTTGCGGGCTGATGTAAGTTTCATTTTTCCTCCCTTCACAGAACAAATTTTAGCACTCTTACAGACCCAAGATTAGTCCAAACAATGTTTTCCCCAAACCCTGTTCCAACCCAAGAATTTCTTAATTTGCTCCGGAATTCCAAGGTTTTGCGCCAAAATTCGAGCGCCACTGCATCACGGCGCTCGCCCGCTGAGACCCAGTAGCGGGCGCATCGATTATCAACCTCTTTGACTACAGCAACCCTTTACAAAGGGGTCGCTCTGCCGGTTGTCCGCCACTACGGCTTCGGCGGACCCGCCAACGACTCAGCGGCGGAAGCTGCGCCGGCAAAATCTTACGCTGTCTTTTTCTTCCGGAAACGAATAATCTCCGCCAAGGCACGCAAGGCTCGATTGACGGACTCCGCTGTAGGGAAGTATTCGGCAACGACAGGATCAAGCGCCACGATGTTGGTCCCCTCCGCGTAGCGCTTTGCATGCTTGCCCCTGACCCCATGGTGGAAGTCGTATTCCGGCAGCATTTCGGCGTCTGTTCTTTTATGTGTGTTTTTCTTCATAGGTTTTTCTTTCGGTCGGTGCAGCAACCCGAGCATGGATGATCCTTATTCTATCTCCCCTCTCTGTGTATGCAACGATTAAAACTCGAAGCTTCGCGGAGAGGCCCATATCAACAAACCGATCTTCTGCGTCAGAATGCAAAGGGTCGTGAATCGTGATCGACTGGACATCGCTGAAAACCGTAGACGCTTCTTCAAAGGAAACGCCGTGCTTCTTTACGTTCTGCTTGGCCTTACGATGATCCCATTCGAAGGTCAGGCTCATACATGAACACTGTTTGCCGTAAACGCCGGGCTATCCCAGAATAACCCAAGTTTTTCATGAAATTTCAACATCTTCCGCTTCCTTTGGCCTTGATTATCAAACACTTTGCCATGCGCAATGTTTTACAAAGGGGTTTCCGCCAGACGTCCGGCGGACCCGCCAACGTTCGCCATCGAACCTTCGGCGAATCCGCCGATAACACAGCGGCGGAACTCAGCGGCGGAAGCTGCGCCGGCAAAATTCGTAGAGAAAAATCGCTGACGCGGAAGCTACGTTCAACGACCCCACGTTGGCGCCCGCCGGGATCCCCACCAGTTTATCACAGTGCTCTTTGACCAGGCGACGCAGGCCTTTACCCTCGCTGCCCAGCATGAGAACCAGGCGCCGGCCGCGTTCCTGACTCCCTAGGGGTTCCCCCGACATATCAGCGCCCCACACTTCAAATCCGCGCTCTTTCAGGCGGTCAAGGGTCTGGACGAAGTTCCCCACCCGAATGACGGGCACATGGTCCGCGGCCCCCGCGGACGCACGCAGCGCCGCCTCGCTCACCGGCGCGCCGCGCCATCGCGGCACCAGGACCGCCTGCACCCCGAAAAAACCCG
>MGUR01000031.1:11751-12894 GCA_001800075.1 Elusimicrobia bacterium RIFCSPLOWO2_01_FULL_59_12
CCTGATGATTCCCCCGCACCATGCGATCGAGCTGCGGCCGCTGCACCCAATCGATGGCCACGCCGCGCTCCCGGGAGAACTTGAGGATTTCTTCCACCACCTCGCCGGCCGTCCCGCGCACCATCCAAAGTTTATGCAGGCTTCGCTTGCCCGCGCGCAAGACTTCCCACACCGGGCGCCGGCCGTAGACCAGCTCATCGGACGGATGTTCCCGACGGCCTCTCACGAGCTGGCTTTCGGAATGAGGCGCGGTCCCGTGGACGTATCCTCAACGACATACCCCTGCGTCAAGATTTCCTGGCGCAGGCGGTCGGCGTCCTTCCAATTCTTGGTTTCTCGCGCTTTTTCCCGCTGATGGGCGAGTTCGGTCACCTGAGGAGGAATCAGCAGGCCCTGCATGAAGGAGAATAGGTCCACGCCCAACAGCTCGGAACACGACCGTAAAGACTGCAGGATATGCCGTATGGAGCCGCGCGAGACCTGGTTGGTTGAAAACTGCTTTTCGAGCAGCTTGATGAAACGATGCAGAATGCCGATGGCTTCCGGGGTGTTGACATCGTCCGCCAGGGCTTCTAAAAATTCTTTCGCCAGGACCTCGACCGCCCGGGCCACCTCCGCCACCGGCTGATTCGATTCATCCACGCCCATAAACTGCTTCTGGAGAATCCGGTTGGCGCGGGCGATCGCATCCCGCAGCCCGGAGAGCGCCTGCCGGCTCTGGGCCAGGAGCTCATCGGAAAAATCCAGGGGCGAGCGGTAATGAACGCTCAGCAGCATGTACCGCACCACCGCGGGCTGGTACTTGGCGAAAATCTCCGAGAGGGTGAAAAAGTTGCCCAGGGATTTGGACATTTTCACCTGGTTGCGCGTGACAAACCCGTTGTGGACCCAGAACCGGGCGAACGGCAGGCCGGTGGCGGCCTCGGACTGAGCGATCTCGTTTTCGTGGTGCGGAAAAATCAGGTCCAGCCCTCCCCCATGGATATCGAAGTCGGCGCCCAGATGCTTCAACGCCATGGCCGAACATTCGATGTGCCACCCCGGCCGCCCGCGGCCCCAGGGAGAGTCCCACGACACCCCCGGCGGTTCATTCGGCTTCGCGGCTTTCCATAAGGCGAAATCCAGCGGATCCCGCTTCTCCTT
>MGUR01000031.1:12916-14648 GCA_001800075.1 Elusimicrobia bacterium RIFCSPLOWO2_01_FULL_59_12
CGCGCCGGACTGCAGATCTTCCAGCGGACGCTTCGAGAGTTTGCCGTAAGACGGGAAAGACCGGACGGAAAAATAAACGTCCCCCCCGAGCGTGTAGGCCGCCTTTTTATCCAGCAGCTGGCGGATGAGGGCGAGGATGTCCGGGATATGCTCGGTCACACGAGGATAGAGGTCCGCCCGCTCGACGCCCAGCGCGTCCATTTTGTTGAAGTAGTCCTCGATGTTTTCCTGGACCAGCGCCCCGGGGTCGACGCGCTTTTCCACGGCGCGGGCGATGATCTTATCATCCACGTCCGTAAAATTCTGCACAGAGAGGACTTTATAGCCCTGGGCGCGCAGGACCCGGCGGATGACATCGAATACCACGTAACACCGGGCGTGGCCCAGGTGGCTGGTGTCGTAGGGTGTGATGCCGCAGACGTACATGCGCACGTCTTTCCCGTGCACGGGCTCGAAGCGCTCTTTTTTGGCGGTTAGGTTGTTGTAGAAGTGGAGCATAAGAGGACGACCGCGTGAGCGGCGATGGCTTTGCCTTGCCCCACCGCGTCCAGGCCCTCGTTGGATTTCCCTTTCACCTGGATGGAGGTCACCGGTACTTTCAGTAAACGCGCGATGGATGTCCGAAGGGCCTCGCGATAAGGCGCCAGCTTAGGGGCCTCCGCCACCAGCACGGAGTCCACATTTACCACGCGATATCCCTGTTTGTGGACTTCGCGAATCGCCTTCGCCGTCATGGTGCGGCTCGAGATCCCTTTCGTTTTCGGATCGCCCGGCGGGAAATGGCGGCCGATGTCCGGCAGGCCCGCCGCGCCCAGGAGCGCATCGATGATCGCATGAAGCAGCACATCGGCGTCGGAGTGTCCGTCCAGGCCCATGGCATGGGGGATTTTCACGCCGCCCAGCCTCAGCGGGCGGCCTTTTTTCAAGCGATGGATGTCATAGCCGATGCCGGAGCGGTACATCATTTCAACGTCTCGCTTTCAGCAGGCGCTGGGCGACTTTCAAATCGGAAGGCACCGTCACTTTCAAGTTGTCCGGCGAACTGGCCACCAGCTTGACGCGCACGCCCAGACGTTCCACCAAGAAGGCATCATCGGTCGCGGCCAGATGCCGGCCCTTTCGGTGCGCACGTTCAAGAAGCTTGCGCTCAAAGACTTGCGGCGTCTGGGCCAACCAGACCGCTTGGCGGGGAAGCGTGCGCTGAATGGTCTGACTGCCGTCGGCCGCCTTCGGCGAGCCTCGCCGGGGGCGGGCCAGCTTGACCGTGTCTATGCTGGGGCATGCCGCGATGGCCGCCCGGTGCGCCCAGGCTTCCTTCAACACGTTTTTCACGAGCTCCGGCGTCACCAGCGGCCGCACGGCGTCATGCACGGCGATCCAACGGAAACCGGACGGCACCGCGGCCAAACCCTGCCGCACGGAGTCCGCGCGCGTTTTCCCGCCTGTCACGATATGCAGAGGCTTGCGCACTTTCCACCGGGCAAACTGGCGGCGAACCCATGCCAGATCCGCTGCCGGGACAACCAGGATTACCGCACCGATGGAGGGACTGCGCTGAAACGCGTCAACGGGCCACCAGAGGAGAGGACGGCCTGACAGCATGAGGTATTGTTTACGGACGCGCCCGCCAAACCTTGTCCCCTGGCCGCCGGCAACAACGACGGCTGCGGCGCTACCTTTCACCACGCCTCACCCGGCAGCCTGCGGCGACCCCCCTCTCCCTAACGGGAGA
>MGUR01000031.1:14694-21553 GCA_001800075.1 Elusimicrobia bacterium RIFCSPLOWO2_01_FULL_59_12
GGTGAGGCTTCTTCACGTCCGTGCTCCCTCGCCATTTCCTTTGAGCTTGGTAAAAATCATCCGTCCGGCTGAGGTCTGAAGCACCGAGGTCACCGCGGCTTCCACTTTCTTACCGACCAGCCGCCGGCCTTCTTCCACGACAACCATGGTGCCGTCATCGAGATACCCCACCCCCTGCTCTTTCTCCTTGCCTTCCTTCGCGATAAAAATCACCATGGTGTCGCCCGGCAGCACCGCGGGCTTCAACGCGTTGGCCAGGTCGTTGACGTTCAAGACCGTCACGCCCTGCAGGGAAGCCACTTTGTTCAGGTTGAAGTCGGTGGTCAGGACCTGGGCGTCGAACTCCCGCGCCAGCATGACGAGTTTGCCGTCCACGTCCTTCACCTCCGGGTAATCTTTGTCCACAACCTTGACCTGGATATCCTGATGCTCCTGGAGCCGCTGAAGAATATCCAGCCCCCGCCGGCCCCGGGCGCGCTTGCCGCCGTCCGCGGAATCGGCGATATCCTGAAGCTCCTTGAGGATGAATCGCCCCACGATCAGCGTCCCCGAAAGAAACTTGGTTTCATAAACGTCCGCAATGCGGCCGTCGATGATGGCGGAGGTGTCCACCACCTTGATGTCTGAGCCGCGGCGGCGCGAACCCTTCCCGACGACCTCGCCGCGGTCCAGGCGGTCCATCTCTTCTTGCCGGCGGACCGAGATCAGCATCCCGAGATACGTAAAAACAACGTAGACCAGCGGCATATACTTTCGCGTCACCGTGGACAACTGAGGATCGTTCACCAGGAGAATGGCTTCGTTGACAAACCAGGCGAAAATCAGCCCCAGCCCCGCCCCGATCACCCCGAAAAGAAGATGATTCAGAGGCACCCGTTCAATGGCAATCTCCACGGCGATAATGAACAGCGCCGCGCCGACCCCAATCAAGATTCCCTTCCAATCGCTACCGATCTTAAACCAGCCAAGGACCGGACCCGTGATAATGACCAGAATCCTAAAAAACCACAATGTCATAAAGTGGCCTGCCTTTCTAATGCCAGGACCTCTTCCAAGGCCTCCGACACCGTTGATATACCATGAATTTCCAGTTTCATGGCCCGACATTCCCGCGCGGAATCGCGCAGACTCTGCTGCGGGACGACAGCCCGCTTGAAACCCAATTGTGACGCTTCCATCAACCGGAGCGGCAAGGCGCCCACGGCGCGCACCTCTCCACCCAACCCGACTTCCCCAATCCAAAGCGTGTGAGGATCCAGCGCCTGATTGCGGTGCGCGCTGGCGATCGCCACAGCCACCCCGAGGTCCACCGCGGGCTCTTTCACGCGCAGGCCGCCGACGACGTTCACGTAAACATCTTCGTTTTCCAAATGCAGTCCCAGGCGTTTTTCCAGAACAGCGATCAAAAGCAGGGTCCGGTTGTAATCCAGCCCCGTGACCATGCGTTTCGGGAAACCAAAATGCGTGCGCGCGACCAGCGCCTGAATTTCCAGCATCAGGGGACGCGATCCTTCCAGGCTTCCCACCACGGCCGAACCGGGAGCCTGCGTCCGCTGGCTCAAGAAAATCTCCGAAGGGCTGGCGACGCCGGCGAGGCCTTTCGGGGTCATGCGGAAAACGCCTACTTCGTGGGTGGGTCCGAAACGGTTCTTGTGCGAGCGCAGCAGGCGAAAAAGCTGTTCGCGCTCGGATTCAAAATATAGAACGGTGTCGACGATATGCTCCAGGACCCGGGGGCCCGCCAGGTCGCCTTCTTTGGTCACATGCCCCAGGAGAAAAAGCGTGATGCCGCGCGATTTGGCCAGGCGCAGGAACTCGGCGGCGCATTCGCGCACCTGCCCCACCGATCCCGGGGAGCTGGCCAGGTCCTGCCGGTAGGTCGTCTGAATGGAATCCACCACGCAGAAAGCGGGTTTTACTTTATCGATGATGTCCGTCATGCGCGAAAGCTCCGTTTCCGACACCAGCGAGAGATTTGGCGCCTGCACGCCCATCCGGTGGGCGCGATCCTTGATCTGCTGAAGCGATTCTTCGCCGGAGATATAGAGACCGCTCCCCTGCCCGCGGCAAAGGCCTTCGGCCACCTGCAGCATCAAGGTGGACTTGCCGATCCCGGGAGGGCCGCCCAGGAGGACCATGGACCCCTCCACCAGCCCTCCCCCCACCACGCGGTCAAACTCGGGGAGGTTCGTGGCGGTCCGCCGCGCCGGCGCTAAGGTGATTTGCTCCAACGTCGTCACCTCGGAAGAAAAATCGGTCAGGGGGCGGCGTCCCCGGCCCGCCGCAGCCGTCGCCGCGGAGGCGTCCTGCTCTTCCACAAAAGAATTCCAATGCTCGCACTCGGGGCACTTTCCGAGCCAGCGCGCCGTCGCGTAGCCGCACTCCTGACACCGGAAAGATGATTTCGTTTTCATCGGGCGAAACTCACAAATCCCATGAGATACGCAATGTCCTTGTCCTCGAAGGAAACGTTGATCAAACCATGCAGGTTCGACGTTTCCGCGATATCTTCCGACTGGACGCCTGCCGTGACCCAGGGGTTGATGCGCACGCGCGCGCCGGCCATATAATTGGCCTCATCGAAGCGGCGATCCTTGATAACGGCGTCGCGCCCGAAATCAAACCCCTGCCCGATCAACTCGAGGCGGTTAAAAACAGGCGCCGTCGTGTTCTGGAAAGGCCGGAGCCGCGCCTCGATGCCCGCGCGGGACTTGATCACTCCCACGGCCCCGGTGAACGGCCCCCAATGGCGGCCGAGCAGGGCGGTGATCGTGTTTCGCCGCTCGTAATCCTTGGGATCCTCGACCGTGCTGCCGGTCGTTCCCAAGTTTTGCCCCATCAGTTGATAAAACTTGTTCGGGCGAGGTTCGAGCCGCATTCCGAAGTCTCCGCGATAGACCCCGGCGCGGAAGTCTCTTCGGCTCTGAATCTCCCAGAACGCCCGCACTTTGGTGAACCGCGCCAGCACCTCCTTGGCGGATTCGCTCGCCTGCTTCAGATTGCTCATCGTGTGCTTCAAGTCTTCCCCGGATTCTTTGCTTGAGACCAGCGCCCCCGCCATCCCCTCGCCCCGCTGGACGCCCGCCAGGATGTTGTTCATGCGCTCCAGCGTTTCCTTCAGGTTGTGAATGGCGACCTTGATCTCCTCCTTGTGCTGCGTGAGGACGTCGTCCACGTGGGCGGCGACCGACTTGGCACGGCTGGAAAAGCCCTCGATGTTGTTCACGATGTTTACCATCTGGCGGCGCTGGTGGCCGATGGCCGCGTTCAGCGAATCGGTGATCGAGCGCAGGTTGGAGAAGGTCGCGCTGAGATTCTCACCCAGCTTCCCGTCCCCCGTGAACTGGTCCAGGGACTTGGCGACCCGCTCCACCAGCTCTTCGAGATCGATGACGTCTTCCCCGATCAACGTGTCCCCACCGCTCAGGCGCTGGTCGTCCTCGGGAATCCCGGGTTCCGGTTTTCCCGGATAAAAGGCCAGAAACTTGGTGCCGATGATGCCGGTGCTGCGGATCCGCGCTTTGGCGTTTTTGAAGATCTTGATCTCCTTGCGCAATTGGATCGTCAGGCGCGCCATGCCTTCCGACAGCTTGACTTTTTTCACCGAACCGACCTCGACGCCGAAAATTTTCACCGGGGATTTATCGCTGATCCCTTCCACGTTCTTGAAGAGAACGTGCAGCGTGGTCTGGGGACGAAAATGAATATCCCCCAGCAGGAGAATGCTGATCATCAGCACCCCCAGGCCGGCGAGAACAAACAGGCCGACTTTGCTTTCAGCGGACAGCCGCTCGGCGGATTCCGGTTCGAAACTGTCTTCTTTTTCTCCCACTAAAACGCTCGCACTTTCATCTTGATCGGGCCTTCCGCGGACCCGCTGATAAATTGCTGGACCAGGGGATCCTTGGAATTGCGGATAGCCTCCGGGGTATCGACGCCCACAATCTTCCCTTCATACAGCATGGCGATCCGGTTGGACACTTTAAAGGCCGACTTCATGTCGTGCGTGACGACCACGGCGGTCACGCCGAGTTTTTTCTGAAGTCCCACGATCAAATCGTTGATCACGTCCGACATGATCGGATCCAAGCCCGTCGTGGGTTCGTCGTAAAGGAGATACTTCGGCGCCATGGCGATGGCGCGGGCGATCGCGACGCGTTTGCGCATGCCGCCCGAAAGCTCAGCCGGCTTGAGCTGTTCGACGCCCGTCAACCCCACCAGCGCCAGCCGCTCCCGGACATAATCCGGTATTTTATCTCGATCCATTTTTTTCAAATTATACAGGCCGAACGCGACATTCTGGCCTACGGTGAGCGAATCAAACAGGGCGCCCCCTTGGAAGACATACGCGAACTTCTCCTGAACTTGAGAAAGAGCGTCCTCGCTGAGATGACTTATTTCCTGGTCATCCACGAAAATCTCTCCACGATTTGGCTTCAATAAGCCTACCATTAATTTGAGAGTGACGCTTTTCCCGGTGCCCGACCCTCCGATGATGGTCAGCGTTTCTCCATCCCGGATGTCCAACGAGCATCCTCTCAGCACGTGGTTGGGGCCAAACGACCGATGGACATTCACAAGACGGATCATAATAAGGAGATACCCGCATGACAGGTTGACTGGTTATCTAGTTATCTAGTTATCCAGTTATCTAGTTATCCAGTTATCCAGTCATCGTTGTTAACCGATTCCGAACGATACCAGAAGCGCCGATAGAAAGTAATCGCAGACCAGGACCAGCACCATGGAGATCACCACCGCGCTGGTGGTCGCTTTGCCGACGCCCTCCGCGCCGCCCTCGCACGTAAAACCCTTGTAGCAGGAAATCAGGGCGATGATCGCCGCGAAGACAACGGATTTGGCCAGACCGTGCGTGCCCTCCTTCCAGGTCAACGCCTGGATCTCATTCACGTAAGTCGCCTGCGGAATGCCCAGGCGGTAGACCGCGACCATCAGGCCTCCCGCGATCCCGACAAAATCCGCGATCAAGGTTAAAATGGGGATGCAGATCAAACAGGCGATCAAACGGGGAACGGCCAGGTACTTGATCGGGTTGGTGCCGAGCGTGTAGAGGGCATCGATCTGCTCGGTCACTTTCATGGTCCCCAGCTCCGCCGCGATCGCGGCGCCCACGCGCCCCGCAATGACGACGGCTGTCAGAACCGGCCCCAACTCTTTGGTCAGCGACAGGCCCACCACCGTGCCGACGTAGATGGGTTCGTTGAACACCCGCCGGAAAGAGACCCCCGTCTGCAAAGCCAGCACCATGCCGGTGAAAAGACTGGTCAGCACGGTCACCGGAAGCGAGTCGGCGCCCACCGACACCATCTGGGCGAATACGGTCGGGCGGTCTGCGGATTTGACCCAGGCGATCGTCTGGCGCGTGAGGATCGCGATACGGCCGAGCGATTCGGAGAGGTTGATCAGCGGCCCCCCCAGCCATTTGAGCAGGCGCTGTTCGAACGCCGAGGGCCGGAGCTCAGTTCTGTTCATGATAGATTCGCGGCACGCGGCCTGCGATGCGGCTGAGAATTTCGTAGGCGTTGGTCCGGGCTTTGCCCGCGACCTCTTCCACCGTGAGCCGCTCGCCGCCTTGCGCGCCGATCAGCACGGCCTCATCCCCGATCCGGCAGGAAGGGATGCCCGTGGCATCCACCATCATCATGTCCATGGTCACGCGGCCGATGACGCGCGCCCGGCGGCCCTTCAAGAGAACCTCTCCCTGATTCGACAAACTTCGCGGGTACCCATCGGCGTACCCCACGGCCAGGGTGGCCACGCGGGTCGCGCGCGATGCCTTCCAGGTGCGCGCATAACTGACGGTAAACCCCTTCGGAACCGTTTTCAAATAGATCACCTTGGTTTTCCAGGTCAGGGCCGGCCGCAAGCTCACGACTCGGTCGGCGCCCGCATAAGGGACGGCGCCGTAGAATGCCAGCCCGGGCCGGACCATCGTCCCATGGGTTTGGGGAAATCTCAAAAGCGCGGAGGAGTTCGCCAGATGAATCCATGGAGGCCGGATGCCTTTCGCGGCGGCGCCCCGAACGACCGTCCAAAAAGCGCCGGCCTGCGCCCGCGTGGCGGCCGGATCGACGTCAGAACTGGAAAAATGCGTAAACAATCCCTGCAGCATCAGGCCGCTGCAGCCGGCGGCGTGCTCGATAAACTTCAATGCGTTGGGGACGGACACGCCGATCCGCCCGAATCCCGTATCGATTTTCAAATGCACGGGCAGCCGCTCGCGGCGCCGATGGGCCAGCCGGTTCAGCGCATCCGCGGTGCCCGGGCTGGCCACCGTAGGAACGAGTTTTTCCCTGAAAAGAACCGGAAAATTACCAAACGGGTAAAGCGTGCCCAGGACCAGCACCGGCGCCCTCACGCCCGCCCGCCGCAGCGCCACGCCCTCTTCCAGACTTGAAACGCCCAGGAAGGAAGCGCCGCAGCTCACCGCCGCGCGCGCGGCGGGCACCAGCCCGTGCCCGTAGCCGTCCGCTTTCACGACCGTCATGACCCGGGTCTTTGCGGAGATCCGGCGCTTCAGTTCGCGGAAATTATGCCGGAGCGCCCCGAGGTCGATGTCCGCCCAGCAAGGCCTGTAAAAGGGAGGGGACGACACTAGACAGGTTCGGCGACCGCCGCGCTTAGATTCTCAAACCGGGTGTACTCTTTGATGAAGACCAGCTCGAATTCACCGGTAGGCCCGTTGCGCTGTTTGGCGATCGTGATCTTGGCTTTCCCCTGAACGTCGAGATCCTGGGGTTTGTACATTTCTTCCCGGAAAATAAACGCCACCAGATCGGCATCCTGTTCCAAGGCGCCGGATTCGCGCAGGTCGGACAGTTGCGGCCGGCCTTCGCGG
>MGUR01000031.1:21568-27033 GCA_001800075.1 Elusimicrobia bacterium RIFCSPLOWO2_01_FULL_59_12
CGGCGCGACAGTTGGGACAGCGCCACCACCGGGACGCGCAGGTCGCGGGCCAGCCCTTTGAGGTTGCGCGAGATTTCGGAGATTTCCTGCTGGCGGTTCTCAATCCTGCCCATCCCGCGCATGAGCTGTAGATAATCCACCAGGATCATCCCGAGCGGCGTTCCCTTGGCGGCGAGCTCGGCCGCCAGGCGCCGGGCCCGCGCGCGCATTTCCAGAACGGACAAGGAGGAGGTGTCATCAATGTAAATCGGCGATTCGGAAAGTGAGCTGGCCGCGGCCGTCAAGGTGTTCCAGTACTTCTTTTCCAGATAACCGCGGCGCACTTTATGGGAATCCACGCGGGCCTGGGAGCACAAAAGGCGCAGCATCAACTCCTCCCGCGACATTTCCAGGGAAAACAGCGCCACCGGCCGCTTGTTATGAATGGACACGTGCTCCGCGATATTTAACGCAAAACTGGTCTTTCCCATGGAAGGCCGGCCGGCGATGATAATCAAATTGGCCGGCTGAAAACCCGCTGTCATCGTGTCGAGCTCGGTGAAACCGGTCGCCACGCCCGTGACATGGGATTTCCGCTGATAGAGCTTCTCGACCGTCTCGATCACATCGTGGACCAAATCGGACACCGGAACAAATCCTTTGTCGACCTTCGACTGCGCGATCGAAAAAATGGATTGCTCGGCCTGGTCGAGCAGCGCCCCGACATCGTCCCGCTGCTCATAGCACGCGGTGACGATGCGCGTGGCGGCGGCAATCAAGTGGCGCAATGTGGATTTTTCTTTGACCAGACGGGCGTAGTGATCAACGCTGGCGGCGGTGGGCAGGAGCTGGGAAAGACTGGTGAGATAAGAACCGCCGCCGATATCGGTCAGCAGGCGCTGGTTCTTGAGCCTCTCGGACACGGTGACGACGTCGATCGCCGACCCTTCCGTGAAGAGATCGGCCATCGCCCGGAAAATCTGCTGGTGGGAGGTTTTGTAGAAACAGCTTTCATCGAGAACGTCCAGCGCCTTGGCTTGAGCTTCCCGCTCGATGAGCATCGCGCCCAGAACGGCCATTTCCGCCTCAATCGCCTGCGGCGCGACTTTTTCGATCAGATCCACCATCTCAGCCCTCAGGACTCAGGATCTGCCTGCCGGCAGGCAGGCTCAGGACTCTGCTGTTATCGTTACGGTCAGCGCGGCCCGAACCCCGGCCGGGAGCTGGACGGTGACGGTCGTGACGCCGACCTGTTTGATCGGCTTGGGGAGCACCACCATGTGCTTTTCCAGCGTGATGCCCTGCTGGGCCAGCGCGTTCAGAATGTCGTGCTTTCCAACGGAGCCGAACAACTTCCCTTCGGGACTGGCTTTGACGGCCAGGGTGCAGGCGGCCGACCCGATTTTCTGGGCCAGCGTCTGGGAGGATTCGCGCCTACGCTCCGCTTTGGCCAGCGTGCCCTGCTTCACCGTGTCCCACTGACGCAGGGCGGACGCCGTCGCGGGAAAGGCCAGCTGGCGGGGAAACAGGTAATTGCGCGCGTAGCCGGGCGAGACATTCTTAACGTCTCCGGCCTGCGCGATGCCGCGGATGTCGGACTTGAAGACGACTTTGAGCGTGTGAGCCATACGCCCTCCTATACGACCGCAAAGGGCAGGAGCGCCAGATTCCGCGCGCGCTTGATGGCGCGGGTGAGCATTCGCTGATGCTTGGCGCAATTGCCGGTGGAACGGCCCGAGATCATTTTGCCCCGCTCGGTGACGAAATTCCGCAGCGAGGAGGCGTTTTTGTAATCGATATCCACCACGCGATCGACGCAGAACCGGCATACCTTTCGGCGCGGCGGGCCCCAACGGCGGGGGCGCCCTCCTTCAGGGCGGGACCCGCGGTCGCCGCCGGAGTGAGAGGAACGCGGTCGTGAACCTGTTTCGTTAGGCATTCGTGAATCCTTTCTTGGCCGTCATCCCCGCGAAAGCGGGGATCCAGAAATTTGCCGGGACTGGATTCCCGCTTACGACCGCGGGAATGACGAATGGATGTCGTTAAAACGGAATCTCGTTTTCACCGCCGCCAGCGGGAGCAGGGGGTTCCCCCGCCACACCGGCAGGCTCCCGCACCGCGGAGGGCTCCCCATCGCCGGCGTCAGGGCTCTCGGACCCTTCTTCCGCAGCGGCTTTGGTGAGGAACTGAAGGCGGTAGGCTTCCACTTCGATGCCGCTGCGTTTCTGCCCATCCTTGGTTTCCCACGTGGAACTTCGCAGACGGCCTTCCACATAGACGGCACTGCCCTTTTTCAGGCGTTCCCGGCAGCGTTCCGCCGCTTCCCGCCATACCGTGATCGGCACGAATGTCGCTTCCTCCCGCCATTCGCCGGCGCCGTCCTTATAACGGCGGTTCACGGCGATATCCAGACGGCACACCGCCTGGCCGCGCGACGTGTAGCGCACTTCCGGGTCGCGCGTGAGGCGCCCGACCAGCCGGACATCGTTCATCTGCAGCAGACGCAGGGTGTTGGGGGTCATGAGGGATCTCCTTGAGGAGGCGGCGTAGGGGCTGGAGCAACTGGGGCGGCCGGCGCTTCCACAGAGGGCGCGGCGCTCGGGGCGGCGCTGGTACGCGCCGCATCCGGGCGCGGGCGCATCCCGGGGCCCGATCGTCCGGGGCCGCGATGAGCTTCCCCGGCGGGGCGTACCCGGCGGGGGGCAAATTTCTTATTCGAGGGGTAATGCCGTATCGTCAGTTGTCGAATGACGGCGTCGGTGACGTTGTACAGGTGTTCCAACGCGGCAATGACCGTGGGTTCCGCAGTGAAGTTCAGTACGCCATAGAACCCCTCGCGGTGACCGCGCAGCGGATACGCCAAACGGCGGCGCCCCCAGCGGTCCTCCGAGGTCACCGAGCCTTTGTGGGCGCCAATGGTTTCCTTGATCTTTGCGACGAGTTGATCGACTTGCTCGGTGGGTATTTCGGGTTCGGCGATGAAGACGGTCTCGTAACTGATTCCTGGCACGGGTAAAGCTCCTCTCTGGGCTTTAGTCCCCGCCGCTCAAAGGAGGCGAGGAAAAGGAGTAACGGTTTATAGGTGATTGTTTTGGGACGACGACATGATACCAAAAACGGCCCGGGAAGATCACGGAATTATGACGGAATAGCAAGGAAGATCATGGAACACATTGTGAAATTCCCTGCTAGTCCCTGCCCTTCCCTGCTGTTCCCTGTTTTTCCTTCTTGATCAGTTGGTATTCGACTTCGCCCTTCTTGACGTAGCCTAAGTTTTTTCGGATGAGGTACTCAGAGTAAGAGGGGTCCTGCCGGATCCAGGCGAGCTCGCGGGACAGGCGCTCGTGTTCGCCGTGCAGCATCGTCAGGGTTCTGTCCAAGCGTCTCTTTTCGCGGTAAGCGCTGACCCACTGGCGGAAGCCCTTATTTCCAAACACCAAAAAGACAGCCAAGCCCCCCGCAATCCACCCCAGGATGCGACGCCGTCCCTGCGTCATCAGATACCCCTAAGCGAACCGATTTAGACGCCCGCCGCTTTCCGGGCGCGGAACACGCCGACGCCCGGATACCGGGCTTTCCTGCCTAACTGTTCTTCGATCCGCAGGAGTTGATTGTATTTGCAGATCCGGTCGGTGCGGCTGGCGGAACCGGTCTTGATCTGCCCTGTGTTCAGCGCCACCGCGAGATCGGCGATGAACGTGTCTTCCGTCTCGCCGGAGCGATGGGATATGACCGCGGTGTAGCCCGCCTGATGCGCCTTCTTGACGGTCTCAACGGTCTCTGAGAGGCTGCCGATTTGGTTGACCTTGATCAGGATGGAATTGGCTATTTTTTCCTGAATGCCCCGGGTCAGGCGTTTCACATCGGTGACAAACAGATCGTCCCCCACCAGCTGGACGCGATCTCCCAAACGCTCGGTGAGCTGCTTCCACCCCGGCCAGTCATCCTCCGCGACGCCGTCTTCGATAGAAACGATCGGATACCGGCTCACCCATCCCTCATAGAAATGGACCATGTCGCGGGACGTCTTGCGCGGGTTTTCCTTTTCCCCTTCCAAAACGTACGCCCCGTTCTCATAGAACTCCGTGGAGGCCGGATCGAGGGCGATCACGATATCTTCGCCCAGCGAATACCCCGCGCGCTTCACGGCTTCGGCGATGACTTCCAGCGCTTCCTCGTTGGACTGGAGATTGGGCGCAAACCCGCCCTCGTCGCCTACGCTGGTCGCGCAGCCTTTGCCCTTCAAGACCGCTTTTAAGCTGTGGAAAACCTCCGCGCCCATCCGCAGCGCCTCGCGGAAACGGGGAGCTCCGACCGGCATGATCATGAACTCCTGGAGGTCGACGTTATTGTCCGCGTGCGCGCCGCCGTTGATGATGTTCATCATCGGGACAGGCAGGAGGTATGACTTCTTGGGAAGTTTATAGACATCGCGCAGGTAATCGTACAGCGGACGCTTCGCGGAGACCGCTCCGGCCCGCGCGCTGGCCAGGGACACCCCCAGAATGGCGTTGGCGCCCAGCCGGCTTTTGTTCTCCGTCCCATCCAGCGCAAGCATCGTCGCGTCCACCGCCGGCGTGTCGCAGGCCCGGCCCTTCAGCTTCCCGGCGATCGGACCGTTCACGTTCGCCACCGCCCGGGTCACCCCTTTTCCCCCGAAGCGCCCGGCGTCGCCGTCGCGCATTTCCAGCGCCTCGTGCGCGCCCGTGGACGCGCCCGAAGGCACCGCCGCCCTTCCCAGGGACCCGTCGCTCAACACCACATCCACTTCGACCGTCGGGTTTCCCCGGGAATCTAAAATCTCGCGTCCGACGATTTTTGCGATCTTAGCCATGCATAACTCCTTTGGATTTGCCGTCACCCCCGCGGAAGCGCGCCGGAAGTGTGGCGTGCGCGCTTTCGCGGGAATGACGGCTATGCGCCTGTTTTTATTAACTTTATCCCAATCTTTTCTAATTCTTTCAGTTTCTTCGGGGTATCCGCTTCCAGATAAAGACGCACGACCGGCTCCGTCCCCGACAGCCGAACTCCCATCCAGCTGTCATCTTGAAAAATGAACTTATAACCGTCCAGGCGGATGATTTTTTTGACCGTCAGCCCGTTGAGCCGGTTCGGCGTCAAGGTCTCAAAGCGGCGGCGGACATTCTGCATCATGGGCTCGCTCAGATGCAGATTGACGCGCCGGGACAAATAGGGCCCGACTTGTTTACGCAGCGCCTGGAGGATCTGGCGGAAGGGCTTTTTCTCCACCGCGCGGACCTCGGCCATCAGCAGGCAGGCCAGGATGCCGTCCTTCTCCGGGACGTGATGCCGGATGGTCAGCCCGCCGGACTCTTCGCCGCCCATGAGAAAATCCCGGGAGCGCATGCCCTCCGCGATGTATTTGAAACCCACGGGCGTTTCCCTGACGGGCAGGTCGTGGTAGCGGGCGACGGCGTCGATGAAATGCGACGTCATGACGCTGCGCATCACAAACCCTTTCCACC
>MGUR01000031.1:27062-32539 GCA_001800075.1 Elusimicrobia bacterium RIFCSPLOWO2_01_FULL_59_12
TCCAGAACACCGAAGCGATCGGCGTCCCCATCGGTCCCGAAGCCGGCCGCCAGGCGTTGTTGGCGTATGACGCGCACCAGCTCCGCCAGCTGCGGCTCCGCCGGCTCCGGGGCCTGCCCGCCGAAACGGACGTCGCGCCAATCATGCAGCACCACGGGTTGGCACCCCGCGCTCTTGAAAAAGGCGTCCAGATAACCGCGGCCGGTCCCGTAGAGAACATCCACGCCCACCCGCAGCTTGGCTTTCTTAAGTGCCGCAACATTCACCACCCGCCGCAGAGCCGTGAGATACGCGGGGCTCGGGTCGAACCCCCGGATGAGCTTCTGTGTGTCCGGGGAGGAAACAGGAACAGGCGGATGCTCGGGGGCGGCGTTCGCCAGACGCTCGATCTCGCGGGTCATGTCCGGCGAAGCCGGCGCGCCGTCCGGCCCGTTGAATTTGATGCCGTTATACTCGGCCGGATTGTGACTGGCGGTAAAGTTCACCCCGCCCAGCGCTTTCTGACGGCGAATGTGAAACGAAACGACCGGCGTGGGTATGAAATCGTTGGAAAGAAGAACGGGCAGACCTCGGCTCGCCAGCAGGGTCGCCGCATCGCGGGCGAATTCCGGGCTCAGGAAGCGGGTATCATACCCGACCACGACGGGGCCACGGCCTCCTTTTCCCTTTAAATAGTCCGCGATGGCGCCCACCACGCGCCGCGCATTGGCCAAGGTGAATTCCTCCGCCATGATGGCGCGCCAGCCGGACGTTCCAAATTTGATCATGAGCCTCTCCCACCCGCCAGACGTCTGGCGGGTCCCCCCTCCCCCGGTGGGGGAGGGAACTGCATGTCGTTAGCTCCCCTCTCCCACCGGGAGAGGGGCTGGGGGTGAGGCTTCATTGAAGTTTCTTCTTCACGATCTTCATCACGCTCTCCGAGGAAAACGGCTTTAAGAGATAATCTTCCGCGCCCAGGCCGATCGCCGCCGCCCACAAGGCCTCATCACCGTAGGCGCTGATCAGGAGCGTGGGAATGCCGCGGTTCTCATCCCGCAGAACCTGGAGCAGTTCCAGCCCGCCCATCGACGGCATCGACCGGTCGGTGATCACCAGGTCGATCGGCTCCCGGCGGATCCGCTCCAGCGCCTCCTGGCCGTTTTGGGCTTCCAGGACCTCGTAGCGGCGGCCGTTCAAGATCTCGCGCAGCAGCATGCGCATCGTTTGATCATCGTCCACGACGAGGATTCGTTTCTTGGGTCGCCGGATCAGCTTGTTTGCCATTCGCGGAGTTTTTCCGAATATTCCTTCATCAGCGTGCGCGCCTCGGATTTGGTCGGGGCCTCGACCCAGATATGGAAGGTCGCCTCGTCCGGGTCCGGCAGGAGAAGCACCCAGCTCCCGTCCATGAACACCTTGACGCCGTCCACCAGCTCGGATTTTTCCGTGCGCAGGGCGTCGATCGCGCGCCGCATCACCAGCCCTTTGCGGTCCCACGGACACGGCACTTTCTGATGGACGGTCTCGAACGGCGGGACGTCCTGCGCCAGCGCATGCAGTTTGGCTTTGTGCCGGGCCATCAGCTCCATGATCTTGACGATGGCAAACATCGCGTCGAAGCAGGGCTGGAACTCCGGGAAAATAAAACCGCCGATCCCATCTCCGACAAAATGCATCCCCTTCTCGCGGCTGGCCTCCATGATGTAGCGCGGCGCCGTGCGCAGCCGCTTGATCTGAACGTCATACGGCTCGGCCAGCCGCTCGATCGCGCTGGACACGTTCACGGGCACGCCCATCACGCCCCCCTTCGCGCCTTCCATCACCAACCGCGCCACCATGAACAGCGCCGCTTCATTCGGGATCCTTTTGCCGTTATCATCCACCATGAAGACTTTTTCCGCGCCGGTGTCGATGAGGAACCCTGCGTCCGCCTTAAGGGTCTGCACGATCGTGGACAGCTGGTCCAGGGCGCCTTGAAAATCCTCCGCGGACTTGGTGACCCGGAGCGCGCTCAAGTAGGCGTTCAAGCCCACGACCTCCAAACCCAGGCGCCCCAAAATATCGGGCAGGATGAGCGACGCCGAAGAAAACGCATAGTCGATGACGATCTTCATCTTCGCGTTCTGCAGAAGGCCCGCATCCACCGCTTTCAGGAATCCGGCGCGGTAATACTCCTGCGCTCGCGGCGGGGTGATGATTTCGCCCACGCGATCGGGCGTGGCGCGGTGGAAATCCTCGCGGAGGAACAGCTGTTCGATGGCGCGTTCCTGATGGCTGGACAGATCGACGCCGGTCCGGTCGAGCAGTTTGATGTCGACGATGTTCGGGTCGAACGGGGACTGCCGGACATGCACGCCGCCGGCTTCTCCTTCCTGGCCGATTTCATAGCGCACCACCGGGATCGGCGCGGTGCGCAGATCGCCCACCTTGACGCCGCTCGACAAGAGTCCCGAGATGATCGCGCGCTTGATCATGCGGCTGGCCATGTGGGCGTCCCGCGAGGTCGTCACATAGGCCCCTTCGCCCAGGTAGGCGCCGTAGACAGCGCCGATCCGCGTCGCCAGCTCGGGGGTGACCTCCCGGTTGCACAACCCGCTGATGCCGTAGGCGCCGAACAGCCGGCGGGTCCATTTCTCGCCCCAGATGAGGCTGGAGCTCAAGACGGCGCCGTCCTCCACGCGTTTCTGCGGCCAAATCTTGACGTTGGAATGCACGACCGCGCCGTGCCCGACCGTGCAGTCGTCTCCCACGATGGCCCCCGTTAAAATCTGCGCTTCCTCGCCGATTCTACAGTGGTTTCCGATGACCGCCTCTTCAATCCGCGCTCCAGCCCCCACCACCACATCGTCCCACAGAACGCACCCCGTCAGCTCGGCGCCGGTGTGAAGCGTGACGCGCTGGCCAATCACGCAGCGGCTCAGCTTGACGCCTTCCTCGACTTTGCAGGCCTTCCCCAACAGGACTTTGCCTTCACAGACGGCCTGCGCGTGCACCTGGGTGCCTTCCGGGTAGATCAGCTCGCCTGCGCCGCGCCTGTGCACTTTCCCCGGCAAGACCGACGTCGGCCAGCTGTCCAGCAGGTCGTAGTGGGCGAGACGATACCCCGAGAGGTCCCCCACATCCTTCCAGTACCCTTTGGCGACGTAACCGTAGAGCGGCTCCTTCTGTTCCAATAGGCGGGGAAACAAATCCTTGGAGAAATCAAACGTCCGGTTGGCCGGGATATGTTCGAGAACGCTGGGTTCCAGCATATAGATGCCCGTGTTCACCGTATCGGAAAAGACTTCCCCCCATGAGGGTTTTTCCAGAAAACGCTGAACGGCGTTATTCTCATCCACAATGACCACGCCATACGGGAGCGGATTGGCGACCCGGGTCAGGACCAGGGTCGCCATGGCTTTCTTTTGGCGGTGAGCCGCCAGGATGGCTTTCAGGTTGAAATTGGTGAGGAGATCTGCGGAAATAACGAGAAAGGGTTCCTTGAGCTGGGCCTCGGCGAATTTCACGCAGCCCGCCGTTCCGAGGTCGGCCTGCGGCCTCAAATACTGGATGCGCACGCCGTAAGCGGAACCGTCCCCGAAATGGCTGATGATGACCTCCGGCTGGTAGTAAAGCATGATCAAAAGATCGTCGAACCCGTTCTCTTTGAGCAATCGGACGATATGCTCCATCAGGGGCCGGTTGGCCATGGGGACCATCGGTTTCGGGATGTTGCAGGTGAGCGGCCGGAGACGGGTTCCAAACCCGCCTGCCATCATAATGGCTCTCATGCGGAGATTATATAATGTCGCCTGCCATCGGTACGGTTCGTCTTAATGACGAACCGCTTTACCGATGGCCGTCATTACTATGAAAATAAGGACATGATGGTGTTCAGAATTTTTTTTGATCGGCTGACGAACGTGCAAAAACGGTCTCCAGACGGCCGGCGACCGTTCGCCGGAAGTGTTGGCGGACGTTACGCCGTCGGCGGATTAGCGCTGGCGGGCTGGCTGCTGGCGATGGTCATCCTGCATGAGCTGCTGCTGGAACTCCCGGATATCGACAAGCTGGAAAACTACACGCCGCCCCTGGTCACCCGCATTTACGATGTCCGCGGCGAGATCGTCACCGAACTTTACACCGAACGACGCACCATCATCCCGCTGTCTAAAATCCCGGTGAGTTTGCAGAATGCGTTTTTGGCCACTGAAGACAACCGGTTTTTCTCGCATTGGGGCATTAACCCGCGCGCGATTATCCGGGCCGCCTTGACCAATCTGCGGCATGGGCGCGTGGTCGAAGGCGGGTCAACGATCACCCAACAGCTTTCAAAGGTGTTGTTCTTCACGCATGAAAAAACCCTCACGCGCAAGCTTCGCGAGTTCCTCCTCGCCCTGCAGCTGGAGCGCAATTACTCCAAAGAGGAGATTTTCCAGCTTTACCTGAACCAAATTTATTTTGGGCACGGCGCGTATGGCGTGGAAGCCGCGGCGCGGACGTATTTCCGCCGGCAGGTTAAGGACCTCACGCTGGGAGAGTGCGCGCTCCTGGCCGGCCTGCCGCGCTCCCCCGCCAATTACTCCCCTTTCACCAAACCCGACCAGGCCCGCCGCCGGCGCGCGGGGGTCCTGTCCCGCTTGCGCCGTGCCGGCTATATCAACTCCCGGGAAGAAACGGAAGCCAATCACATGCCCATGATCTCCGAGCGGGCCCCTGCGGCGCCGCCGGTCGGCGCTTACTTCGTAGAGTACTTGCGCCAAATGCTCGAACCGAAATACGGCGACAACTCGCTGTATCAGGGCGGTTTTTCAATTTACACCACGCTGGACTTAAAAATGCAGCGCGCGGCCGAAGAGGTCATGAACAAGCATCTCGCCGAGTTCGACCTGCAGGCCGCCAAGGACAAAGAGAAGGAACTGGCTGACAAAAAACAAAAGCGACTCTTGATTCCCGAAACGTCCACCCCCCCCGTGAAAGTGCAGGGAGCCTTGGTGGCGATGGACCCCCGCACCGGGGCCATCCGGGCCCTGGTGGGCGGGCGGGAGTTCAAGGAATCCCAATTCAACCGGGCCACCCAGGCGCAGCGCCAGCCGGGGTCCGCCTTCAAGCCGTTTGTCTGGCTGGCGGCCCTGGATGGCGCGATGACGCAGGCCACGATCGTCGCGGATGACCGCGTTGCGTTTTATAACGATGGGCGCGATTGGCGGCTTTTAGAAAGCGCCACCGACGCCTACGCCATCGCGGTGGCCACGGCGCCGTTCCCCCCGGACCAGGTTTGGGTGCCCCAGGATTACGACTTTAAATACTTCGGCCCGGTGACGCTGCGGACCGGCCTGGCCATGTCCCGGAACCTGGTCTCCATTCGACTGGCCGAACATCTGGGCGCCTCAGCGATCGTGGATCTGGCGCGCCGGTGCGGCATCCAATCGTCCATGGAACCCGTTCTCTCGATCGCGCTGGGAACGGAAACGACGAACCTGCTGGACCTAACGGCGGCCTACTGCACCTTCGCCAAC
>MGUR01000031.1:32566-33110 GCA_001800075.1 Elusimicrobia bacterium RIFCSPLOWO2_01_FULL_59_12
AGTTAAGCGCGCAGACGGCGTATCTGATGGTGGATATTTTAACCGCCGCCGTGAAGGAAGGCACCGGCCGGCGGGCGACCGCTCTCAACCGCCCGGTGGGCGGCAAGACCGGGACCAACCAGGATTTGCGCGACTTATGGTTTGTGGGATTTACGCCCGAGCTGGCCTGCGGCGCCTGGATGGGCTACGACGATTTTACTTCGATGGGCAAAAAATTCACCGCCGCTTCCAAAGTCCTTCCTTGGTGGACGGACTTCATGCAAAAATCGCTGCAAGGGACGCCGGTTCGAAATTTCAACGTGCCGGACGGGATTGTCTTCGCCAAAATGGACGCGCAAACCGGCTACCAAGCCTTGCCCAGCTGCCCCCAAGTCGTCCTGGCCGCCTTCAAAAATGGGACGGAGCCCCATGAGCTCTGCCCCATCGATCACGTCTCGCAGCCGATTCCGGAAAAAGCGACGGAAGAATAGCGTTCGCTACTTCGAGGTGTACGCCGGCTTGCCCTGGGTCTTGCCTTCAATAACGGCCTGAGCGGCCGACAGGC
>MGUR01000031.1:33134-34483 GCA_001800075.1 Elusimicrobia bacterium RIFCSPLOWO2_01_FULL_59_12
AGCAGGACACGTAGTCCAGCCCCGTCCGGTGGCAGAACTTCACGCTCGCCGGGTCGCCGCCATGCTCTCCGCAGATGCCGCACTTTAAGCCCTTCTTGGTCTTGCGGCCGGCGTTCACGGCTTGTTCCATCAGCTTGCCGACGCCGCTTTGATCGAGGGTCTGGAAGGGGTCTTCCTTAAAAATCTTGGAATCGAGGTAGACCTTGATGAACTTCGCGGCGTCATCCCGCGAAAACCCGAGGGTCATCTGGGTCAAGTCATTGGTCCCGAAGGAGAAGAAGTCCGCGACTTCGGCGATCTCGCCGGCGGTCACGGCGGCCCGCGGCACCTCGATCATCGTGCCGACCAGGTACTGCACCTTGGTGCCGTATTCCTGCATGGTCTCTTCCGCCGCTTTCACCACCAGCTCGCGCTGGTTCTTGAGCTCATTGATGTTGCCCACCAGCGGGATCATGATCTCGGGAACCACTTTGATCTTTTCCTGGGCCAGCTCGCAGGCGGCGCTGATGATCGCCTTGGCCTGCATTTCGGTGATTTCCGGGTAGGTGATGCCCAGGCGGCAGCCGCGGTGGCCGAGCATGGGGTTGAACTCATGCAATTCCTGCGAAGCCTGAAGGATCTTTTCGGTGGGTATGCCGATCTTCTGCGATAGCGCCTGCGCGTCTTCGCGGGTTTTCGGCAAAAACTCGTGAAGGGGCGGATCCAGCGTTCGGATCGTCACCTGATAACCCCGCATTTCTCGGAAGAGGCCCTTGAAATCGTCCTTTTGAAAGGGAAGCAGTTTCGCCAGCGCCGTGCGCCGGGCTTCCACATCCTGCGCCAGGATCATCTCCTGCATGAAGGGCAGGCGCTCTTCGGCGAAGAACATATGCTCGGTGCGGCAAAGACCGATGCCTTCGGCGCCGAACTGGCGGGCGACCCGGGCGTCCCGGGGGATGTCGGCGTTGGCCCGGACTTTCAGCCGGCGCAGCGCGTCCGCCCAGCCCATGAAAATCCCGAACTCTCCGGAAATCTCCGGCTCGATCAGCGGCACCTGGCCGAGGATCACGCGCCCGGTGGACCCGTCGATCGTCACCCAGTCGTTTTCCTTGACCGTGGTGCCGTTGACGTTGAACTGGCGGGTGGATTCCTGCACCCGGATCTGTTCGCAGCCCGCGACGCAGGGTTTCCCCATGCCGCGCGCCACGACCGCCGCGTGCGAGGTCATCCCGCCGCGCGCCGTTAGAATGCCTTTCGCCGCGTCCATCCCGTGGATGTCGTCCGGGTTGGTCTCCTGCCGGATGAGGATGACCGGCTCATGCGGCCCGCGCTCGGCGGCCACATCGGCATCGAACACCGCGCGGCCGGTC
>MGUR01000031.1:34498-36147 GCA_001800075.1 Elusimicrobia bacterium RIFCSPLOWO2_01_FULL_59_12
TGGTCCAGTTGTTCCGGTTCCACGCGCATCAGCGCCTCGTCCTTCGAAATCAGTTTTTCCTTCACCATGTCGACGGCGATCTTGATCGCCGCGCCGGCCGTGCGCTTGCCGGTCCGGGTCTGGAGCATGAACAGCGTGTTCTTTTCGATCGTAAACTCGAAATCCTGCACGTCCCGGTAATGTTTTTCCAATCGGGAGGTGATCTGCCGCAGCTGCGCGTAGACCTTGGGCATCTCGCGTTCCAGCTCCGTGATTGGCTTGGGGGTGCGGATGCCGGCCACGACGTCTTCGCCCTGGGCGTTGGTCAGGTATTCGCCGTAAAATTCCTTCCTGCCGGTCGACGGGTTGCGGGTAAAGCCCACGCCCGTGCCGGAGTCGTCGCCCATGTTGCCGAACACCATCGATTGGACGTTCACGGCCGTGCCGAGCTCGTCCGGGATCTTGTTCTGTTTGCGGTAATAGATGGCGCGGGGGTTGTTCCAGGACTTGAAAACGGCGTTGCGCGCGCCTTCCAGCTGTTTCCAGGGGTCCTGGGGGAAGGCCTCGCCGATTTGCTTCTGATACAGCTGGGCGTAGCGCCGGACGATTTCCTTCAAGTCGTCCACCTTCAGATCCGTGTCCAGCTTGACGCCGCGCTTGGTTTTCTGGGCTTCCAGGATATGTTCGAAATCGCTCTTCTCGATCCCGCCCACGACATTGCCGTACATCTGCATAAAGCGGCGGTAGGCGTCCCAGGCAAAACGGGGATTGTTCGTCAGTTTCGTCAGCCCGTCCACCACCGCCTCGCTGATTCCGAGGTTTAAAATCGTATCCATCATGCCGGGCATTGAAAACTTGGCGCCCGAACGCACCGAAACCAGGAGCGGGCTCGTCCGCCACAAATCAGAACGGACGCCCGCCGGTTGTGTGGCGGGCGGGTCGCCAAAACCCTTCTTCATGCTCTTCTGGAGCTTCTCCATGGCCTGTTTCTGCTGGCTTTCGAGTTCCTTGGGGAGTTTCTGTTTGTTGGCGTAGTAATAGCGGCAGACGTCGGTGGTGATCGTAAATCCGGGGGGCACGGGAACGCCGGCGTTGGTCATCTCGGCCAGCCCGGCGCCTTTGCCGCCGAGCAGGTCCTTCATGGTTCCTTTGCCGTCCGCCTTACCAGCTCCGAAAAAATAAACGTATTTTGTGGCCATTCGGATCTCCTTCCGCCTTTCCGTCATCCCCGCGCAGGCGGGGATCCAGAGACTTATCCGCCGAAACTGGATTCCCGCTTTCGCGGGAATGACGTCACAAGGATCGGTCTATTTAAATCAGGTCGTAAACAGGAAGTTGTTGCTGCGGTGACATGGGTAGGATTTTACCAAATGGCCGGTCCCCGCGCCAGAAGCCGCATCAAGCAGTCAGTCAGGGGGACGTAGTGAACTTATCGAACCTTTTACACCTCTGGCAAAAAGTTCGGAAAGTTCACTACGTCCCCTAGCCCTACGCCAGGTCCCCCAGATTGGAGTCTTTGGCCCAGAAGAAAACGAGACGAGTTACCGCATTGACCGTGTCCCGCAACAGGGGGTATCCCGCTGATGGGGGTGTTTGCGGCCTGTTTTCATGTTTGTTGACGGTGTTTTCACACGTGTTTTCAGTGTTTTCAGTGTTTTCAGGCGTGTTTT
>MGUR01000032.1:0-4040 GCA_001800075.1 Elusimicrobia bacterium RIFCSPLOWO2_01_FULL_59_12
AGCGATATGTCAGACTTGTTATCGGTCTTTAGCCGCCTGCATGTCAAACCCGCCGCCGTCGCGCGCGCCTGGGGCCGGGCGTTGGGACGAAGCCCGATGAGTTCGGCTCAACCGCTCTTCAAACAGCAGGCGGATTACTTTTTTAGGAAGCATGCCAAAACGATCTGGGGAAAAACAGCCGATCCTCAAAAACTGACCCACCTATTTTTACTGGCGGCCCAAAAAACCCGCCGGCCCTCCAGAAAAATCTGATTTGTCATGAGCGGCCCAGACCCTGGACCTGCTCGAAAAAATCACCCTGTCGCGTCTTTTTAACAGGTCGAAGGCGCACAAGGCAGACGATCTCCGCGCGCCCTGAAGAGGGACTCCGACGGTATCTAAAAGCGGGCCTCCCCGCCCCGTCGCGGAAAAAAAGTTCCGCCTTCCTGAGATCCCTCCGCCTCCTCGCGCAAGCCGCTTAAACTACCTTCTCGAATCATTAGTTGTGATCCGACAACCCCGGCAGGCAGGTTTGGTATTACGGTGTAAGAAGTTCGCGGGCTTTGGCGAGGAAGAACGCGCGAAGGGCCTTGAAATCGCAGGCCGCTTTCATCACCGGCCACTTGTCGATCCGCTCGACCTGCTGGAAGGCGATCGCGAGCCAATAACGGTCTAATCCGACATGCTTCCGTTGGGCCTGGGGGAGGAGCTCTTCGAAGGGAACTAGTTTCTGATCAATGAAGTAGAGATCCACAAAATCCTTCGCCGCCGCCCTTTCAAACAACGCGGACAGTTTATTGCAGGCGATGTCCAGCGGATTGTCCACGCGAATTTCATAGGGGGAAGACTCCAACGGGCGCAAACGAAACGGGCTGTCCTGGGCGAAATCGATTTTAACCGTTTCCCCCTGCGGGGAGGTGATGAAGGCTCCTAAAAAGGTTTCAAACTGCCGCGCGATTCGAACGCTGCCGGCAGCTTCTCGGGCAATCGTTTCGAGCACGGGCGCTACCTGCCTCACCGCGCCCGGCTCCTCCGTAAAAAAATCGAGGTCTTCCGACAGCCGGTGGCGCAAATAACACGCCGCCAGGGCCGTTCCCCCCGTTAAAAAGAAGGACTGGCCCAGGCCTGATCGGGCCACGCGGTTAAGCAGCTCGATTTGGAAAGTAGTAAGTATCGGGTCGGGTGGGCTGGGCATGAGGAAGTCCGAAGTACCACTCCCAAAAATTCCGAATCGCTGCGGGGAGCCACAGTTGAGCTAGAGACTGACGAATGGCCTGCAGGCCGACCTCCTTCACATCTTCAAAGGTCCCATGAGTCAGGACGCGGGTGATATACCATTGCCTGAAGGATTCGGTTTGAAGCTCTTCTTCTGAAAAACGATAGTCCCATAAGAGGGCTCGATTGATTTTCATACGGTGCCATTCTAACAGGAGATCGACGGGGTTGCAAGGAGGCGCTGTCAGCGGTTATCCGACAACCCCGGCAGGTTCGGGATGGCGCCGGTGGGAACGGCGGCGGGTGAAACCGATTCGGGGCCCGGCTCAGTCTGCGAGGGAGGGGGTATGGAGGCCGCTTTCTTTTCCTCGTCATCCAGTCGCCAGGCGTTGTCTTCCCACACCCAGCGCTGTTTGATGTAGATATCGGGGTGCTTCGGCTGGGATTGGCGCAAAAGCGCCAGGCGTTCGGAGTCGGATTCGGCCTTGGTTTTCACGATCGTTTGCCGGAGGCCGGACCCGGGCCGATAGGTCAGTCTCTGCATCCGGATAAAACTGGATTCGTTGATCCCGCCCTGCGACATCTCCGATTTTCGCCGCCGGCTGAACATCCCCCAAATCGATTCAAAATCACCCTGCTCATAGGCCTCTCGACGGTTGTTGATCGCGCTGGGGAAGACATCCCCGGGCGACTTGCGCGGCGGCGCGGCCCTTCGACTCGCTTCGGCCCGCTCGAGGCCGGCGGCGGGGGCGGGAAATCCTTCCGACAGCAGTTTGATCGCCGCCGTGTTAAGCCCCCGCACGCTTTCGACCTGCAGGTTTACCTCGAACGCATACAGCGGCAGGGCGGAGGATCTCTCGGGCGGCGGCCAGGAGACGGTCACGTTATAGAGCTCCGCGGGCGTGCGCTCGAATTCCCAACGGGAAGAAATCTGTTTTTCCTGAAGGTACTGGCGCAGGGTCGCGTAAAGACTGCTGGACGGCAGCGCGGCGTTTTCAATCATCGCCTGCGCGGTTTGGCGCTCCCCGACTCTCTGCTCGCGCTGGGAGGCCTGGCTCCAAAAGTGGTATCCGCCCCCCAAAAAGGCGCAGGCGATAAGGAGCCAGGGCCAGGCCGCGGACAGCCGCGAGGAATCCTCCGCCGGCGGCGGCACCGGCGTCAGGTGCGCCGGGATGCGCCGTTTTGGCTTCGGCGCGGGACGCGCGGCGGGACCCGCGGGCGCTTCATGCAGTTCGTCGACTTTCTGGAAGATGCGCGCCAATTCAGGAATCTCCGCGGGGCCGATCCAACGGCCCGCGGCGCCGCTATGATCATCGATGCTCACCATCGTCCGGCGGGAAAAGCCCGGCAGACGGATGAGTTCGTCCAATTCGTAAGGCCCGTTGACCTGATCGTTGAGGTACACCCAATACTTGGCCATGCCGCCCCCGGTTATTTCCCTTTCATGATCGCGCTGAACCCATAGGCCTTGGCGATATTCTGCAATGTTTTCTCGGCGTACTTGGTTCGGAAATACACGATCGTCCGCTGGAATTTATTCTCCGCCGTCCGCACCGCGGCCTGGAAACCTTTCTGCTCGTCTTTGTTCTGTTTGCTGGATTTGAGGATCACCGCGCGGAGCTTGTGCCGGTTCAGCACGTCCACCGCGCTCAACACCGACTCGATGTCGCCGGCTTTCGGGCTCGCTTGATACTGGATCATCGCGGCGGGTTCAAAAAAGCTGAGCCGCGTGCTCTCATCGGCCGGAGCGACCGTGCCGCGCGACAGATCCACCCCGAACGTATCGGAGCGCGTTTGAACGCGTTCGCCGTTGACCTGCCAGGCCATGAAATTCAGATACACCCGGTACCGGGGGCCTTCCTCCCGCAGAGCCGTCCAGGCCATCTTGTCCGGCAGATAAAGCCGCTCGCCGGTGTCCGCGGCGTGAATGAGCTCCTTCTGGTGCATCCCCTGCAGCGCCAGCTTGGCGTTGTCGCCTATGGTTCGCTTGCCCGCATAAATTTTCCGCTTCAGCGTCAGCGCGATGGCCTCTTGTTCCCTGCCGCGCCACCCATCCACGACAGGAGCGGGGGCGGAGGGATTCGACAAACCGGGCGCGGCAACAGGCTGGGGCGGAGACGGCGAGGCTTTCGCCACAGGAGACGGCTTCGGAATTGTCTTTTTGACGGGCATCCGGTTTTTCATCGGCCTGGAAATCGGCTGGGGCGGTTTAACGGGCGCACGAACCTTTATTTTTCTGATGGAGGGTCCTGATTGCGGCGGCGTCGTGTCGGGTTTATTTCCCTGACGCAAATAAAACGCCAAGCCGATGCCTCCCACCCCAATCCAGGCGCCGACCACCCAGGGCCACAACCGAGTTTTTTCCTGTTCGGGGAACCGCTCACGCGCGAAGATTGGCGGAGGCAGCGTGAACTCGGGACGGCGGAGGCCCGGAAAGGGTTCGGGTGCAGCCGGCTCGGTCGGCGCGGCGGGCGCAGGAGGCATTATGGGTTCTGCGACAGGGAGGGGCTCTTCCGCGGGAATCACTTCCGGCTCCAAAATCTCCAGCTCAGATGCCTCGCGCGCGACGATGCCGGGTTCCGGCATGAACGGAAGCTCGACGGCCCCCGGGTCTATTCCTATCGGAACAGGGGCCGTACCCGCAGGTGCGGATGCGGGCACCGCGGGCGCCGCCGCGCTCTGGGACGGCGTCAGTCCCGCCGATATAAATCGAAACGGCGATAACCGGACTGGCGGAACGGACTCCGGAGGATGCTCAGACGCTTCCTCCGCGGGCCGAAATGAATAATGCTTCGATCCGTTTAAATCAAACAGATGCTGTTGCCCGGCGGGTTCGCTGAAAAATT
>MGUR01000032.1:4053-10856 GCA_001800075.1 Elusimicrobia bacterium RIFCSPLOWO2_01_FULL_59_12
TGACGGCGGCGGGCACCGACGCTTGAAAATAGGGCCGCAATTCGGCCACCAAGGCCGCGGGGGTCCACTCCTGCTGGTCTTCTTCGCAAACGTCCAGCTCGGCCTTAAAAGCTCTCAGCGAGCGCAGCTCCGCCGCTTCGAATGGCCCTTGAACCAGGTCATTCCAATAGATCCAGTACCTCACAGGTGTTTTCTATGCGAAACAGCGCGCGATTGCAATGGAAATTTCACACTGATACAATCGGATTTCGGCGGCGTGTTACGGTGCTACTGTGCTGACGTAATACATGCCAACCCCCCTTTAACCGTAGCACTGTAACACCGTAGCACGTTGGTTTGGTCTCTATGAAAATCGCGCTCGCGCAAGTCAATCAAACCGTAGGGGATATCCGCGGCAACATGCGCCGGATTCAGGAATGGACCGCGCGCGCCGAAAAAACCGGGGCCGAGATGGTTCTGTTCCCGGAACTGGCCGTGACCGGCTACCCGCCGCGGGACCTGCTGGAATATCCCGCGTTTGTCGAAAAAAACCGTCAGGCGGTCTACGATCTGGCCCGGCAGGTCACCCGCATCGCGGTCGTTCTGGGGTTTGTCGATGTGAACCCTGAAAAAGCGGGGAAGCCGTGGCTCAACGCCGTGGCGCTCCTGCATGGCGGCCGGGTGGCGGCGGTGCGCCATAAAATGCTTCTCCCCACCTATGACGTTTTTGACGAAGGGCGTCACTTTGCGCCGGGGAGGGACAATGCCCCCGTCGCCTTTTCCGGCCGCAAACTCGGCCTGACGATCTGCGAAGACATGTGGACCGATGTCCAATTTATGGGAAAGCGTTTGTATCCCGACGATCCCGTCCTCTCGCTGACCTCCAGCGGCGCGGAGATCCTGATCAATGTGTCCGGGTCGCCGTTTCACCACAAAAAATCCCGCCAGCGGTTGGATTTGGTGCGCAGCCACGTCCAGCGGGCGCATGTCCCGTTTTTCTTCGTGAACCAGGTGGGGGGGAACGACGAATTGGTGTTTGACGGCTCGAGCTTCGCTCTAGATGCCGAGGGCCGTGTGCTGGCCCAGGCCCGGAGCTTCGCGGAGGACCTGGTCGTGGCGGACACCGACCGGCCCGAGGCGCTGACCTGGGAGGAGCATGCCCCGATCGAGGATGTTCATGACGCCCTGGTCCTGGGGTTGAGGGACTACGCCCGGCGCTGTGGTTTTACAAAAATCCTGCTGGGCCTGAGCGGGGGGATTGATTCGGCCGTGACGGCTGTCCTGGCGGTAGATGCGCTGGGAAAGGCTAATGTGCTGGGGGTCTCAATGCCCTCTCCACACTCTTCCAAGGGAAGCGTTGAGGATGCTCGAAAACTTTCTAAAAACATTGGAATTAAAATGATTTCACTTCCGATCACGCCGGTTTTCTCGGCCTTCAAAAAGACGCTCCGACCGGCCTTCGGCAAGCGTAAACCCAACGTTACTGAGGAGAACCTTCAGGCCCGCATCCGCGGCACTCTGCTGATGGCGCTATCGAACAAATTCGGCATGCTGCTGTTGACCACAGGCAATAAATCGGAGCTTTCCATGGGCTACTGCACGCTTTACGGAGATATGAACGGCGGCCTGGCGGTGATCTCGGATGTTCCTAAAACAATGGTCTACCAGCTGGGCCGGCAGTTGAACTGCGCGAAGGAACGCATCCCGGTGGCCTGCTTCACCAAACCGCCCTCCGCCGAACTGCGGCCGAACCAGACCGATCAGGACACCCTGCCGCCCTACGAAACTCTGGACGCGATCGTGGAGGCCTATGTGGAAGATGGATTGGACGTGAACGACATCGCCGCCAAAGGTTACCCGCCGGCCTTGGTCAAAAAAATCCTCACCACGATCGACCGCAATGAGTACAAACGCCGCCAGGCCGCGCCCGGCCTGCGCATTACGCCGAAAGCTTTCGGGATCGGCCGCCGCCTCCCGATCGCCCGGGCTCCCTTCCGCGATTAAAGGAGGAGCCCGTCCCCGCATCTACGCACAGCGGGGACGGGCCGGTTTTCGACACCATGTGCCCTGGCGTTGACTTCCATGCACGTAAAACCTATTCTTTAGCCACGCCATGGCGACCGAAAAAGAAGCCGTTTTCACCCCCGAAGACCTGCGCGAAAATTTTGAACGCCTCCAAGCCGATTTGAATGTCGTGCAGAACGAGCTGGATCAGGCGCTCGGCGTCTGGCGGACCCTCCTGTCCGCAGAAAAGCAGGAGTTCAAAAAAATCCTGAGCGACCGCGAGAAGGCGTGGAGCCGCGATGAAACCCAGTGGGAAAAAGACCGGCAAGCCTATGAACAAAAAATCCAGGATTTGGAATCTTTCTTCAGCAGCCAGCTAAATACGACAGAAAAAAACGCCGTCCGCGCCCTGAACGAACTGGACGCCGCGTGGCAGCAGGAGCGCGCCCGCTGGCAGCAGACGCTTGCGCAGCAGGTGAAAGACTTCCGCCAGAACGAAGAACTGCAAAAAGTCGCGCAGCAGCATCTGGAACGGCAGCTGGCGCAGATGACTGAGGCCAACGCCCAGATCCAGGCCAGCCTGACCGAGAGCCAGGCGCGACATGCTGAAACCCACTCGGCTTACACGGGCCAGGAACAGCAGTGGCAGGATTACACCACTTCGCTGGAATCTCAGGTCGCCCATCTGCAGGCCGAAAAGGCCTCCTGGCAGCAGTCGCTTTCCGAGCGATTCCAGGATCAACAGCAAAATGCCGCCCTCATTCAAACGCTCCAGCAGCAGGTTGTCACGCTCGAAGCCCGGCTGAGGGAGTCCACCCAGACGCAGCAGGCCCAGGAGCGGCAGGTGGAAAATTATGTAGTCTCGCTTGAAAAGCAAATCGCCTCCCTGCAGGAGTTCATCCAGCAGGTCCTGCCTTCCCATCCCATGCGGCGAAAATCTGACTCGTCCCTCGGCCCCGGCAACCCATCGCCGCACCTCGGGCGGGCGGGAACCGCGCCCTGGCTGCCCCGTGCCCCCCGTTAGCCCCGCCCTGGACGATCAACTGACTCGCTGGACAACCCGAGGAAGCGATCTGCGCAAAGAACTCGCTTTTCAAAAAGACCTGTTGGAACCTCTCGCGCTGGCGGCGCATGGAAACCGCCTGGCGATGCGCGAGCGGCGCCGGCGCGACCTGCGCGACCTGGAGCAGATTTTTCAGGAGTCGCAATCCCGGTGGGATGAGCGGCTGAATCGAATCATGGGATGGAAGCGCGCGACGCACGATCTGCAATCCGAGGAAGCGCGCCTGCAATCATTGATCAACGCCAGCGTGTGGCTGCAGAAAGCGCGCGCCCATCAAGACACTTTTCTCAGACATTATGAACGGCGCGCCGAACGTCTGGGTGAGCAGCAGCAAGCCCTTCACCATGCGCTGGAAGCCTGGCAGGCCGCCTTGGAAGAGCGCGCGGCCAGTCTGGACGGATTGGCGCAAAAACAGGAAAAATCGGAACAGCCCCTCTATGTCTCCCGGGCTCGGAAGCAGCCGGAGATTGATTTTGTGCGTGAGCAGGAAGTCATCGATGAAGCGCTGACCCAGGGCGTGCAGCAGATGCGGCGCTCGCTGCGGACAGCGCTGGACCGGCTGAGCAAGGCCTTTTCAGCCGTGGACCGTCGGGCATCGGGCGCGGAGATTTTTTACGAGGTGCACAAGCAGGAAATCCTGTCGGGATTGAAAAGCTCGCAGCAAACGTTGGAAAAACACCGGGAGAGCATTCTATCGGATGCGCTGATTTACCAAGCCTGCCGCCACCGCCTGCGCCGGCTGCGAGCCATCGTCAGCGGTTTGCGCTGTGTGGAAGATATTCCCCGGCCGCGTCGCCGCTGGACACCGTGGTAGCCCCGGCCTACCTCATCAGCTGAAAATCCATCACTAAGAAGTAAGCCAGGGCCGAACCGATCAGCAGGGCCTGCATGCGGTTTTCCAACGTGAGCGGGTGTTTGATCAATACCCTGTGGGAGACGCCCCCCGCCACCAGGACGGCCGCGACCAGCTTGGCCAGCGTTTCGGCGCCCGGCAAAAGGGCCCCATTTAATCCGCCCTGATGCAGGATCCACAACGTTCCGACGCAAACGACAAAACCCGCCAGAAACGTCAAACGGAAACCGCGGCTGTAAAAATTCTCTTTGACCGCCAGCCTTTGCGCGATCAAAGGGGACCACAAGGCCAGGACCCCCAGGAGATACCACGCCCCGGGCAGGGTCGACTTGCCCGGCGTGAAAAGCACAATCCCCAGGATCATCAGGGACAGGAGGGCCGCCAGGTCGGCGGTCGATGCGCGCCGCTCACGCAGCATGCGAATGACGGACTCACCCGAAACCCAGACTCCATACATCAGGAAAAACGGCGACAGCCAGCCCGCGGCATGAACGATGCGTTCGCTCATCGCCGGCCACCCGCCGCCCCATCCGGTCGTGAGGCCCTGATGCAGATGCGCCCCCAGTTCACGCAGCGTGCCCAGGGGTCCTTGAACCAGGGACCATCTCTGGGTCAACGCGCAAAAAGCCGCCCAGAGGGTTGAGAAAACGGCGGTGCCAAGAAGAAAGATGGTCAGAAAAACGCCTACGGAGCTCATCGGGCGCCGGCGGCAACAGACCCAGGGGATCATCCCCAACAGAACGACCAGCGCGGAAGGGACATGCACCCAAAGAAACAAGGACCAGGCCAGCGCCAGCGTGATCGCCCGCATAAAGGTCGACCAATTTTCCACCACCCGCATGGCCGTGATGAAGACCAGCAGAAAGAGCGGGACCCATAAGACGCCCCCGAGAAATCCCAGCGTGAGCGGCAGAATAATCACCATGGGGTTCAGCTCAAAAAGCACCATCGCGGCCGTCGCCCCCAAGAGCCGGTACGGCGCATCCGCCAGGCCCCAGCCGGCTCGAAACACGGCCCAGCAGACCCCCAGCATCAGCGCGCCGTTGGCGGCCATCAGGACTCCCATGCCTGTCCCGAAAAGCGCCTGCGCCATGCGCAGGTAAAGCACATAGAGGGTGTTATGGGACGCCGGAACCAGGGGAACATCGAGCGATACGTGCGTCAGCGGTTTGGCGGTCAGGATCAGGAGAGCCACGAAGAGAAGCGAAAGCCCGATGAGAATAAAGGTGGGGCGCATTCCCGCTTTCATTGTGGTTAAATATACTAAATCTATGAATTTAAAGAGCCTTCCCCATTCCCCGGGCGTGTACTTGATGCGTGATGCGGCGGCGCGGATCCTCTATGTGGGCAAAGCGCGGGACATTTCCAAGCGCGTCGCGTCCTATTTTTCAGGAAAAGACCTGACCGCGACCAAAACCAGCGTGCTGGTTTCTTCCATCCACCACATCGACTACATTCCGACCGCCAGCGAACGGGAGGCGCTGCTGGTGGAACGCAGTCTGATCCGGCAGCTCCAGCCGCACTACAACATACTCTGGAAAGACGATAAGTCCTATCCCTACGTTAAAATCACCGTTAACGAAGGCTACCCGCGCATGTTCCTCACGCGCCGAAAGCGCAGGGACGGGGCGTCCTACTTCGGACCCTATCCGAACGTGCGCCAGGTCCGGAGTCTTCTGCGCTATCTCTGGAAGAATAAATTCTTTCCGCTTCGCCCCTGCCGGTACGACTTCGATGACCAGCGCCCTCTTCCGATCGAAACGGCCAAACAGTGCCTGTATTACCATACGCGGGAATGCCCGGCTCCCTGCGTGAACCGAGTCTCCAAGGATGACTATCGCGCCATCGCCCGCTCGGCCGAGCTCTTCTTCCGGGGCCGCTATAAACCGCTCCTGGCACAGTGGAAAAAAGAAATGGCGGACGCCTCAGGCCAACGGGACTACGAGCGCGCCGCCGCCCTGCGGGACAACCTGGCGGCGCTGGAGCACATGCGGGAACGCGTCACCGTGCGCCAGATCGATCCGTCCGACGTGGAAACCCATGTGGACCGGTCCCGCGCGGTCACCGATCTTCAGAACGCACTCGACCTGGCTGTCCCGCCCCTGCGGATTGAGTGCTTCGACATTTCCCATATCCAGGGGGTGGAAACGGTGGCATCGCTGGTGGTGTTCGAGCGAGGCCGGCCGAAGAAAGACGATTACCGGAAATTCAAAATCAAGACCGTCCGGGGAATTGATGATTTTGCCGGCATGGCGGAAGTCGTGGGCCGGCGCTACCGCCGGCTCCTGGCCGAAGGTCGGCCGCTGCCGAACCTGATTTTGATCGACGGCGGGAAAGGGCAGCTCTCCGCCGCCCGCGGGGCGTTGCGCGAGGTGTTGGGACCTTCCTACAAGAAATTCGCCCTGGCCGCGCTGGCGAAGCGCGAAGAAGAGATTTTTCTGCCCGAGCAGGAATCTCCCGTACGGCTGCCGAAGGATTCGCCGGCTTTGCTTCTGGTCCAGCATGTGCGCGATGAAGCGCACCGATTCGCCATCACGTTTCACCGACAGCGCCGGGCCAAGCGCCTCCTGTCAAGTTGGCGTTGACAGCCCCCGCATCTCCTGATAGCCTACGCCTATGAAACCCGCCCCGTCGCGCGGCTTTGCGCCTGACTCTTCGAGCGTCTCCGCGCTCGAAAAGGAAATTGAACGCGTTTTCGTTGGAAAAAGCGACGTGGTCCGGCGCGCCCTGACCGCTTTTTTAGCCGGCGGCCACGTGCTGATCGAGGACGTCCCCGGAGTGGGGAAAACCACGCTCGCGCTGAGCCTTGCGAAAGCGACGGGCTGCACGTTTCAACGCATCCAATTCACCAGCGATCTGCTGCCGAGCGACCTCCTCGGCGTGTCCGTGCTCAATCCCAGAACG
>MGUR01000032.1:10887-11768 GCA_001800075.1 Elusimicrobia bacterium RIFCSPLOWO2_01_FULL_59_12
AGACCCATCCTCTCCCCAAACCGTTTTTTGTCGTGGCGACCCAAAACCCGCACGAGCATCACGGCGCTTTTCCCTTGCCCGAATCGCAGCTGGACCGTTTCATGATGCGCTTGACGATCGGGTATCCCGACAGCGCCAGCGAGAAAAACATCCTGAATCAAAACATGGATATGGACGCGGCTCGAACCCTGGAGGCGGCCTTGTCCGCGCAGGAAATCGCCGCGCTGATGGATCAGGCGCACCGCACCCGGATCGCCCCGCAGGTGGACGATTACATTCTGGCGTTGGTTCAGGCTACGCGAAAACTTCCGCAGGTGGAAGTGGGGGTCAGCCCGCGTGGAGCGTTGGCTTTGCGTAAAGCCTGCCAGGCCCATGCCCTCTTGAACAACCGCGACTACGCCACCCCGGACGACGTCAAAGCGCTCGCTGCCGCGGTGCTGGCTCACCGGCTTATTTTTTCATCCGATCAGGTTTCGGCGATGCAAAACGTGGCTGAACGCACGATCGTCTCGCTGCTGCAATCCATCCCCGTTCCTCTCTAACATGTTCCGGCGGATCCGGTCACGTCCCCTCCGATTCACCCGCTTCGGATGGTTCTACATCTTCTTCTCACTGGCGGTGGGGGCGGCCGCCATCAACACCAGTAACAACTTGCTCTACCTCATGCTGGGCCTCCTCCTGGGGTTTATCCTCATCTCCGGCGTCTTATCGGACAGCTGCCTCTGGGGCCTGCACGTGGATCTTACGCCGGCGGGTGATTTCTACGCCGAGCAACCCGCGTCATGGGACCTGGTGGTCCGAACACGTTGGTTCCCCGGGATCGTCGTCTGGGTCGAGGCGTTTTGGGGATCGGGGGACGTCTCCCGTATTTTGTTTTACTG
>MGUR01000032.1:11776-15547 GCA_001800075.1 Elusimicrobia bacterium RIFCSPLOWO2_01_FULL_59_12
AGCGGGTGTCATTGACTCCAAAACGGCGCGGCCTCCTGCGCCTGGAACGGCTGCGCATCTTCACCCGCTTCCCGTTTGGATTATTTGAGAAGTCCCATCCTATCCCGTCCCATCAAAGCGGGGTGGTGTTTCCGCGGCTGAAGGTTTTGCCGCTCGACGTGCTGCGCGCCGGCGGCATGAATTTTTCCGACCAACCCGCGGAACGCAAAGGTCCGGGAGCCGCCCCTTTTGACCTGCGGGAATACCGGATGGGGGACTCCAGCAAACGCATTCACTGGAAATCGAGCGCCAAGCGCGGGCAGTGGATGGTCACCGAGATGGAAGAGGAGAGCGCCCTCAGCCGGCAGGTGTGGGTGTCCGGTTGGCCGGCGGATCCGGAGTCGTTTATCTCCTTCGTGGCCTCCCTGATCTACACGCTTCATCGGCAAGGGCTGCGCGTCGGATTACGGACCCCCGGCGCCGAATTTGAGGCGGAGGCGTCACGAACCCACCTGAAAAAAATTCTGACGTATCTGGCGCTGGTGGATCCGGCGCAGGAACAATCCCGGGTTTCTTCGGCGGGCGCGGAGCGCACACGCTGGATCGATGCGCTCGCGCTGTGGACCCAGCAGCCATGAACCAAGAGCCTCACCCACCGCCTGCGGCGGTCCCCCCTCTCCCACAGGGAGAGGGGATGGGGGTGAGGCTTGCCCCTCTTGTCTGGACGATCCGTTGTGCGGCGGGCCTCGGGCTCACGGCCCTGACATTAACCGCGGAAATCAGCCAGGCCTATCTCTGCGCCTGCTGGGCCGCATGGGGATTGAGTTTCTGGCTGGACCGGCAGCCGGGGTGGGGACATCGTCTCCGGCGCCTGGAAACCGCCGCGGTCATCGCTTTGATTTCGGTTTTCTTGCTGGACTTTTTCTTTTGGGGCCATGCGATTTTCATCTGCGTCGCGCATTTCCTGCTGTTGTTCCAGCTGTTCAAACTTCTGGGCCCCAAAGAACGCAAGGATTGTCTTCAAATATTGGTTTTCAGCTTCTTCCAAGTGCTCTCAGCCTGCACGCTGTCGGTCGACGTCTGGCAGGCGGTCATTCTGCTCCTGCTGATCCCGACCGCCGTCGCCGGGCTGTTCTGGCAGCAGATCAGCCGGGATGTTGAAGACTCCGGCCAACCGCTCCCCGCCGAGGTGCCCCGGTCGTATCACCGATGGGTCGCCGGGATCTGCCTGGGCGCGATTCCTGTGAACCTGTTCCTGGCCACCGCCCTGTTCATCATTTTTCCGCGCCTGGCGTTTCGAAACGCCTTTGCCGGGCTGGGGGCGGGCCGAAGCGGCTACAACGAGCAGGTCAACCTGGCGCAGGCCGGCGTCCTCAACCTGGACAACAGCGCCGTACTCTGGATGCAGATCACGCCTGCGAAGGACCGCGCGCGCTGGAAAGGCTACCTGCGGGGAACCACCCTGGACGTTTTCGACGGCCGCAAATGGGGCCGGAGCGGCGTCCAGGTTTCGCAGACCCTGCACTCCGATACCCATGGCGTTTTTAAATTCGGCTCCCGGCACGGGAAAGACCGCGACGGCCTCCGACAAACGATCACGCTGGTCAACACGTCGGGCGCCACGCTTTTCGGAAGCCCCTTCATGGGAGAAGCGGTCGCTCCTTTCGCCACGCTTCAATACATGATCGATGGCAGCGTGCGCTGGGCGATCGGCTGGCGCAAACCGCTCCATTACAGGGTGGTTTCATTTGATCAACCGCTGGCCCAACGAGCCGTACCCGCATCCGCACCTGCGGGCACGGCCCCTGTTCCGAGAGCAAAAGATCCGGGGGCCGCGCACGGACCGGACTACCTGCAGCTCCCCCGTCTCCCGCTGAAGCGGACGCGGATCCTGCTCCGTCAAATCACCGCCGGGCGGCGGACTCCCGGCCGGCAGGCCAAAGCGATCGAAAGCTACCTGAAGGGCACGTATGTCTACAGTCTCGATCAGGGAGCCAGGCCGGCCGAAAACCCGGTGGAAGATTTTCTCTTTGTCCGCAGGCGCGGCCCGTGCGGTCATTTCGCATCCGCCATGGCCGTGATGTTGCGCCTTCAGGGAATCCCGGCCCGCGTGGCGGCGGGATACTACCAAGGGACCTGGAACAGTCGGTTGGAGCAATATCTCTTTCGAGAGCGCGACGCGCACGCCTGGGTGGAAGCCTACCTCCCGGATGCCGGCTGGGTCCTGTTCGACCCGTCCCCGCGCGTGAGCCCGCCGCGCATCGCGCAGCGGTGGCTGCGGCGCCTTCAGGAAAACTGGGAGGTGCTGAATTTTAAATGGAACCAGCTCGTCATTGAATACGATCTTTATTCTCAGGTGAAGACGCTGCAGGACATTCAAAGCAATACCCACCGGATGAACGCCGCGATCAGCGGGTGGATCGACAAGCATTTAATGGGATCGCGCCGCCGGGGCGGCCCCTTCGGCGAATCGTCAGAATCGGAAGAACCTACGGGACGGTCGCTCCCCTGGGCGCCCATGCTGGCGGCGGTCATCCTGGCGTCCGTTCTGGGTCTCTGGAGGATACGGACGCATTCTGCGGCGGCGGATCCCGCGATCGCCTTCTATAAAAAATTCCTTGTCCGAATGGCCCGCAAAGGATTCCCCAAACATCCCTCCGAAACCGGCTGGGAGTACGCCGAACGCCTGCGTCAGCGGCCGGGGTCAGGCACCGTCTTCAAAATCACAGAGCAGTATTACCGGACCCGCTTCCAACGGCCTACGGCGTAAATCGTAAATGGAAAATGGTGCGTTGAAGTCCTTAATGAAAAACCTCGCGCTATTTACTATTGTCCATTTTCGACGTTTGCCTTTTTCTTCTACAATGGGGCCGATGTCCTTCAGACGTTCACTTTTGATCTGGCTGGCGGCCGCCTCCTGGGCGGGCGCCGCCGACCTGCCGCTGGAAAAGCGCGTGGTGGAGCACACCTGCGCAAACGGCATCAAGCTTTTGATTCTTGAGAGGCATTTTTCTCCCACGGTATCCATCCGCATGATTTTCCGGACCGGCTCGGTTGACGAAGTCAGCGGCAAAACCGGCCTGGCGCACATGTTCGAACACATGATGTTCAAGGGCACGCGCACGCTCGGAACAAAAAACTACGCGCGGGAAGCGCCGCTTCTGGCAAAGATCGATCAGATTCGCCATCGCCTCGACGCGGAACAGGGCAAGGAGGGCCGGGCGAACCAGGCGCAGATCGCGCGCTTGATCGATCAACTTCGCGATGCGGAGCAGCGGGCCTCCGAGCTGGCGATGCCGAATGAACTTTGGAATCTATATGAACGGGAGGGCGCTTCGAATTTAAACGCCGGCACGGCGCCCGATCTCACCCAATACGTCGTGAACCTTCCCTCCAACAAACTGGCGCTCTGGGCCCTTCTGGATTCTGACCGGCTGAAGAACCCGGTCTTCCGCCAGTTTTACCAGGAACGCGAGGTGGTGAAAGAAGAGCGCCGCATGCGCGTTGACACCCATCCGGACGGCAAACTGTATGAAACCTTTTTGTCGACGGCCTACGCGGTCCATCCTTACCGCAATCCCACGATTGGCTGGGCCGCCGACCTGGACCAGTTGACGGTCCGAGACCTGGATGATTTTTATCGGCGCTATTACACGCCTGGTCGGCTGACGATCGTGCTGGTGGGAGATGTCAAAGCGCGCGACGTCATCGCCCTGGTCGACAAGCACTTCGGATCGTGGCGCCCGGACAGGTCGCCTCGAGCGACCCGTACGGGCAGCCCGTACACCCGTA
>MGUR01000032.1:15589-26148 GCA_001800075.1 Elusimicrobia bacterium RIFCSPLOWO2_01_FULL_59_12
CTTGCGGGACCCTCCGCCGGAACCGCGCTCGCTAAGCCAGCGCCGGCAAATTTTGGAGTTCGACGCGGGCCCCCAGCTGATCATGGGATTCCGCATTCCCCGCTACCCGGATCCCGACACATTTGCCTTCTCCGCGCTGGCCTCCCTTTTGGGAGACGGAAAAAGTTCGCGCCTGCAAAAAGGGCTGGTTGAGAAAAAGCGGGTCGCCTCGGCGGTCGACGCGGACCCGGCCGCGCCGGGAGAACGTTATGACCCGCAGTTTGTGATCTCGGCCACGCCCCGCTTCCCGCATCTGCCCTCCGAACTGGAACATGGAATTTGGAACGAACTGGACCGGCTCAAAAATAATCCGGTGGAGCCCTGGGAGCTGGAAAAGGTCCGAGCCCGCGTGGACATCGATTTGCTGAACACGCTGCAGACCAATGACGGGATGGCGTCGACGCTGGCCTACTACCAATGCATCTTCGGTGATTGGCGCTTGATCCTGCGCTATCAAAAAGCGATCGAAGCGCTGACCGCCCAGGACATTCAACGCGTCGCTCAGCGCATCTTTCTGATCGAGAACTCCACGGTGGTGACCCGTTTAAGGAAAAAAGAAGAGAGAAAGAAATGAAAATTTTCTTCCCGTCACCCCGGCGAAAGCCGGGGTCCAGCCTTGGACAAACACCTCTGGATTCCGGCTTACGACATGCCGGAATGACGACAAGGGTTGTTTGCCTCATTACTGCTCTCTGCTTTCTGCTCTCTGACTTCTCTTTGGCCGCTCCGCCGCCTCTTCCGACGTTTCCGCCGCTGACGTTTCATCCGCCCCGCCCGGAGCGGGTCGTGCTGCCCAACGGCCTGGTGGTGTTTCTCCTGGAAGACCACGAACTGCCCCTGTTCCGCGTTCAGGTCCTGGTGCGCGCCGGGTCGCAGGATGATCCGGCGGGACGAACCGGTCTCGGTTCGATTTTCGGACCGGCGATGACGCAGGGCGGCAGCGCGCGATACTCGCCTGAACAAATCCTGCGCGTCCTGGATACGACAGGGGGGGGTCTCGCTTTCTCGGTCGGGACGGAGGAGACCGCCGGATCTCTGAGCGGCCGCTCGGCCGACTTTGATACGCTTTTCAGCCTGTTCACTGATCTTCTTTTGTTCCCGCAATTTCGCAACGATTTTGTGAAGCTTGAAAAGGACAAGGTGCAGGAAGATCTTCGCCGCATGAATGACGAACCCTCGGACATCGCCCGGCGTGAATTTCGGAAGGCCGTCTATGGAAAAACGCACCCCTACGCCCGGACGCCCGATCCACAAACCATCGACCGGATCCGCCGCAAAGACCTTCTGGAAATGCACCGGCTCTATTTCAAACCGAACGCCGCCATGCTCGCCGTCTCAGGCGATTTCAAGAGCGCGGAGGTGAAACGGAAGATCGCGGAGGCCCTGGGGCCCTGGGCCTCCGGCGTGGTGACGCATCCGCCGGTGCCGCCGGTGGTCCCCACGGCCGCCGGCGCGCTGTATTATGTGCAGCGGCCGCTGGACCAAAGCCAGATCCGCATCGGGCACACCGGTTTCGCGCGGCATGACCCGGATCATTTCGCCTGGGAGATTTTTAACGAGCTGTGGGGGGGAAGCGCCACCTCGCGCCTGTTCCGCATCGTCCGCACTGAAAAAGGACTGGCCTATGCCGTCGCCAGCGTATTCACCGAACCGAAAGATCTCGGGATGATTGTGGCCGTCTCCCAAACCCGCGGCCCGGAGACGCCGCTGGCGATCCAGTCCATCCTCGAAATCAACCGCGCCGTGCGCGAGGCGCCGTTTTCTGAGGAGGAAGTCCGCGCCGCCCGAGAGGCGATCCAAAACCGTTTCATCGAGAATTTCACCTCCAGCGAGCAGATCGCCGGGGAGCGGATGTCTCTGGAATTCCAGGGCTTTCCCAGCGGATACCTGGACACCTACACCGAAAACATCGGCCGCGTCCGCCTGGCGGATTTAAAGCGCGCGGCCCGGAAGCACCTGCACCCCGACCGGTCCGTCATTTTGGTGGTCGGCGACCTGAGCACGTTCAATAAACCGCTTTCCACGATCGGCCGCCCCCAAGAAATCCGGCCGCCCGATTACCGCTTGGAAGCGCAGCGACCCTGAAGGGACATCCTATGACCTTGATCCCCGAAACGATACGCCGGAAGATGACAATTTATCCGAAATTTTATCAACGCGTCTGGAAGGCTTGCGCGTCCATCCCGAAGGGAGAAGTCCGGACCTACGGCTGGATCGCCAAAAACATCGGCCATCCCGGCGCCGCACGGGCCGTGGGACAGGCCCTGGCCGCCAACCCTTTTGCACCCGCCATCCCCTGCCACCGGGTGATCGGCGCCTCGGGCGCCATGACGGGCTACTCTGGTCAAGGGGGGATTCAGCGCAAAAAATCGCTCCTTTTGAAAGAGGGCGTTTCGCTTGACTATCGTCGGATATCTCCTTGACAACAAAATAGGCTTCTGTTAGCCTTTAGGCCTGGACGTTACTAATGCACATGAGAGGTGAACCGAAGTGCGAGGCAAAGTAAAGTGGTTTAACGATCAAAAAGGGTATGGTTTCATCGCCAAGGATGATGGATCAGGCGACGTGTTCGTACACTTTTCCTCTATCAAAGGGGAGGGGTTCAAGAGCCTGGCGGAAGGCGATCCGGTTGAGTTCGAAGTCGTGGACTCCGAGAAGGGCCCCAAGGCCTCAAACGTCATGAAAGCCTAAGTCCCCACATCTCGTCAGAAATAAAAAACCCCGATATCATCGGGGTTTTTTATTTCCTATTTGTTAAAATGGGCGTCTCGTATGAATTTTTCATTTTTAAGTCGGATCTTCGGCTCGCAGAACGAGCGCACCTTGAAGCGGATGGCGCCCTGGGTTCAGCAGATCAACACCCACGAACCGGCCATCGCGGCGCTGTCGGACGCCGCCCTGAAGGACAAGACCGCCGAGTTCAGGAAACGGCTGGCCGAGGGGACCCCGCTTGAAAACCTTCTGCCGGAAGCCTTTGCAGTGGTCCGCGAAGCGGCCAAGCGGGCGATCGGCCTCCGCCATTTCGACACCCAGATGCTCGGCGGCATCGCGCTGCACCAGGGGAAAATCGCCGAAATGAAAACAGGCGAAGGCAAGACCCTGGTCGCCACGCTGCCGGTTTACCTCAACGCGCTGCCGGGACGCGGCGTCCATGTGATCACCGTCAACGACTATCTCGCCAAGCGGGACCGCCAATGGATGGGGCCGGTGTACGAATTTCTTGGCATGACGGTCGGCTCCGTCCAGCATGACATGCCGCCCGACGAGCACCGCGCCGCCTATGCGTGCGACATCACCTACGTCACCAACAACGAAATCGGGTTCGACTACCTGCGCGACAACATGGTCGTGCGCAACGAAGACCGGGTTTTGCGCTACCTGCCGTCCCCCGTGGAGCGGGACGGCATTTTTCGCCGCCTGCCGTTTGCGATCGTGGACGAAGTCGACTCCATCCTGGTGGATGAAGCGCGCACCCCGCTGATCATTTCCGGACCCGCCGAGGAATCCACCGAAAAATACGCCATCGTCAACCGGATCGTGCCGCATTTGAAAGGCCGCATGATCACGGAAAAAGAAGAGATTGAGGCCAAGTACACCGGAGAGGATCTTGGAAAAGGGTACGACTATATCGCCGATGAAAAGGCGCACAACGTGACGCTGACCGACGAGGGCATCGCGAAATGCGAAAAGCTTCTTCAGATCCCCAGCCTTTACGATGACGTCCAGGGCGAATGGGTCCACCATATCACGCAGGCCCTGCGCGCCCACCAGCTGTACCGCCGCGACGTGGATTATGTCGTGAAAGACGGCGAGGTCATCATCGTGGACGAGTTCACCGGCCGCCTGATGCCCGGACGGCGCTGGTCCGAAGGGCTTCACCAGGCGGTCGAGGCCAAGGAAAATATCCGCATTGCCGAAGAAAACCAGACGCTGGCGACGATCACGTTCCAAAATTTTTTCCGCCTTTATGAAAAGCTCGCCGGCATGACGGGCACGGCGCTGACCGAAGCCCAGGAATTCTGGGAGATCTACAAGCTGGATGTCGTGGAAATCCCCACCAACCGCCCGATGATCCGCGCCGACCACGCGGACGTGATCTACCGGACGGAGCGCGAAAAGTACAACGCCATCGTCGTGGAAATTACCGACCTCTGGAAGCAGGGACGCCCCGTCCTGGTGGGCACCCGGTCCATCGAGAAATCCGAAAAGCTCGCCGCGATGCTGCGCCAGAAGGGCGTGCCGCACCAGGTCTTGAACGCGAAGTTTCATGAAATGGAGGCGCAGATCATCGCCCAGGCCGGCGCCAAGGCGACCGTGACGATCGCCACCAACATGGCCGGCCGGGGAACCGACATCGTGCTGGGGGGCAATCCGCCGGACGCCGCCCAGGGAGACGAGATCAAAAAGCTGGGCGGCCTGCACGTCTTGGGCACCGAACGCCACGAATCCCGCCGCATCGACAACCAGCTGCGCGGCCGGACGGGACGCCAGGGCGATCCCGGCTCGTCGCGTTTTTACCTGGCGCTGGATGACGAACTGATGCGCCTGTTCGGGACCGACCGGCTTTCCGGAATGATGGCGAAGCTCGGCATGCAGGAGGGCGAGGACATCCAGCACCCGTTCCTCACGCGCGCCATCGAGAACGCCCAGCGCAAAGTGGAAGCGATGAATTTCGACATCCGCAAACAGCTGCTGGAGTATGACAACGTCATGAACAAACAGCGGGAGATGATCTACTCCCTGAGAAACCAGATCCTGAGCGGCGAGGACGTCAGCGAAAATATCGAAGGGATGGTCCAGGAAACGCTGGAAGAGAAACTGGACCTCTGGGCGCCCCCCAAAGAGATTCCTGAACGCTGGGACACCGCCGCGCTCCACGCTTGGCTCACCCACACCTTCAATCAGGACGGTGGGATGACTCCGGAGAAATTGACGAAACTGTCCCGCGAAGAACTCCATGAGACAACCCAGGCGATCATCCGGTCGGCGCTGGAGGCGCGCGAAAAGGAACTGGGCAGCGACTTTTTCCACCACCTGGAACGCATGGTGCTCCTGCAGATGATCGACGTTGCCTGGAAAGAACACCTGTATGACCTGGACCAGTTGAAAAAGGGCATTTCACTCCGCGCCTATGCGCAGAAAGATCCGCTGATTGAATTTCAGAAAGAAGCCTTCAGTTTGTTTACGCAAATGATGAACCGGATCCGCGAGCAGACGCTGGAATATCTATTCAAGATGCATGTCGGCGCGGGGCCGGAGGAGGCCCCAGAGGGGAAAGCGCCCGCGCTGCTGCCCGTACCGCGCTCGGTGTTTGCCAAGGCCCGGGCGGTCAAGCCCGAGTTCGAAGGCCCCGTTTTGGGGACGGCGCAAACGGACGAACAGGAAGCCCCGTTTGGACCGTCCTCGGGTTTCGAGGAGGAAGACGTTTCTCCCAGGCCCAAACCTGTCACCGTTCCTGAGAAGATCGGCCGCAACGACCCCTGCCCCTGCGGCAGCGGCAAGAAATACAAGAAGTGTCACGGCCGTTGATCCTTTCCCTGCTTTCCGTCCTTCTCTACATTCTCTCCTTCCCAAAATTTAATTTTCATTGGCTTGCATGGATCGCGCTGGTCCCGCTGGTCTGTGCAACCGCCGGCCTGAAACCGAAGCGCGCTTTTCTGATCGGCTGGGCAGCGGGAACGCTGGCGTACGCCGGACTGCTCTACTGGATCGTCATCACGTTCCGGTCCGCGCAACAATCGTTTTTTCTCGCCGTTCCCTGCTGGCTGTTATTGTCCGCCTATCTGGGGCTTTATTGGGGAGCCTGGACGGCGTGGACGGCAGGCAAAACGGGAACGTCCCGCCTGGCGTTTCCGTTTTTCGCCGCGGCCGCTTGGGCGACGCTCGAATATATCCGGACGTATCTCTTCTCGGGTTTTCCCTGGACGCTTCTGGGAGATTCTCAATGGCGGCATCTTCCTTTAATACAGATGGCGTCGATCACCGGCGTCTATGGAGTCTCGTTTCTGGTGGTTCTGGTGAACGCCGCCGTTGCTTTTTTTATTAATAGGGATGTCACCCCGGCGAAAGCCGGGGTCCAGGGACGTCAACGCCACTGGATTCCGGCCCGCCAGACTGCCGTCGGGCCGTCCGCCGGTGTTGTGTGGAGGACCGCTTCCGCCGGAATGACGGCCTTGATTCTGCTCGGGTGCTATGGCTTTGGTGTTTACCGGCTGCGCATCTTTTCCATGGAAGCGACGGCCCCCAGCCTTAAAGTGGCCCTTCTGCAAGGCAGCATTGATCAATATCAGAAATGGGACTCGCGGTACATACAGGATATTCAGCACACGTATGAAGAACTCCTGAGTGAAACGGCGCGGGTGAACCCCGACTTGATCATCTGGCCGGAAACCTCCGTGCCGGGGTATCTGATGGAGGATCCTGATCTCACCAACTGGCTCCGCGGGGTGATCCAACGAACGGGAACGCATCATCTGGTAGGCGCTCCCTCCAGAGCCCCGGGAGGCCGGGCTTACAACACCGCGTTTTCCCTGAGCCCCAGGGGGGAAACCCTGGGACTCTACGCGAAACAGCATCTTGTTCCCTTCGGCGAGGTGGTTCCCTTGTCTCGCCTGTTGGGTCGCTGGATCCGCGTCTTAAACGATCTGGGCGGTTTTGCGGCGGGCGAACGATCGCCTGTTTTACCCTCTTCGATCGGCCCGATCGCCGTCAACATCTGCTATGAAGCGATTTTTCCTGATCTGGTCCGCCGCGGCGTGCGGCAGGGAGCCGGGGTGATCGTTAACCTGACCAACGACGGCTGGTATATGCGCACCGCCGCCCCCCACCAGCATTTCATTCCCAACGTGTTTCGCGCCGTTGAAAATGGCCGTTGGGTGCTCCGCGCCAATAACACCGGAATCACCGGCTTGATCAATCCGGCGGGACGGGTGGTCTCCGCCTCTCCTGTTTTTGTGCGGGACGTGGTCACCGGGACCGTCAGCCCCCGGAGCGATCTGACGTTTTACACCCGGCATGGAGACGTCTTTGCCTGGGCATCCCTGCTGTTTTGCATCCTCATTTCGTTACGTGGTATACTCCGCCGGCGTGAAACAGGATATTCTTTCCGATCTCGACCGCCTCAAGGAACGCCTCGACAAAGTTAGGGGGTATCTTTGACGTTGACCGAAAAGCCGCGCGCGTCCAGGAACTCGAAAACCTCTCCGCCGATCCTTATTTCTGGGACAACCAGCCAAAAGCCCAAAACCAGCTCAAGGAACTGAACCGCCTCAAAGAAGACCTTCAGACCTACCGGGCTATCGAATCGTCCCTCCAAGATCTGCAGGAACTGACGAGCCTGGCTCAGGACGCCGATGAGGACATCCTCAAGGAGCTGGACAGCAACGCAAAGAACTTAAATGAACGGCTTAAAACCGTTGAGCGCCAAGCGAAATTTAACGATCCGAATGACCGCTCCGACGCCCTGTTGACGATCCATTCCGGGGCGGGGGGGACCGAGGCCTGCGATTGGGCGGAGATGCTGACCCGCATGTACGAGCGCTATGCGGAACGGAAAGGCTTTTCCGTGGAAATTACGGACATCCTGCCCGGGGACCAGGCGGGGATTAAATCGATCACCTTCTTTGTGCGCGGGCCTTTTGCTTATGGGTTATTGAAGGGAGAGGCGGGGGTCCATCGCTTGGTCCGGATTTCGCCGTTTGACGCCAACAAACGGCGGCATACCAGCTTCGCCTCCTGCGACGCGCTTCCTGATGTTGAAGAAAACATCAACATCGTTGTTAACGATTCGGACCTTCGGGTGGACACCTACCGCTCCTCCGGCGCCGGCGGCCAGCATATCAATAAAACCGACAGCGCCGTGCGCCTCACGCACCTGCCTACCGGCGTGGTCGTGGCCTGCCAGAGCGAGCGCTCCCAGATCAAAAACCGCGCCAAGGCGATGAAAGTCCTCAAGATCCGGCTCTACGAACTCGAGATGGAAAAAAAGCGCGCCGCGATCGAGAAACGCTACGACGAGAAGGGGGACATCGCCTGGGGCAACCAGATCCGCTCCTATGTCTTCATGCCCTACCAGATGGTCAAAGACCACCGCACGGATTTTGAAGTCGGCAATGTTGAAAAAGTGATGGACGGCGACCTGGATTCCGTGATCGATGCCTACCTCGAATACCAGGCCCTGAAGAAAACGAAACGTTAATGGGGGACTGGCGCAAGGATCAATCGAAAAAGACGCGCCGCTATACCTGGGGCCAGACGCGCGGCCAGAACGATGAAACGCTGGAGGATTTTCTTCAGCGCGTCAAAGCATTCCCGGCCTTCGCGTCACTCCGCTTCGAAAAAATCGGCTCCGAAATCCACGCCTGGCGTTCGATCCGGGAAGACTCGGGGTCCCTGTACTGGGCCTCTTGCCTGCGTTTCGCGGATGACGGCTGGGGGTATTGGACCGTCTTTTACCGACTGGATGAACGCCGCTGGCGGGTGACGGACGCCCGGGAACGCCCGCTCGGCCAGGCCCTCGCGGGCGCCGCGGAATGGTACCGGAGCCGTTTCATTGACAGCGTTCAGAACGACTGATAAGATAACGGCGTTCCTTAGGAGGGCGTGTGGCGCGAGTTTTGGTTGTCGACGATGAAAAGGATGTCGTGGAGCTTGTCAAATTCCTGCTGGAACGCGACGGCCATCAGGTTTTGGAAGCGTTCAACGGCCGGGAGGCGCTGGAACGCGCGTTTGGCGAACATCCCGATCTGATCATTTTAGACATCATGATGCCGGAGATGGACGGCTACACGGTCAACGCCCGATTGACGGAGAATGAAGCCACGCGCCGCATTCCGGTGATCATCCTGACCGCCAAGGGACAGATGCGGGACGTTTTTGAAATGGCCTCCAACGTCGCTTTTTATATGGAAAAACCCTTTGATCCCAAGCATCTCCGGGAAAAGATCCAAGACGTGCTCAGCAAGCGCACGAGTGCCTGACATTAAGAAAAACGATCTGCCGACCCCTGCCGCTCTCCCGCTCGACCAACTTATCGCGCAACGCCGGAAGAAACTCGCCGCCTTGATCGACAGCGGGGTCAACCCCTACCCGTACCGCTTTGAACGCACCCACACGCTCCAACAGCTCCTGAAGACTCCCCCGAACTTGGACTCTGAAAAAGAATCCACCGCCCCGGTACGCACCGCCGGACGGTTGATGACGATCCGCGATATGGGGAAATCCTGCTTCGCGCACATTGCGGACGGCCCCACGCGCCTGCAAATTTACGTCAAAAAGGACGTGGTGGGTGAGAAGGGGTACGCGCTATTCCAGAATGATCTCGATCTGGGCGACATCGTGGGGTTGGAAGGCACGATGTTCCGAACAAAAACAAACGAGTTGACGCTGCGGGTCGCCGCCTTGACCCTGCTCGCCAAATCCCTGCGCCCCCTGCCTGAAAAATGGCACGGTTTGAAGGACGTCGAAACGCGTTACCGGCAGCGCGAACTGGATTTGATCAGCAACCCGGCAGCGCAAACGCTGTTCATCCAGCGCAGCCAATTGATCCGGTCTCTCAGGAAAACGCTGGACAGCCAGGGATTTCTCGAGGTCGAAACTCCGCTCCTGCAGGCCCAGGCCGGCGGGGCCGCCGCGCGGCCTTTTCAGACCTTTCACAACGCGCTGCAAGCTTCCTTATATATGCGCATTGCGCCGGAGCTTTATTTAAAACGCCTGCTGGTGGGGGGGATTGACCGCGTGTTTGAGATCGGGCGGGTCTTCCGAAACGAGGGCATCGACACCAAGCACAACCCGGAATTCACCATTCTCGAAGCCTATCAGGCCTACGCGGATTACAATGACATGATGACGCTGTGCGAAACGCTTATCACCGAGGCGGCGCAGTCCTGCAACAAGAGCCTTTCGCTTCTGGTGCACGAGAAGCCTCTCTCCCTTCAGCCGCCGTTCGCGCGCGCCGCCCTGACGGATTTATTCATAAAATACGCGGGACAGGATGTGATCAAGGCCTGGCGGGAGGGCCGTCTCCGGGACGTCGCCAGCAACCTGCAGCTTTCCATCGAGGGGAACACGCCGGAGCATAAAGTGTTCGACCGCATTTTTGATCTTAAAGTCAAACCGCACCTCTGGGAGCCGACATTTGTGACGGACTATCCCCTTCAAATCTCTCCGCTGGCCAAAAAACACCGCTCCAAGCCGGATGTCGTCGAGCGCTTCGAACTCTTTATGGCCGGCGATGAGATCGCCAACGCCTATTCGGAACTGAACGACCCGGTCGACCAGCGGGCGCGGATGGAAAAGCAGCTGGCGCTCAAAAAGACCGGGGATGAGGAAGTGGAAGTGGCGGACGAATCGTTCCTTACGGCGCTGGAACAGGGCATGCCGCCGGCGGGCGGGCTGGGCATCGGCGTGGACCGTCTGGCCATGCTGCTGCTCGGACAAACGTCTATTAGGGAAGTTATATTGTTCCCATTACTGAAACCAGAGATATGACCCTCTTTCGTCATTCCCGCGAAAGCGGGCCC
>MGUR01000033.1:0-6756 GCA_001800075.1 Elusimicrobia bacterium RIFCSPLOWO2_01_FULL_59_12
GGCGATACAGGAGCCCGCAAGAGCGGAAGTCCCGCATCCCGCGTTTTTCTTGGTTTCGAGGTGGAGAAGAATATCCTCACGGGTTGCGGAAACGGGAGTGCTGCGGGCCGCCGCAAGAAAATTCAAATAGTCTGCGATCCGGTACTGGTAGGTGGCATGTGTATTTTTAGAAAGACCCCGCTCCACCCGTAGGTGCCGGATAAACTCGTCCAGCAATTCGCGGGCGGAGCGGGGCGATGCGCCGGGCCGCATCAGCCGGCTTTGGTTAGAAAGCCTTCCTTCACCAGCCGGTCCCCGATCGCTTCCAGGCCGAGCGCGTAGAAACTAACTCCGGTCGATTTCTTATAGGCCTTCGCCGCTTCGAGAAGTTCCGGTGTGACCCGGATCGCCCGCAGCATGGGACGGCCTTTTTCGTCCTTCGCCTCATGTTGCGCGGCAGCTGGCTGCGTGGCCTCCGTTTTGGGTGTCTTTTTCACGGCAGTCTGCTTTGGGGCTTTTGATTTTTTCGCCATCATAATCTCCCTTCTTTTAATATCGGGCGGGTCGGCCCGCTCCGTAAGGGACATGAGTAGCTTCGGAAGCGGCTCGAAGGCAAGCGAAATCAAGCGAACGTCGGCGCCGCCTCTTTACGTGGCTCGATATTCGCAGAAGAAGTAAAATGACCTTCGGCGGTGTCGAGCAGAACATCGAACTCCCGCAGCTGCGACTCCCGGTCGTGGGTCCGCGCCAGGCGGTGCCAATCTCGATCCGTGATGATGCTGCGATGTGTGGTAGGTGGCAGGCCTCTGATGTAGGCCTGGATCTTCGGGGCCAAGTTCACCAGGTTGAGAAAGCGGCTCAGTTGGGAAGGGTCCATTTTGAGTTCACGGGCCAAGGCCAGCCGCCGCCCGTACTGCCATCGAGCACCTTGTTTGTCGGTCGCCGGCCGCACCAGCCCTTGGTTGGAGTCCAGGCGCTCTTTAAGGATGTAGGCTTGGCGAAGCAGATTTTGAATGGTAGGCGGAGCGGGCTTTGTCGCCTCTTCTTCTCGTTTTTTCAGGTGAGCGTCGCGAACCTCGGGCCGAACCAGTCGTTTGCGGCCCTTCGCGCCCGTAATTACGCCGAAAGGGGCCGTATCTCGAATATAAGGGTATTGCGTGCGTGCTGTGTTTCGGTCAGGGTCAGATGACGGGAGGTTGCTTTACTCAGATACAAAACAACCCCGCACCTCCATTTGTGATATCGCAGGGAGTGTTCGGGGTTTGATTCGAATGATGACAAGGAATATGGAATGACCAACGGAAGGGTCACGGGTCGGCACATAGTGACTGGGGCATACAGTTTCACGGGCGGGTATATTGCCGAGGCACTTTTAGCAAGCGGGGCAACGGTTGCGACACTCACTCGCCAGACGAACCCCTCCCATCCGTTGGCAAGTCGTCTTGAATCTCTCTTGCTCCAATTCGAAGATGCTGGCCGACTCGCGCGTGACCTGAGCGGAGCCGATGTCCTCTATAACACGTATTGGGTTCGTTTCAACCATGGCAATGTCTCGTTCGACCATGCGATTACAAATACTGGCCGATTGCTGGCCGCGGCCAAACGGGCTGGGGTCCGAAGACTTGTACATCTAAGCGTAAGTAATCCCTCAGAGGATTCCGATCTTGCGTACTACCGGGGAAAGGCAATCGTTGAGCGGATGATTCGGGAATCGGGGATGTCCTATGCGATTATCCGGCCCACCTTGATTTTTGGGGAAGGGGATCTTCTGATCAACAATATCGCTTGGTTTCTTCGACATTTTCCGGCCTTTGCCGTCCCTGGAGATGGGCGTTATCGGGTTCAACCGGTTTCTGGAGAAGATGTCGCCCGGCTTGCATTGGAGGCTGCACAAACTCACGAAAATCGAGTCCAAGATGCCGCCGGCCCTGAGGTGTTTGCCTTCGTGGATTTCGTTCGGCTCATCGCCAAAAATATCGGTAGCAAGGCTGCCGTTGTCGGAGTTCCATACGGATTAGCGTTACTGTGCTGCCGGGCCTTGGGTTCTTTTCTGGGGGACGTTATCCTCAACGCCCAGGAGATCAAAGGATTGATGACTGAGCGGCTGGTGTCAAACAGCGCGCCGACCGGCAAAGACCGCTTCAATGACTGGCTGGCTGCTCACGCACCTCAGCTGGGTGGATCCTATGTTTCTGAGCTACGGCGCAATTATCAGCAGATGACTGAGAATAAACAGAGATTCGAGAATTCCTAATGGGAGAAGAACCCTCCGGGCAGATTCTCATCTACCAGGCCGAGGATAACAAGACTCGCCTTGAAGTGAAGCTTCAAGACGAGACGGTCTGGCTTACCCAGAAGCAAATGGCGGACCTCTTCCAAAAGGATGTCCGGACCATCAATGAGCACATTCAGAACGTTTTCGAGGAGGGCGAGTTAGCTCGAACGGCAACTATCCGGAAATTCCGGATAGTTCAAAGTGAGGGGGCCAGGGAGGTCGCCCGGGAAGTAGAACACTATAACCTAGACGTCATTATTTCCGTTGGCTATCGGGTGAAGTCTCAGCGGGGGACTCAGTTCCGGATCTGGGCGACCCAGCGATTGCGGGACTATCTGGTAAAGGGTTTCGCGATGGACGACGCCCGGCTGGCCGAAGGCGGGGTCCAAAACCGGTATTTCGACGAACTGCTCGAGCGCATCCGGGCAATCCGGGCTTCTGAGCGGAACTTCTATCGCAAGGTTCTGGACATCTATTCGACCAGCATCGACTACGATCCGCACGCGCCGATATCCCAGACATTTTTTGCCACGGTGCAGAACAAGATGCACTGGGCGGTTCATGGTCATACTGCGGCGGAGATAATCGTGCAGCGGGCGAACGCCGACAAGCCCAACATGGGGCTAACATCATGGAAAGGCAAGCGCATAACGCCAGCGGATACTGGCGTCGCAAAGAATTATCTAGCAAAGGAAGAACTGGAAATTCTGAACCTTATTGTTTCCCAGTATCTGGATTTTGCAGAACTTCAGGCGCGTACGCGAAAACCTATGCCGATGGCAGACTGGGTCCGCAAGCTCGATGACTTTTTGCGCTTGAATGACCGCCAGATCCTGCAGGACGCCGGCAAGGTGTCCGCGATGCTGGCCGAGGAGACAGCCGCCCGCGAATTTGAGAAGTTCCAGAAGAAGCAGGCGGTGTTGGATGCCGAGCGAGTGGATAAAGATTTCGAGGAAGCCGTTAAGAAGATCACCGCTCCAAAGAAGAAGCAGAAACCGGCGAAGTGATTTTTGACCTGGCGACATGAAGCACGTATTCGAATTCCTGGAATTGCAGAGTTAAGTCGCGAATCCGGGCCAGATAATGCCAATCTCGGTCCCTTATAGGGCTCTTGTGGACGGTAGGCTTCAAACCCCAGATGTAAGTCTGGATTTTAGGCGCAAGATTTAGCAGGTTCAGAATTCGAGTCAGCTGGGAAGGATCCATCCCCAGGTCCCGGGCAAGCGCCAGCCGGTTTGGGCCGGGGTTTGAGTCCAAGCGTTCTTTCAATTGGTACGCCGTTCGGAGCAAGGCCTGGATCGGAGGAGGCTTCGGTTTGGGGGCTTTCAAAGCGCGAAGTTGTTGATGCGCTGCCCATTCTTTTGGGGTTACGAACCGCTTCCGGTCCCGGCGCTCCAGAATTTGGCCGAACGGAGCCCGATGCCAGACCCAATCGGCACAATTAACTGCAGAATCGTGCGTGCTCAGTTTTGCAGGTGAGTCAGATACGGGGAGCCACTTTCTAGCCCCCTCACCCCGTCACGCTTAAAGGGCAATGGGGTCAGGCATGAAAGAGTGAGATTTCAGGGGGTGCCTTTTATAACTTGCATCAGCTTCTGCACATCAGTCTCACTTTCTCGTGCCTGACCCCATTTCCCATAATCGCATCGCATTGGCTGAGTGGGCTCTGGCCATTTCCCCAGACTGCCCCGATGCTTACAACCTTCTGGCTGAAGAGACGGCGAGGTCCCTCGAAGAAACTACCGATTTGTATCGGAAGGGCATGGAGGCAGGCGAACGTGCGCTGGGGCCGGCCTAAGACCCGAAGAGGGTCGCCGGGCTCTTAATGGTATCACCAGCTTATTCCGTGATACCTACCAATTTCGGATTTACAAATAGAGTCTGAAAGGAAGAAAACATGCCTGTCAAAAATAAATCCAGCGAGATCCGCATCAGCCGCGTGTACGATGCGCCCGTCCAGACCGTCTGGGAGGCCTGGACCGATCCCGAACAAGTGGCCGAGTGGTGGGGGCCGCGCGGCTTTACGCTCACCACCCACACCAGGGATTTAAGGCCCGGCGGCCATTGGCACTACACCATGCACGGCCCCGACGGCGCCGATTACGCCAATAAAACCAAGTACTTGGAAGTGGAAAAGCACGCCAGGCTGGTCTACGACCACGGCGGCAACGATGAGCGCGCGCCGCTATTTTGCGTCACCGTCCTTTTCTCGGACGTGAAGGGCAAAACCAGGATGGAGTTGACGATGGCCTTGCCCACGCCGGAAGCCGCGGAGAACACGCGCCAATTCGTCAAAAAAGCGGGCGGCGATGCGACCTGGGACCGGCTGGCGGAATACCTGGAAAAAGCGTCCTCCGGCAAAGACATCTTCGTCATCCACCGGACCTTCGAGGCCTCCCTGGAGAAGATGTGGGAGATGTGGACGCGTCCCGAGCATTTCTCCCAATGGCTGCCGCCGACGGGCTTTACGATGCAGTTCATCCGCGCGGACATCCAACCCGGTGGAGACACGTTCTATCGCATGACGGGGGGAAACCTCACGATGTACGGGCGGGCGCATTACTTGAAAATCGAAAAGCCGCGCCGCCTCGTTTACACGCAGCAGTTCTGCGATGAAAAAGAAAGCATCGCGCGCCACCCCAAAGTCCCGGTCTGGCCGGAAACGATGCTGACGACCGTCACCTTGACGGAAGAAGGCCCGGAGCGCACGCGCGTGAGCGTGCGGTGGGAGCCGCAGGGCGCCGTGACGTCTGAGGAACTGGCGGTATTCGTCAACTTGAGGGCCGGCATGACGCAAGGCTGGACGGGATCCTTTGATAAGCTGGAGGTGTGCTTGGCGCCCGAGAGGGTTTAGCCGGGCGAGGGAAGAGCGCCTATTTTAAAGCGGTGAGGGCCGGTATGAAGAAGGATTACGCGCCTATGACCGCTGTAATGAAGCGAGTGATCGAAGAAACGCTCAGGCGGCCGGCTTGAGGCGGCGGACTTGGGCGGCGAGCGCCTGTTTCAAAGCGCGGGGAATCCGTCCAATCTCTACGGCGGTCGAGCTGGCGATATTTCTCAGCAGCGACAATCGGTATCACCGTCGATTGCGGAGATGGCTGTTCGTTTGGGAAAGGGGTTTCTGGCTCACGGATAAATGATACCACCCGGTCCCCCTCTCAGCAAGGTGAGTTTATTGGCCCCGGCTAGGACAAGCTCGGACAGATTACTCGGACAACGCTGGGCGGCATATGTTGAATTCGCTGAAATTTAGAGCCGATTTTTGCGACACATTTGCGACAAAGTTTGTGACAGGTTCGCGACACATTTTGCGACAAATGCTCGGACAGGGAGCTGTGACAGGGTTGCACGATTTCTGCACGATTATTGCGCGATTCGAAGTGGGTATTACGCAGATAAATGGGCAATCAATTGGGTATAACGAAATCAGCTCTAAATTTCAATGAGAAATAGACAGGTTTATAGTCCGTACGCGCAGGGTAAGCGATTCGGTTACCAACTGCATAATGAATGTGAAAATGGCCACACCTGAAATCTACGTGAGCACCGACGTGGAGGCGCCCTCCACACGACCGGCGGGCGAGCGCCTGAAGTGTGGCGCTCGGATGGACCGATCCCGGGCCCGCATTCCATGTTGAGCTTTGGTTCTGCCGCTTACCAGGCTGATAAGAAACTCCTCGGGACTTTTTCGGTCAATTTGGAAACGCTCCCTGGCGCGAAGGGCGATCCGAAAACCATGGCTTGGTGGCAGAGCAAGCCCGACGCTTGGAAGGCGTGCCGGGAAAACCTGGAGCCTTCTGAAACAGCAATAAAACGCTATGTCGCCTGGCTGAAAGCGCTCCCCGGCAAGCCGGTCTTTGTCGGCTACCCGGCGGCTTACGATTTCATGTTTGTCTACTGGTACCTGATCCGTTTTGTTGGGGAAAGCCCATTTTCCCATTCAGCACTCGACATCAAAACGTATGCGATGGCGCTGCTGCAGAAAGGTTACCGCGATTCGGTCAAGAAGGGCATGCCTCGCGAATGGTTCGACCCTATCAAGCACACCCATGTCGCCTTGGATGATGCCATCGAGCAAGGCGTGCTTTTCTGCAACATGCTCGCCCATCGTCGCAAGTGGAAGGAACAACCGAATTGAAAACGCGAGTATTCGTCAGCAGCGTGCAGAAGGAGATGGAAGACGAGCGCTTGATCGTCCAGAATCTCCTCTATACCGACTCCTTTCTTTCAGCTCATTGTTTCCCGGTCCTCTACGCGTTCGAACCGGCGTCCGCAGAAAAGGCATTGGAAGGCTGTCTGGCCTTGCTGGACGGATGCCAAGCGTACGTCCTCATCGTTGGGACGCATTACGGGACCGCGGCCGGCGGCCTTTCGATTACTCATGCCGAATACCGCCGCGCGAAACAGAACAAGCTTCCCGTCCTGGCGTTTATCAAAGGAGACCGCAGCGTAAAGCGCGAAGAAGGCACATCAGGCCTGGTGGCCGAGATAGAGGCCGATGG
>MGUR01000033.1:6771-9693 GCA_001800075.1 Elusimicrobia bacterium RIFCSPLOWO2_01_FULL_59_12
GGCGCTGGTGAAGCTTCTGCGAGACCAATTTGCGATTGCGCCGACCAGTGACGAAAACGAGATTGCCGCGCAGACAATTGAGGCCACCTCAACCTTTGAATCCAGGCCACTCAATCGGATCCGATGGCAGGATCTCGACCACGGAGTCATTCGCCGCTTGATCGCTGCTTCTGAACAACGCAAAGTAGACGATCTCGCTGAGAGCGACCTTCTCGCCGGTACCACTCTGCGTGGATTGGTGTGGCATGACCCGGATTCAGGCGAGCACTATGCGACGGCCGGCGGCATCGTGCTTTTGGCGAAAGATCCCTCGGCTGTCTTTCCGCAATGCCGAATTCTCGCGGATGCCTATCGAAGTACCGAGCCTGACGGTGACCCGCGAGACCATGAGGACATTCGGGCCCCTATGCCGCTGGCCATTGAGCGCGCCATCGTATTTATTGATCGCAATACCCGCCACCCGATGCGCATCGTTGGTCTGAATCGCGTGCGGCTGGACGAATACCCTGTCGAAGGGCTTCGTGAGGCCCTGGTGAACGCCGGACACATAGACAATACGAGGATGCGGGTCGAAAAATCATGCTCGAGGTCTTCTCGGACCGCGTGGTGATTTCAAGCCCTGGGCTTCCGCCCGCGCCGATCACCTTGGCCAGCCTTCGCAAGGGAAAATACCGTCCTTGTTCGCGCAACCCCGTCCTGGCGCAGTGTTTGTCCTTCTTCCACCGGATCGAAGAACGCGGCAGCGGTTTTAAGCGGATGCGTCAGCAGATGCTTGATCACGGTCTGGACCAGCCGCTTTACGGGACCGACACCGGCTATTTCCAAGTCACATTCCCTGGACCCGGAGAGAACATCGACCGCCTGCGAGCGCCCAAGGCCCCGATCCTGGTGACCCCCACGATCGAAGCTCAGTTGAGTAAACGCCAGAAGGTGATCCTAGCGCAAATTCTGAAGGCCGGAAGTGTCACCAGTGGTTGGGGTGTGAAGAAATTTGGAATCGTTTACGATACGATTCATCGAGACTTGAACGATCTGGTCGATCTAGGGCTACTAAAGCAGGAAGGGAAAGGGCGCACTACGCGGTACACACTGAAAGAGCCCAAGCCTTAATCTATCGATAATCTGTCGATTTTTTTCCGTAATCTGTCGATTCCTCGACGAAAGCTGGGTGACAGAGCAGATAATGCCTTGGGGACAGAAAGGGGACATTGGGCAGGTCGCCCAAACAGGACAAAAACAGGACAAACCGGACATCCACGACGGCAGGATCCGGGCGAAAGGGCTCACGAAGGGCTCAAAGGGCTCATCCTCCGAGCAGGAAACGGGACAATTCAGGCTTCGAAGATCATCGACCTTAGGACCGGGGATGTTTTGTATGGACAAAAATAGATTTAAAGAGCTTTTGCACGCTTGTATGCAACGCTGTTACGGAGATGGCGCTTGGAGCTGGACGAAGGAGGAGTTGGCTAGAACCATTAAGTTTAATAAGGAAGACATCCGCGTGTCCGATCCCTACGTTCAGAAGGTGCTGAAAGAACTGGAAGGTGAAGGGTATATCAAACTCTTCTACCGAGATGACGTGTACTTGCAGATCTTGGATCCGATGAAGCGACCCCATAGGGTCGATGGACCGGCAATCAAAGACATCGTGCTTGCCGGATTCGGTCGGTTCTTCCACGAAGGCATGCGCTATTGGACAAGGGAGGAATTCCACGGTTTGATTAACCCGCGCGGGTATCAATACAAACTCTCCGATCCCGCTATTCAGAAGATGTTGAAGGAACTGGAAGCCGAGGGTTATATCCGATTGCTAGGGGAGAAGCAGCGGTTCCTGGAAGTGCTTAAAGTCGAATGAGGAGGTTCGTGCGGTTTTTCAGCCGATTAAATTCTTCCAGTTGGCGCGCGTGATCGCGGATCCTGACGAGTCTCATCCAGTGGCGATCACCAATAGGGCTGTGGTGCTTGGACGGCGGCAGGGTAAGGATGTAGTGCCGAATGGCGGGAGCCAAGTCGAGGGGGGACCGTGGGACCGGGGTTTGACCCGTAGGATGATTGCGGGTCACCGTTAGGGTGTGGCCCAACGGGACAATGGATCATCAAGGGCGCTCATGCGCCATCCAAAATCGTCGCGGTGAAAGTTCAAATGTAAGAATTTCGGGTGGGAGGTTGCCATGTCGGGTCAAACGCGCAGGAAAAGAGGCGGGCACAGGAAGGCGAAGAGGCTTCTGGCTATGCGGGGGCAGGAGAGGCGCCGGCATGCCGAATCCGGGGTCGGCCACACCGCGTCGCGCGGCGAGCCGCATGTCGGTCACGCGCGCCGTCAGCGAGGCCAACCGCTTGACCCGCTTCGGCGGCGGCCAGGCCGGAGGAGCCGCTCGCAGAACTGGGGCCGGCCTAAGACCCGAAAAAGGTCACCGGGCTCTTAATTGTTTCCAGTTTCCAGTTTCCAGGGGACGTTCCTGCTTAACTTCCTATTGGTTTCAAGCTGTGCCGAAAAAGCAGTTAAGCAGCTACGTCCCCTCGGGTTATGAACTGCCTTTGAGAACAATCACCTCACTTATCATCGCGAGCTTCATGTTGCTGGGATCCGCGTATGGCGCGACCGAGGCGCCGCCGACCCTGGAAGGCGCGCGGGCGCTTTACCGGCAGGGGCGGCTCTCCCGCTCGGCCGCGTTTTACGAACGTTTGGTTAAAGCGGACCCCGGCGCCGCGGCGGCTTGGCTGGACTTGGCCGCGGTCTCCCGCGAGTTGGGGCGATACGGACGGGCGATTGCCGCGCTGGAATCAGCCAGGGCGCTCGAACCGCAAAATCCGGACCTGCTCGCGGAACTGGGCTGGCTTTTCTATCACCAGGGGACGTATGACCGGGCCCACAGCCGGTTTGATGAAGCTTTGCTGCTCAATCAAGGCCACACCGGAGCT
>MGUR01000034.1:0-1277 GCA_001800075.1 Elusimicrobia bacterium RIFCSPLOWO2_01_FULL_59_12
GGCTGGGGGGTGAGGCACCTCCACATAAGCTTCTTCCAATTTCCCATTCCGCATTCTCACGCGGTGCACCGGGAACGCGTCCAGAAGTTCATTGCCGAAAAGGCAGCCTGACACGGGCCGCTCCGCCAGTTCCTCTACGCTCGACAAAACGGTGAATCCGTCGCTCTCCAGTTTTTGCCGGCGGGAGGCGCTGCGTTCGATGGCGATGTATGGAAAATCTTCACTGAGGCTTTTGGCCAGCGCGCCTTCCCCGGACCCCACCTCTACAACTTGGAACGGCGTGATGCTCAGCTTCAGCTGCCAGCTCTTGAAAATTTCAGCCAAGAGCCGGCCGAACGCCGGCCCCACATCCGGGGCCGTGAAGTAATCCCCCTCCCGTCCCGACCGGGCCCGGCCGGACGCGTAATACCCCTCCGGCCCGTAAAGGGACTGCTCCATAAACGCGGCGAACGTCCTGCGAGCGCGGATTGTCGTCTCCATCTGAGGGTAGGCGCATTTTAGTATAATTCCACCCGTGGAAATCATCCCCGACCGTCAACAATTCGTCAGTTTCCGGTTCTTTAAACTCGACCCGGTTTGGCGCCGCTTGAGCGAGTCCGAAAGGACCCGGGGCAAGGCGGAGTTTCGCGAAGCCATCGAGTCCTACAAGGACCGGCTGATCCTGAACGCCTACAGCTTGATGGGCATGCGCGCGGACGCCGACTTTTTCATCTGGCGCATCGGCTACCATCTCGAAGAATTTGAAGAAATGAGCGCCCGGGCCGCCAACGCCGGCGTCGGAAAATATTTGAATGTCGCCTATTCCTATCTCTCGATGACCCGCCGCTCCATTTATGTCGACCAACATTCGCATGAAGGCCAGGAAGGGGACCGCCTGCACATCGTTCCGGGGCTCTGCAAATACGCGTTTATCTACCCCTTCATCAAGACCCGGGAGTGGTACAGACTCGACAAGAAAACCCGCCAGGAAGCGATGACCGAGCATATCGCGTTCGGGCACAAATACCCGTCGGTCAAGATCAACACGACCTACTCCTACGGGCTGGATGATCAGGAGTTTGTGCTCGCGTTTGAAAGCGACGAACCGAAGGATTTTCTGGATCTGGTGATGGATCTCCGCGAAAGCAAAGCCAGCGCCTACACCCTCAAGGACACCCCGACCTTCACCGGCATCCGCCACAGCCTGGCGGACCTGCTGGACCTGCTGGATAAACCGGCCCTCAGCAAAGTAAACGCTTAACGACGCCTCACCCGTCCCCGCTGAACGCGGGGCCACC
>MGUR01000034.1:1287-7921 GCA_001800075.1 Elusimicrobia bacterium RIFCSPLOWO2_01_FULL_59_12
GGGGTGAGGTTAACTTCTTAGATTTATCGGAACGCCTGTGATCGTCTTTCGTTCGGTGGGTTCTTCGCCGTTCGGCGGCTCGAAGACTTTATCGGAGAACGGGCAGATCTTGACCATCTGGCATTCGAAACAGCGGGGCTTGCGCGCGACGCAAATGTAGCGGCCGTGCAGGACCATCGCCTGCGAAAAATAAATCCAATCTTTCTTCGGCACCACGGCGGTGAGATCCTCCTCGATTTTCACAGGATCCTCGGATTTCGACAATTGAAAGCGGTTGGCCAGCCGGATCATGTGGGTGTCGACCACGATCCCGGAGGCGATCCCGAACGCGGCGCCCAGGATCACGTTGGCGCTCTTGCGCCCGATCCCCGGCAGTTCCAGCAGGTCCTCCATCGTCTTCGGCATCTTCCCGCCGAATTGCTCGACTAAAACCTGGCAGGCCCCTTGGATCGATTTTGTCTTGGAACGAAAAAAACCCGCCGGGCGGATATCCCGTTCCAGCTCCGCCGGGCCGACATCGACATAATCCTGGGGCGTGCGGTATTTTTTAAACAGGGCCCGGGTCAGTTCGTTGACGCGTTTGTCGGTGGATTGGGCGGAGAGGATCACCCCGACCATGAGCTCCAGCGGGTTGGCGTGATTCACCTCGCAGCGCGGGTTCGGCCACTGCTTGCGCAGGAGCGGGATCAGCTTGGCGACAAAGGCGCCGGCATAGTTCATGGGATCACGACCAAAGGCGGAAGCCGGCGCGCTCAAAATGGCTGTCGAAAGAAAAGGCCTGCGTCAGCCTTTTTTTCCGCATCAAAACAAACGATACGCAGTCGGTGAAACCAATCTTTTGATCGGCGAACTTTTCAAAAAGCGCCAAGGCTTCCAGCTCGTCTTCGTGGGTGGATCGAACGATGGTAAGCCGTTCGGAAAAATAGATGCCCCGGGCGCGCTCCCCCGCAAAACGGTGCCCCATGCGGCGGCCCAAAAGGGTGAACACTTCATTCAAAACAAGATTGCTTGTCAGACAAATGAGTTTCTCTCGCTGGATCTTGTCCCATAAACGGACGGCTTGCGCATGATACTGGTCTCCGCCGTGGTAACGCGCCAACAGAGGACCGGTATCGATGAAGAGCACGCTTACTCGCCGTAAAGGTATTTGTCGTGGTTTTTTGAAAGGTCGCGCGGAGCACGTCCCCGAAACACGGCTTTATCTGCAAAGAAAGGGTCTTCTCCAGATGAGCGGGCGGACTGTTTCAGGGTTTCCTCCAATGATTCGCGGATAAGCTTGCCCAGAGAAATGCCCCTGTTCCGGGCGCGCTTCATGGCACGGGTCTTCAACTCAGGCGGCAGGACAATGGTCGTTCGTTTCATGGGGAGGCGCCTATATGCATAATACATGTGCCATAACTATGAATCAAGGGCAATTTTAACGGCGCTTCCTGAGCCAAAAAGTGATCTGTTTCAGCGGAAGGGCGTTGATGACATCTTCTTTAGTCAACCAGCCCTTGCGGGCGATGCCGACGCCGAACGGGACCACGTTTAAGCCGGGGACGCTGTGGGCGTCGGGGTTGATGCTGACCTTGACGCCCTTTTCCTTCGCCATCGGGAGCATCCGCCAATCGATATCGAAGCGGTGCGGGCTGGCGTTGAGCTCTACGGCGACCCCTTCGGCCGCCGCGACCTCCAGGACCTCCGCCGGGTCCACCGCGTAGGGCTCCCGCTCCAGAAGCAGGCGGCCGGTCAGGTGGCCGAGGATCGTGACGTATTTGTTGCGCAGGGCTTGGGTGATCCGCCGGGTCATGTCGGCTTCACTCAAAGTGAAGTGGGAATGCACCGACGCGATGACGAAATCGTAATTCGCCAACACCGAATCGCTGTAATCGAGCGAGCCGTCCTTCAAAATGTCGCACTCCGTTCCCCAGAAGATGTGGATCTTGAACTTCTTCCGGAACGCCTCGATCGCCTTGCCCTGCTGGCGCACCCGGTCTTCGCTCAGGCCGTGGGCGTAAGCGGCCGACTTGGAATGGTCCGAGATCCCCACATACTCCCATCCCAGGCCCTGGGCGGCCGCGATCATGTCCTCCAGCTCCGCGCGGCCGTCGCTCCAGGTGCTGTGGACATGGAACGCGCCCCGGATATCGTCCGGCTCGATGAGCTTGGGAACTTTGTGGCGCAGGGCGAGATCGATCTCGCCGCGGTCCTCCCGCATCTCCGGCGGGAGATAGTCCATCCCCAGTTTCTTGAAGAGCTCCGTCTCGTCTTTGCAGGGGATGCGCTGAGTCTCATGCCGGAAGAGACCGTATTCACTTAATTTGAGTCCCTTTGTGTTGGCCAGATGCCTGACCGCGATGTTGTGTTCCTTGCTGCCGGTGAAATAATGCAGGGCGAAGGGGTAGTCCGCGTCATCCACCACTCGCAAATCCACCTGAAAGCCATCTTTCGTTAAAACGCTCGATTTGGTGTCCCCTTCGCCCAAGACCCGTTCCACGCCCGGCATCTTTACGAAGTGATCCATCACCGGCTTGGCGTTTTTGGCGCTTGCCAGCACGTCGATGTCGCGGATGATCTCCCGGCGCCGCCGCAAGCTTCCGCAAATCGACAGCCGCTTCACGTTCGGCGCCTTTTTCATCTCCGCGAGGACAGCTTCCGCCGCGGCCCAGGCTTCATCATAGCGGTGCTGCTCGGCATGTTTCGATAAAAACCGGAGCCCCTTCAAAATATTTTCCTGGGATTTCTCGCCGAATCCTTCGAGCTGGGCGATCCGGCCTTCTTTCGCCGCTTTCTCCAGCCCCGGGATGTCTTTGATTTTCAATTGGTCGTAGAGGATTTTGGCGCGCTTGGGGCCGACGCCCTGGATGCGGATCATGTCGAGCAGGCCGGGCGGCATGGACTTCTGAAGGTCTTCGTAGTAGGGCAGACGTCCCGTCGTGTATAGGATCGTGATGTTTTCGCTCAAGCCCTCGCCGATGCCCTTGATCGTGGTGAGTTTTTTTTCCTGGACGAGCGCGCCGAGGTCCTGGTCCAGGCCGGCGATGATGCGGGAGGCGTTGTGGTAGGCGCGCGACTTGAAGGGGTTTTCCCCCTTCAACTCGAGAAGGGTCCCGATCTCTTCAAGAACGGCGGAGACTTCGGCTTTGTCCATTTGTTTTCTATCACCCTCGCCCGTGCGAAGCATGGGAGAGGGGTGGGGTGAGGGCCCTCATCCCATCCTTCTCCCATCCTGCGGACGGGAGAAGGGGTTTTAATTCGTGATGGCGCCGATGGAAGCGGAGGAAACAGTCCGGGCGTATTTGGCCATGACGCCGGTGGCGTAGCGGGGCTTCGGTGGTTTCCACTTTTTCAGGCGGCTTTTGATCTCGGCGGCGGACAGCGCGGCATCCAGCCTGCGTTTGTCGATGTCAAAGGTGATCCTGTCCCCGTTTTTGAGCGCCGCGATCGGGCCGCCCACGAAGGCTTCGGGGGCCACGTGGCCGGCCATCAGGCCGTGGGTCGCGCCGGAGAACCGGCCGTCGGTCAACAGCGCCACGGATTCAACCAGCCCTTCTCCCGCCAGCGCGGCGGTCACGCCCAGCATCTCGCGCATGCCCGGCCCGCCGCGCGGGCCTTCATAGCGGATCACCACCACGTCCCCCGCTTTGATGCGCCGGGCTTGGACGGCGGCGAAGGCGTCTTCCTCGCAGTCAAAGACTTTGGCCGGGCCCGTGAATTTGGAAAATTTGTGGCCGGCCACCTTCAGCACGCAGCCTTCGGGCGCGAGGTTCCCTTTCAATATCACCAACCCGCCGGTGGCCGTGATCGGGTCGGACAGTGGACGGACAACTTTCTGGCCGGCGGTCTCGGAGGCTTCCCGCGCCTCTTCACCGATCGTCCGGCCGGTCACCGTCAGGGCTTTTTCATTTAACTTCTTCGCGTCCAACAATCGTTTCACCAGAAGGCGGATCCCCCCCGCCCGGTAAAGGTCGTTGGCCACGTATTTGCCGCCCGGCTTCAAGTCCGCCAGAAGAGGGGTCCTGGCGCTGATCTTGTCGAAATCATCGATGGAGAGCTTCACGCCGGCCTCATGCGCGCAGGCCAAGAGGTGCAGGACGCTGTTGGTGGACCCGCCGGACGCCGCCACGCCCATGATGGCGTTCTCGAAGGCGGCGCGGGTCATGATCATCCGCGGGGTGATGTTCTTGCGGATCAAATTCATGATAAGTTCGCCGGTTTGAAAGGCGACCAGATCTTTCTGCGGGTCCACCGCGGGAACGCTGGCGCTTCCCATGGGCGAGATGCCCAGAAATTCAAAGGCCATCGCCATCGTGTTGGCCGTAAATTGCCCGCCGCACGCCCCCGCGCCCGGACAGGCGTGGTTTTCCAGGTCCTGCAGCTGCGCTTCGGACATCTTTCCCGCGCTGCAGGCGCCCACCGCTTCAAAAACGTCCTGGATGGTCACGTCATGGCCCTGGAAGGTCCCGGGCATGATCGAACCGCCGTAGAGCATCAGCCCCGGCCGGTCGAGCCGCGCCAGGGCCATCACGGTGCCGGGGATGGTCTTGTCGCATCCCGAAAGCGCCACGATCCCGTCAAAGAAATAGCCGCGTCCCGTCAGTTCGATGGAATCGGCGATCACTTCCCGGCTGATCAGGGAGGTTTTCATGCCTTCGGTGCCCATCGTGACGCCGTCGGAGATCGCGATCGTGTTGAATTCCATCGGCGTGCCGCCCGCCGCGCGCACGCCCTCTTTGACCTTCTCCGCCAGATGGCGGAGGTGGATGTTGCAGGGCATGGTCTCGATCCAGGTGTTGGCCACGCCGATGATGGGCCTGGAGAGGGCCTCATCATCCAGGCCCATGGCCTTGAGCATCGCCCGCGCCGGCGCGCGATCGATGCCCTGGGTGATCACGCGGCTGTACCGGTTCAATCCGTTGGGGGTCTTGTCGGTCATAGACGTAAGAATATCAAAAGGCAGGGGGTCAACGCACCCCGGCAAAAATATTAGGAATCGTCCTCCGTATATATTCCTTGAGTGGCTTATACCCAAAGCGCAGAGTGTACATTCGTAGTTTTGGGTGGTTTAAACGCCACCGCCGGGCGCGCTTGTACGGCAACTGGAGTGAAGACCTTGGGGTAAGAGCCAGATAAGCTAAATCAAGAAATGCCTTTTCTGGCTCGGCCATCAGATAGCCGCCTGTCCCGGACTTCTTCATTTCGTAACCCCACATCAAATGGGCAGGTAAATGATGAATGCGAAATGACCCCATAAAGGTTTTATAAGTGGCCGTCGGTGCCGGCGAAACGCCATAAACGATTTGAGGGATCTCCGCGATCAATCCGTAATCTGCCAGAGCGCTATAGAGAGAAATATAGGCCGGCCAAGGAGCTGCCAAAAAAGGAACCGCTTCATAAGGATGGATGCTCTTCATGAGAAGATTGGCCCAGAGCCCCCTCTTAAGGCGCGCAAGGATCCCTTTATCGGCAAGACGGCTCAATGCCTGCGTGGCCCCTCCGGATGACATGCGGCCCAATGTAATGATGTCCGATGTGTTGAAGATTCGGAGATCGTGTTTATGGATAAGTTGTATGAGCGCAGCGGCTGATTGGTTCATGAAATCATCTCAATCAGCTTTACCTGAACGTCGTCTTTTAACTTTTGAAAGTTGTCATTTTCTTCGTACATGACTGCCAGGGATTCCGGCAAGAAGGGGCTGACTTGCTCTTGAAAGTCCCGGTGGGTAAATGTCGCCACCTTGGCGTCGGCCCTATCGATAGTCTGACTATCTATATGATTCCTGATCTCTTGCGGGTCAACGTCCAGAGAATAAAATAAATGATGAAGGTCGAATAAATCCCTTACGGCATTGCGATTGACCGCTGAAAGGGCCGCTATCTTTTGCACGGTCATTTCTTCAGCGCCGTAATATTTAGCCGCAAAGGGCACCATTTTGTAATGACTTAATAACTCCGGGCTAGGAGTTCCTTGCAAATCGTTTATCTTCCCCGCCCGCCTGCTGAATTCAATTTTAGTGGAGGTGACGGCGCTGCCCATGAGAAGTTCTATTTTCCACTTTTGGGCCGTATTCGTTTGCTTCGGTTTTCTGAAATCCAAGCTGACGACCCCTCGCGGAATAAAATTGCTTACAAATCCACGGCTTCCCAATATCGTATCGACAATTTTTCCCAGCGTATTCACGTTGACCTGGGGGTGTATATCCAGGTCAATGTCTTCAGAAAGCCGCGGGGAGCGGTGAAAGAACCGCAAACAGATTCCCCCCTTCACCGCATAACGACGCTGGGACAATTTACTGCTTAAATATCGAAGGAAATTGAGGTGAAACAATTCCCTGATTTCAAAGCTTGGGAGTGGCACCTTCGCCCTCCTTATCTCTCATCGCAGCGATGGCCATCGGTAAAACGGTCGCCGGACGCCCGGCGACCGCACCGAAGGCGCTTCAATGATAGGGGTAATTGACATATTTGTCAATTACTTAATATATGCTCAGGTGAATCCGAGAATTAGGGTCAGGCATGAAAGAGTGGGACGTTCGTCGTACAACTCTCGTTTTCTCACGCCTGACCCCATCCAGGATACACGTCCCCCCGCGCTGATACCTGGCCTCCCAGGTCCCCTCCGGAAACTTCCCTTCCTTAAAGAGGTTGGTCC
>MGUR01000035.1:0-676 GCA_001800075.1 Elusimicrobia bacterium RIFCSPLOWO2_01_FULL_59_12
AGAAGAACGTTCCCAACGCACGCGTGTCTACCGGCAACATTATGGAGATGGCCATATCAAAAAAGTATAATGCGATCATTTTGGACGCGTTTATTCATCTGTTTCCCAAGAATGATGCACCCCTGCTCTTGAGAAGAATCAAAAAACTACTGAAGCCTAAGGGACATATCGTTATCTCAACGACGCGGAGTCGTCGTGCTACAGAAGGATTTGAAACAAAAAAAGATTATCCGGGAATGCACATCAGACACCGCGCTCATTGGACGAAGGGGGAGCTTATCACACTGCTCCGCACAGAATTTGGGACAGTGTTATCGTATACGGAGGACAAAGATCCGAGGCGAAAGAGCATATGGATGACTTGTATCGTGCAGAAGGCGGCAGGATAAGGATTTTTTCGCCTCTCCCATCATCAAGGTCAGGCGTGGTACACTATCCTCGTATGATCAGCCCAGAGTACGAGCAACGCATGGCAGAGATGCAGGATGCGTTTGTGTGGGAAACGCCGGCGTATGAACGTCATGAGCGGGGGCCGCGCTGGTATATTGTGATGTCTGTTGTGGCGCTTTTACTTGTGGGCTATGCCGTGTGGACCAGTAATTTTCTTTTTGCCTTTTTGATTCTGCTGGCGGCGATTATTTTGATCCTTGCTGGCAACGAACATCCTCCAACCGTG
>MGUR01000035.1:691-756 GCA_001800075.1 Elusimicrobia bacterium RIFCSPLOWO2_01_FULL_59_12
CACAACGGCATCGTATGGAATGGAGACTATTTGCCGTTTGATCGGGTGGGGCATTTCGCCATCAT
>MGUR01000035.1:1046-6544 GCA_001800075.1 Elusimicrobia bacterium RIFCSPLOWO2_01_FULL_59_12
CTATCCAGCTGAGCTACGGGCACAATCACGACTCCCGGTGATTGTACCAAAGTGACTGTAATGTTTAGGAAAGCAGGCCGCGGGTGAGGAGGCCGAGGAAGACGACGGCGCCGTTGCCGACCACCAGGTTGATCCAGGTACGTTCCTGGGCGCGGCGGTAGTGAACGAAGAAGATCCAGCCCAGCCAGCCCAACGCCAAGAGAAACCACGCCCCGGGCAGGAGGAACAGCCCGGCCCCGATGAAGCGCTCCCCGATGTAGTGGTACTTTCTCTTTTCCAGAACTTCGGAGCGGCCCCAGACGTCGTTTTCCAGGAAGTAAATCAGCACCGAGGTGAAGTGCGCCAAGAGGACCGCGCACAGCGCCACAAAGACCCACGTTTCCGGCTGGGCGTTCGACTGGGCGGGCGAGAACGCCAGGAGCATGGCGATGTGAACGACCTGGTCCCAGAGGAAAAATTTGGTGCTGTCGGGGCTGCCGGTTTTCTGGATGGACCACACCCGCCACTCGTCCTCCAGCCAGTGAAACAGCGCCAGAAACCCGATGCAGACCCAGCCATCCAGATGGAACCACCGGGTCTGCACCCACGGCATGGATAAATACGGCCAGGTGAACGCGACGTAGGTGACCGGGTGCGTCAGCACGTGAACGACCATCCCCCACCGGCTTTCGCGCTTCCAATTGGCGATGTGATTGGTTTGGAAGGTGAAGTCCGCGACGAAATGTGCCAGGATCAGGCGCCAGAAGATGTCCATGTTATTTCGTTTTCAATTCGAACACGCCGTCCCAGCCTTTGCCGGGAGGAGCCGCGATAAAAGCGTCCGCGCGCTGGATATACGTTTCACAGGGTTTATCATGTCCCAAGATCCCCAAAACTTCAAGGAATTTAATCTTGGCGCTTTGGAACTGCTGGGCCCCGAATTCCTGAATGGCTTGATGGTACACCGGCAGAACCTGCGACCAGACCCCGTTGACCGCGCCTTTTTCCCCGAGCAGCTCGTAGGTTTTGACGGGCCGGGCCTTGCCCGGAACGCGGATGATGTCCAGAAAGCGCACTTCGAAGAGGTCCGCGACGCTGTCGCAGGTGAACTCGCTGATCATGATGGAACTGCCGAAGGCCTTGTTGGCCCCTTCCAGGCGGGACGCCAGGTTCACATTGTCGCCCATGATCGTGTACTGCTTTTTCTGCGAGGACCCCATGTAGCCGGCCGCCATCGCGCCGGTGTTGATGCCGATGCGCGCGCTCAACTGAGCCAGGCCGCGGCTTTTCAGGTCTTCGTTCAGCTCCTTTAAGCGGCGCATGCTTTTGAGCGCGCAGCGGCAGGCTTCTTCCGCATGGTCGGGTTGTTTGAGCAGGCCGTTCCAGAACGCCATGATGCCGTCGCCCATGTACTTATCAAGATAGCCGCCATGCTCGAAAATCACTTCGGTCATGGCCGTGAGGTACCTGTTGAGAAGCGTCACCAGATCCTCCGGCTCCAGCCGCTCCGAAATCGAGGTAAATCCCGCCACGTCGGAAAAGAAGGCGGTCATCTCGCGCCGTTCTCCCCCCTTCTTGAGAACCCCGGGATCTTTCATGAGCACCTCCAGCAGCTCGCTGGAGACCTGCTGGGAAAAGAAGCTTTTGACCATGCGCTTCTCGCGCTCTTCGGTAAAAAATCGATGGATGACGATGGCCACATACCCTCCGCCCAGCGTGGCGAGCGGTCCGGCCATATCGAATGCGAGATTTTTCGCGACGAACGCCCACTGGGTGACAATGAAATACACCAGGCCCGCGCCTAACGCCCATAGCGCGCCTGCCCAAGCGGGAAGGCGTGCCAGTATGAACCCGCAGAAAAGTCCAAGCGCCGCAATCGCGGCGTAGGTGACGTTTAAATCGACATTCTTCAGCGCGTTCATCCGGATTAAGTTGTCGATCACGTTGGCGTGAAACTCCACGCCGGGCATGAATTTGGACAAAGGCGTGGGATAATGATCGAACGTCCCGGTGGCCGCCGACCCCACCAACGCAATCTTGCCAGCCAAATCTTTGGCTCCTACTTTTCCGGACAACAAATCGTGATACGCGATGTATGGATAGGTGAACTCCTTCCCGGTGAAATGCACCAACAGACGCTCGCGCTTATCCAGCGGCACCTTCGCCAACAGCTCTTCCGGCGTCTTCTTCAAGTACAGTCCAGCTCCCACGACCGACAGAAAATTCAAGGTCTGATCCTGCACAACACGCTGAGGCCAGGCATGACGCAGGGTGCCATCTTCATCAATGGCTGCATTGGAATAACCCAGATTATCACTGGCTTCCAATAACTCCGGATAAGGGAGGACAAGATTCCGAATGGGACCCTCGGAAGGTTCGTAATAAAAGCTGTGTACGACCCAAGGGTATCTTTTGGTCAATTGGGCCAAGACTTTATCACCAGCGGGATCCCCGGTATACGGTTCGATAAAAAATATATCGAACAGCAGGGCTTCCGGAGGCGCATGCGCCAGCGTGCGAACCAGACGCGCATGGATACTGCGCGGCCATGGCCAGAGTTTCAATTCCTTGAGAGACTCGGCCGTTATGGCAATGATCACGATATCCGGGTGCGGCATTTGCTTCCCGCGGAACTTGAATCGGACATCATAGGCAGCCAGTTCCATGCGGTGCATGATAAGAGCGATTTTCTGATCAAACGTCTCTATTTCGTCACCCGGTCCCTTCACTTCGGGGATGGGGATCGGCGGCTGCGGAGAGATGTAATAATGGCCCCGGCGCTGTTCGAGCGCGGCGAAAAAAGCGGCGATGACCAGCGCGAGGGAGAGGCTGACCCAGTGGGTTTTACGCATGTTTCGTCATTCCCCGCAGCCGTCGGCGGGGAATCCAGTTTTAGTCATGGCTGGATCCCCGCTTCCGCGGGGATAACGTCTAGGAGGTGCGAAATGAGCTTTTGCCGCGGAATGCGTGTTTGAGTGCTCTCTTTGAGAGAACGGAAAGTGATCTCGCCTTTTTCCAATTCATCCTGCCCCATAATCACACAATAACGGGCATCCAAGCGATCCGCAAGGGTTAATTGAGCGCCCAGTTTCTTTTGAAAAAATCCGCCTTCCACCGAAATATGCCGCTCGCCTAATTGAGGATTGGAGCGTAGTTCCTGAAGCAACTGAAAAGCTGCGGGGACCGTCTCTTCGCCCTGCGCGGCGACGAACACCAGGACACCCCGAGAGGCTGCGGGTTGCGTCTTAGCCGCCTTGAGCGCGTCCAGCGTGCGCTCGCTGCCCAGCGCAAACCCCAGCGCCGGAACGTCCGGCCCGCCGATCTGTTTCACCAGCGTGTCGTAGCGGCCCCCGGCGGCGAGGGCGCCTTGCGACCTTTCTTGTTTGGAAGCTAGGCCCTCCTCCTTGGACGCACTGGAGGGAGGGTCCTGAGCTCCCAGCGAGGACGTGCTCACTTCAAACACCGTCCGGGTGTAATAATCCAGCCCCCTCACCAACCGCGGCGTGAAGACATACTGCCCTCCGGCCTTTTCCAAAAGAGACGTGACCGCCTTGAAGTGAATCCGGCAGTCGCCGCACCAGAAGCTGTCGATCGTCGGCAGATTCTTCAACCGCGGGCCGTCGATCTTGCAGTCCAGGATCCGGAAGGGATTCTTGGCCATGCGCCGAACGCAGTCCTCGCAAAGCCCCGGTTTCTCCGCTTCCAAATAATCCGTGAGGGCCCGGCGGTACACCGGACGGCAGGTCGCGTCCCCCAGGCTGTTCAACTTGAACTGGACATCCGTTAACCCCAGCGCCCGGTAGAGCGTCTGCACCATCAGCAGGAGCTCGGCATCCGCTTCCGGGTAGGGGTTCCCGAAATATTCCGCCCCGATCTGCCAGAATTCCCGGTAGCGCCCCGCCTGAGGACGCTCCGCGCGGAACATCGGCCCGATATAAAACAGCTTGCAAACTGGATTCGTTTGGGCTAAATGATGTTCGATGAAAGCGCGCACGACACCGGCGGTCCCTTCCGGCCGCAGGGCGAGCTTCCGGCCCCCGCGGTCTTCGAAGACATACATCTCTTTTTCGACGATGTCGGTGGTTTCGCCCAGGGACCGGTGGAACAGCTCCAGCGCCTCGAAGGTCGGCGTGCGGATCTCGTGAAAACCGAACTGGCCGAAGAGGGCACGGGCCCGGGCTTCCAATTGCTGGAAGTGCGCCGTCTGGTCCGGGAGGAGATCGTGGGTTCCTCGAACCGCCTGAAATTTCACGCTCATGACGATGGAATTATACGACACTAAGACTTCCCCGTCATCCCCGCATGCCGTTAGCGGGGATCCAGCGTCGTTAACGCCACTGGATCCCCGCCCTCCACACAACGGGGCGGGCGCGCCTGCAGCGTGGCGTGCGCGCCTTCGCGGGAATGACAAGAGGTGATGCATGCCGATTGACCCGCAGGCGCGCCTGCAAGGGCTTTACTTTCTCAAGCGCAATCCGATCTTCGGCGCGCTGGGAGAAGAAGTCCTGGGCAAGCTGGTGGAGCGTTTAAAGACCGTCAGCCATGAAAAAGGCGCCATCCTCCTTCGCGAAGACGACCCGGTGGACGGGCTCTACCTGATCCGTTCCGGACGGGTGCGCGTCACCACCCAGACGGTCAAAGAAGAAAAAACCATGGCGTATCTGGGACGGGGCGACGCGGTCGGCGAACTCTCCCTCCTGACCGGCGAGCCGCAGGAGTTCAACGTCATCCTGGACACCCCGTGCGAATTTCTTCTCCTGAGCAAGCATGATTTTGACGCCATCCTGGAAGCCCACCCGCTGGTCGGGATCAGCTTGTCGCGCGCGCTGTCCCGCCGCCTGGCCGTTTCATTCCATCCGCCTCAAGAACGCACCAAAGAGCCTCAACTGATCGCGATGGTGCCCGGGCTGCCGCGGGAGGCGACGATCCTTTCGGCGGTCAACTTGTCGATCGCTTTGGTGGAGCAAACCCGGCGCAAAGTGCTCCTGCTGGACTTGAGCCCGCGCAGCGGCGACATCGCCCAGGCCCTGGGGCTGCATCCGCCGCTCCCGACGGAAGCCCTGTTTCGCGAAGAAGACGTCCAGGATTTCTCGGCTCTGCATCGTTCCATCGTCACGCATCCCTGCGGCCTGGAAATTCTGTCGTTTCACCCGCAGGCGCTCAAAAGCGGCCTGCTGCCGCTGCTCCCCTCGCTCCTCGGCGTTCTGAAAGACCATTACGATTTCACCCTCGTCCAGATTCCCGCGGAAAAAGATCCGCTGAGCGACGCGGTGCTCAGGGAAGTGGACAAGATCCTGCTCTTTTTCTGGGACCAGGCGCCCGAACCGGGGGACGCCGCGCGAGCGGCCGTGCGGGACATGCTCGGCTCGGGATCCACGCCCGTGATGACGGTTTCCCTGGAATACCCGTCCAATATCGGAAAACAAAACTCGGACTTTCGCATTCCCTGGTCGGAAACGTTTCATCAGCCCTTCCGCGAAAGCGGCTCGCCCTACCTGCCGCAGGGCCCCGGAGCCCCG
>MGUR01000036.1:0-6518 GCA_001800075.1 Elusimicrobia bacterium RIFCSPLOWO2_01_FULL_59_12
CGGCGTTAAACCCGAACCAGCCGAACCACAGGAGCCCCGCCCCCAGGACGGCAAAAGGCAGGTTGTGCGGAGGAGACATTTTGTGGGGGTAGCCGACGCGCTTCTTCAGTACCAGAGCGGCCGCCAGGGCGGCTACGCCGGCATTGATATGAACGACCGTCCCTCCGGCGAAATCCAATGCCCCCATTTTTCGGATAAAGCCCCCAACGCCCCAGACCCAGTGGCACACCGGATCATAGACCAGGGTCGCCCACACCAGAATAAAGAGGCAATAGGCCGAGAACTTCATGCGCTCGGCGAAAGCGCCGATGATCAACGCGGGGGTGATCAAGGCAAACATCATTTGGAAGATCATGAAAGCCAGGTGCGGGATGGTGGCCGCGTAATCGGCGTTGGGGTCCTGCCCGACGCCCTTCAGCCAGGCCCATGACAGGTCCCCTATCCAGCCCCCTTTATCGGGTCCGAAGGACAGGCTGTAGCCGAAGGCGACCCATTGAAGGGTCAACAGGCCCACGGCCATCATGCACTGCTGCAGCACCGACAGCATGTTCTTTTTACGGACCAAGCCTCCGTAAAAGAACGCGAGCGCCGGCGTCATGAGAAGAACCAGAGCGGCCGAAATGAGAACCCAGGCGGTATCGCCCGTGTCGATCGTTGGAGAAGGCATCTTTGATTTCCCCCTTGTTTGTGTGGTTGGAAGACGGCCGAGATTATACATAAGACCGTTCCGTTTGCTACCATACCCCCGCGCTGCAAAGGGGCCGCGCGAATTTCGGATCGGACGAGGAAGTCCTTGATGCGTGAACCGCCATCAGGGACTTCTTTTTCTTTATGAGCGAAAGCATCGAACTCGAGGTCATCCAACTGCCGCGGCGCGCCTTCCTGATCGGCTGCGCGGCCGCCGCCGCGGCTTTCTACGCCCTGGGCCAGCACCACCTGACGTCCGGCCTCTGGGTGGCCGCTGAACTGATCCTGACCATCCTGGGCCTGTTCCTCCTGGGGTCTTTCCGCTACCAATTGGATAAGAACGCCTTGACCTACGGCATGGCCGGTGTGATTATCGCGACCTTTATCCCCCTGTGGTGGCCCGCGTCGCAGCTCAAGGCCTCCATCGCTCAGGATGGGTGGGGCGCCCTTGCACCCTTTATTCAGCATCATTTCCTGACGCTTCACGGGCTTGAGGGGCTGGTTCATATCGACACGATGCTCTTTATCCTGGGACTGACCTATTTTGTCGCCGTGATCGCCCAGACCCGTCTTCTGGAAACGGTCAGCGGCATGATTCTGCGTAAACAGAAAGGCAAAGTCCTGCCCACGATGGCGCTGCTCGCGGCGCTGGTCGCCGCGTCGTCCGGGATTCTGGACGGGGTGTCGATGATCGGCTTGATGATCCGGACGCTGGTCATTATCCTGGCGATGGGCCGCGCGGAAACGCGCGACATCATTTTCGCCGTCATCGTGTCCACCGTGATCACGACGGTGAGCGGGGCCTGGATGGCCTACGGAGAACCGCCGAACCTGATCATGAAGGCGAACCTGGCGCCGCATCTGGACAACGCGTTCTTTTTGAAGTACTGCCTGCCGATCGCGGTGGGCAGTTATCTCATCGTCAGCTGGAACCTGCGCCGGCGGCTGGGGAAGCGCCGGATCGATCTGGCGGCGCAGGACATCCTGGACGCGCACAGCGCCGACGTGCGCTTCCTGCAGGCGAGCCGCCACGGCGAGGTTTTCACCCCGGTGGAGTTTGTGGAAAATCAGAAAGACACCCTGGGCAAGCATTTCATCCCCGTCCACGCGCGCGTCCTGGCCGGGGAGCCCCTGGGGGAGGCGCTCATCCGCGAAGAGGTGCCCGGATCGGCGCGCCGGCAGCTGCTGGGACATTACGTGTCGGAAGATCTGGCGGAGTCCCTGGAACAGCATTATCAGCATCTGATCCAGGAGGACCCCGGCGCCCGGAACGGATCCGAGGCGAAAGTCCGCCAATCGATTGAGACCACCTCGCGCCGCCGGCGGCGCGCCCAGCGCATCGGCGCGCTGTCGTTCATTCCCTTTATCGGCCTCCTGATCCTGCACGGGGCGCATCACGGACTTCCCTTGTTCCTGGCCTCGGCGGGCGGCTTCGCGGCGGCGCTTTTTGGGATCTACAAGATCCCCAAGATGCGGTCGCTCGCGCTGACGGAGGCCCGGCATGAATTCAAGGAGTATCTCTTTTTATTCCCCCTTTTCCTGTCCATCTCGCTCCTGCAGAGAACCGGCTTTTTTGACCAACTGTCGCATCTGCTTCAGGAGGGCATCACGCGTCTGGGCGTCTCCCATGTCGCTTATATTCAATACTGGAGCGCCTGCCTGCTGTCCGCCATTCTGGACAATAACGTCGTGGCGGACTTCGCCTCCAAGGCCCTGCACGGCCTGGACCTCGGCACGCTTTATCTTTTCTCCATGGCTCAGATTGCGGGCTATGCGGTGGGCGGCTGCTGGACGCACATCGGGTGCGCGCAGTCGGTCGTGGCGTTCGCGTTTATCCGGAAGGAAATCAGCCCGCGCTATACGCCGGTGCAGTGGATGAAGTCGATGACGCTGATTGTTCTGGAGATGAGTTTGTTCGTGACGGCGGTGGTTTATCTGATCGGCTGGCTGACGGCGCGCTAGCGGGAGGTCCTAATCAACGACCTGGCGCAGCACTTTCATCGCCAGTTCGGCGTCCGTATCGCTTTTTAACGCAAAAATCGTCGTAAACCGGTCCCCGTCCACCGTCGTCACCAGGGCCCGCACGGAAAGATTCGCGTGTTCCAGCGCGGCCGTCAGCCGGAAATTGCCCCCCACGCGGCTGGGCCCCTGCACCTGAACCCCCACGACGTCCGGCCGCATGACAAAATCCGCCCGCTTCGCCGCATCTTCCTGTTTTTTGCCTTTGATCGGCGCGAGAAAAAGGATCGCCTTGCCCGGCTTCTCCCCCAGAGGGCGGCAGAGCGAGAATTCGATATCCGCCCCCGCGTCCGCCAGGACTTTGAACAGGCCGGTGGTCGCTCCCACCACATCATCAATCTCCACCGACCACATCGAAAACTTTTTAATCGTGAACGCGCTCATGCGGCAGAGGTTATCAAAAGCCATCTGGGCTGTCAAACGGCGCTCTTTTTTTGTCAAATAACGCGGATGAAACGCGTCCTGATCTACAGCGGGCTTCTTCTGGCGGGCATGGGGGTGGCACAAGGATCCCTTCTGAATCCCTGGCAGCCTTGGATCCACGCCGTGACGATGGTCTGCCTGAGTTACATCATGCTGGAAGTGGGTCTCGAATTTTCCGCGGACATGGGTCATGTCTCCCAATACGCCGCGGACTTTTGGGTGGCTGCCGCGGCCGCCGCGCTTCCCTGGATCCTGTGCGCGCTCTACTTCATCGGGGTTCTCCACACACCTGCAAAGGAAGCAGGGCTTGTGGGCCTGTTCGCGGCCGCGACATCCGCCGGCGTTCTGTTCACGATGCTGGCGGCGGCCGGACTCAGCCGCACGTGGGTTTTTAAAAAGGCCAGGGTCCTCGCCATCTTCGACGACTTGGTCACCGTGCTTCTGATTATCCCGCTTCAAATCCTATTCGCGGGTTTTCACTGGAAATTCGTGGGAACCAGCCTGATCAGCGTGGGACTCCTGGCCATGGCCTGGCGCTGGCTGAACCACCTTTTCTGGCCGGTCCGCAAGCCCTGGCTATTGCTCTATGGCGCGGGGGTGACTCTTGCGTCGTGGTTTTGCGAACATCGCCTGCACCTTCATCTGGGTGTTTTATTGCCGGCGTTTGTACTGGGCTGCATCCTGCATCATCAGGGGACCCTGAAGGAAGGAGATGACCCTCATTCGGGGCTGGACCAGGGCATCAAGGCGTTGTTTCTTTTTCTGGTCGGGTGTTCACTTCCCCCGGTTGCGATGAACGGGATGCCTATCGGCACCGCTCTGCTGCATGTGCTGGCGCTTACAATTCTCTCCAACGCGGGGAAATGCGTTCCGTTTTTTTTGTATCGCCAGGAAGCGGCTTGGAATGAGCGCCTGGCTCTGAGTGTCGCGATGTTCCCCCGCGGGGAAGTGGGCGCGGGGATTCTGCTGGTCGCTCTCAGTTATGGAATTCAGGGCCTGCCCGTGATGTTAGGGAGTCTAAGTCTAGCGCTGAATCTCTTAATGACGGGCGTGTTTATCCGGGTTGTGGCAGCCCTCTCGCCAGGATATCGCTTTACAAACCCCCATTCCAGGAGGTAGAAAAGGGCATGCGCATCACGCTCCGCCTGGTGTATTCGACCGTCGCCATTCTCACTCTGGTGGTCGGATTGTTCACCACCCTGCAAGTCCGTCAGGAACGCCAGCGCCGCCTCTCTGACATGGAGCGGCGGGCGGGCGGCCTGGCCGAAGATCTTTTCGAGCGGACTGAACCTGTGCTGGGGTCCGGTCAAACGACCGCGCTGTCGGCTCTGTTGGACCGATTTGTCAAACGTCACCGTCTGGCCGGAGCGGCGCTCTACCGGATCCCAAGCGGGGTCATCGCCTCGTCCTCGGGGCTCTCCGATTCTCTTTCAGACCTGCAGGCGCTGCTGGAGGACGCCGCGCGCGCGGAGCGCTCCCGTGGAGATCTGCTGTCGCTGAATAAAAAGCCGGTTTATCTCTATGCGATGTCTCTCGGTCCGGAGGGCAGACGCGACGTCGTCGCGATCGTTCAAAACGCCGCGGCGATCGATCAACGTCTCAATGAAATGTGGCGCCACGGCTTTACCCGGTTCATGATCCAGGCGCTGGCGATCGCCCTGGTCACCATGCTGATCATCCGGTGGAACATCACCCTGCCGATCGCCAATGTGACGGAATGGCTGAAACGCGTCCGCATGGGCAAGGAAACCGGTCCTCCCCCGCCGATTTCAAAAGGTCTTTTCGGTCCGTTGGCCAGCGAAGTCAGCAGTCTGGCGCACAGCTTATCGATCGCCCGCGCGGCCGCTGAAGAAGAAGCCAAGCTCCGGCAGAAAGGTGATGCGCTGTGGACGCCGGAACGGCTGAAAGAGCATGTCCGGCTGAAGCTGGACAACCGTCCCCTGGTGGTCGTGTCCAACCGGGAACCCTACGTGCACTTCCGAAAAGGGAAACGGCTGGATTGGCTGGTGCCGGCCAGCGGCTTGGTCACCGGGTTGGAACCCATTTTAAGAGCCTGCGGCGGAACCTGGATCGCGCACGGATCCGGCGAAGCCGACCGGCAGGTCGTGGACGATCAGGACCGGATCGCGGTCCCTCCCGATCAGCCGCAGTATATGTTGCGCCGGGTCTGGCTCTCCAAAGACGATGAAAACGGTTACTATTACGGCTTCTCCAACGAAGGCCTCTGGCCGCTTTGCCACATCGCCCACACGCGCCCTTTGTTTCGGGAGGCGGATTGGGCGCGCTACAAAGGAGTCAACGAAAAATTCGCCAGGATCGTCCTGGATGAGATTCGGGATGCCCGGGAACCTCTGATCCTTGTGCAGGATTACCATTTTGCTTTGCTTCCCGCGCTGGTGAAGGCGCGGCGGCCCGACGCCCGCGTCGCGCTGTTCTGGCACATTCCTTGGCCCAACCCGGAATCTTTCGGCATTTGTCCCTGGCAAAAAGAGATTCTCCAGGGCATGCTGGGAGCCGACCTGCTGGGTTTCCATATTCAGCTCCACTGCAATAATTTCCTCGACACCGTCGATCACGCGCTGGAATCGCAGATCGACTGGGAACACTTCGCGGCCAACCGCCAGGGCCACGCCACGCGCGTGCGGCCCTTTCCCATCAGCGTGGCGTTTACGCCCGGCGGGACCCATCCCGCGCCGTTCGATAAGGCCGCGTTTCTGAAGGACGCCGGGCTCAAGTGCGAATACCTCGGGGTCGGCGTGGACCGCATGGATTACACCAAGGGAATTCTCGAGCGGTTCCGCGGCGTGGAACGATTTCTTGAAAAATATCCGGCGTATGTCGGACGTTTTACCTTTGTGGAGCTCGGCGCCCCCAGCCGCACGTTGATCAAGAGTTACCAGGACCTGGTCGCGGGGATTGAAGCGGAGGCCCAGCGTATCAATTGGCGGTTCCAGACCGCCGATTGGAAGCCCATCATCCTGATGAAAAAGCATCACAGCCATGAAGAGATTGAGCCCTTTTATAAAGCCGCGGACGTCTGCCTGGTCACGTCGCTGCATGACGGTATGAACCTGGTGGCCAAAGAATATATCGCGTCCCGGGGGGACGAAGACGGCATCCTGATTTTGAGCCGGTTTACGGGGGCCTCCCGGGAGCTGCGCGATGCCCTTCAGGTGAATCCCTATGACAGCGGCCAACTGGCCGACGCGATCAAGCTGGGCTTGGAGATGGACCCCGGCGAACGCAGGGACCGGATGGTCCGCATGCGGGACCAGGTCCGTGACCGCAACGTCTACCGTTGGGGCGCCGATTTGATCAGCGAATTGGCCGACATCCGGATTGACCAAAAAGAGTCCTCGGCCGTTTGACGCCATGCGTAACCTGTTGAC
>MGUR01000036.1:6529-10262 GCA_001800075.1 Elusimicrobia bacterium RIFCSPLOWO2_01_FULL_59_12
TTGTTTGACTACGACGGCACGCTGACGCCGCTGCGGGACAACCCCGATCAAGCGACGTTGTCCCCGGCCACGCGCCGGCAGCTCCAGCAGCTCGCGCGTCAAAAGGGTTCACGCGTGGGCGTCGTCTCCGGCCGCCGGATCCATGAGATCCGCCGGCTGGTGGGTTTGCCGCACTTGATGTATGTGGGTAATCATGGATTTGAAATCCAAGGGGCGCGCGGGGCGATTCATTCCCCTGCCGCCGGGAACAGGCTGAAGGCGCTCCAAACGTCGGCGCCGATCCTGACCCGGCTACTCCAGGCGTTTCCCGGAAGCTGGGTTGAAAATAAAAAATGGACATTGAGCATTCATTACCGGCGGCTTCGCGGCGCCTCCCTCAACCGGTTTCACCAGTCCGTGAAACGCCGGGTGCTGCCCCTGTTGCGGATGCGGGGCCTGAGCGTTTGCCGGGGTCACAAGGTGATCGACGTGCGGCCCTCTCCGGCGTGGAATAAAGGGACCGCCGTGCGCTGGCTTCGGCGGCAGATGCCCTCGGGAAGCCCGACCGTCTTTTTCGGGGACGACCTGACCGATGAGCAGGTTTTTCAGGAGCTTCGCGGGCAGGGCCTCACCGTCCGCATCGGGCAGAAGCCGTCTTCGCGGGCGGCGTATTATCTGAGGAGTCAGAAGCAGATGGGCGAAACGTTGGACCGGCTGTTGCGGCTAGGCGCCGCTCCGGAAGGGCGTCGTGCCTAAAGAGCGCGCCGATCATCCCTTTGTTTTCTGCACCGAGATCAGCCAGGTGGAGCTGACGGGCCATCGCGCCCGCGATCTGACGGAACTGGTCAATCACCTGGACACCGTTCCGGGGTCGGTGATTTACCACCACACCCACCATTTTCTGAGACAGCATCATTTTCTCTCCCCGGAACCGCGCAACGATTTCGCTTACTGGGTCACCCAGGTGCTCAAGGAAGAAAAACTGGGCGAGCAACTGGCGGCCATCGATACGGTCCGCTTTCGTTCAATCCGGGCGCTGCGCGAAAAATTGATCGACGTGATCCGCCATTACCTCGCGCAGGGCCGGACGTCCCGCACGGTCCCGGAGGCGGAGGCGTTCCATTTCATGAAATCGCGCAGTTTCATCGTGTCGACCGCCCTCCAGGCCCGGACACTCGGTGAATTCGCCGCCGGCATAGAAAAAGTCAGCGTGCACGCCTTGTACCATCATATTTTTGAGGCCCGCCTGCGCCTGGAACGGGGAACGAACGATTTTTCCAACTGGCTGGAAAACGAGCTTGATGAAAAAACCATCGCCGACGCGATCAATCGAATGGACCCGTACACCCAGACCCTGGACGCCCTGCGCTCCCGGATCCTTCGGGCGATCAACGACCGCCTGCGTGAAAGGGCCGGGACGCCGCATGCACCTTGACGATTACATCCCCGTGGTGGGCGCTTCGGTCGTGGAAGATCTGCGGCTGATCGCGAACAAATTAAAGGGGTGCCGCGTCGTGAATGTGAACTCCACGCCGGTGGGCGGCGGGGTCGCCGAGATCCTCAGCCGCATGATCCCGCTGTTGAAGGAGCTGGGCCTGGAGGCCCGGTGGGATGTGATCCGGGGCGGGGACCGGTTTTTCGGGATCACCAAGAAAATCCACAACGGCCTGCATGGAACGGCCGTGGAGATTTCCGCGGAAGACGAAGCGGTGTATTGGGAAACCCAGGAGTTGAACGCCAAGACCCTGGACCTCAAGGCCGATATGATATTTATTCATGATCCCCAGCCTGCGGGGTTGATCCGCTGGAAGCCCGCCATCGGCGGACGCTGGATGTGGCGGTGTCATGTCGACGTGTCCGCGCCCGACCGGGGCGTCTGGGGGTTTCTCGAGCCGGTCGTTGAGCAATACGATGCCGCCGTCTTCTCCGCTCCCAGTTTTTCCCAGCAATTAGGCATCCGGCAAGGGTTGATCGCGCCCTCCATCGACCCGTTGAGCGACAAAAACAAAGACCTGCCCCAGGAATTTATCGATTCGACGTTAGACCAATTCCAGATATCCCGCGACCGGCCGATCGTCACCCAGATTTCGCGCTTTGACCGGCTGAAGGACCCGGCAGGCGTTATGGAGGCCTACCGCCTGGTGAAGCCGTACATTGACTGCCAATTGGTGCTCGCGGGAGGGTCGGCATCGGATGATCCGGAGGGCGCGGGCGTGCTGGCGGAACTCCGGGAGCGCGCCAAGGGTGACGGCGATATCCATATTCTCGAGCTCCCCCCCACCAGCCATCTGGAGATCAACGCGCTGCAGCGAGCCAGCACGGTCATTTTGCAGAAATCAATCAGGGAAGGTTTCGGCTTGACCGTCAGCGAAGGACTTTGGAAGGCCAAACCCGTGATCGCCGGCGCGGTCGGAGGCATCCCGCTCCAGATCACCCACAAATACTCCGGTCTCTTGACCCACTCGGTCGAAGGAACGGCCTATTGGCTCAAGCAGGTCCTGCAGTCGCCGGAATTCGCCAAAAGGCTCGGGGAAAACGGCCGCGAACACGTCCGCGACAATTTTCTGCTGACCCGTCATTTGATGGATTATCTGCTTTTGTTCCTCTCGCTGGATCGCGCCAAAGAAGATATCGTCTATCTGTGAGGCGCCGTCAGCGAGCGGATTGTTCGGCTTCTTGCAACCCGCGCAGGACAGGTTTGGGGGATGTGAGCGTCAGCAGTCTTTTAACCAGCTCGCTATTTTGAAACAACGCGGACGCGCCCGCCAGGAAAGCCAGATGCTCCCGCATGTTCTCCGCGGGGCCTAAGAACAATAACACCAACTTCACGGGTTCTTCCACGGCATGGGAATATTGGATCCCGCCCGGGCAGAGGCCGAGCGCCGCCCGCAGGCGGGGAATGCCGGTAATGCGGGCGTGCGGCAGGGCCAGGCCCGGCGCGATCACCGTGCTTCCCGCTTCTTCCCGGGCGAGGATCGCTTTCAAGGCCGCTCCCGGATCCGCCAGGTCGAACAATCCGATCAAACTCCCCAAGACCTGGCGCTTGGAGGGCCCCGCCGGAAAAAACGCCACGGTTTGTTCGGTCAGGAAATCCGAGACGCGCAGGCCCGCGCCGGCAGCGGCTTTTTTTTGCTTTTGGAATTTGCTGAAGAGTCCCATGGACAGTCTAAACCTTACCTTATTATTTAAGCGCTTTCCAGGCGGACGCGGATCGGGAGAATCACGGTTTCCAGGCCGCTGAAAAGCAGTTTTCGCTGAAGGGCGAAGGAGGTCTGGTTGTGCAGGAGGCGGGTCCAGAAGGTTTCCCCTTCAAAGGCCAGCTGGCCCATGAAGAACACCTTCCGGTCCCACTCGTGGACCACCTGTTTGCAGAGGACTTCGAGCTCTTCGATGGCGTCGGTCCCCAATCCCATGCGGCCCTCGGCATAAAACCCCAGCCGCCTCGCCAGGTCCACATATTTCGCCAAATCCCGCTCCACGGATCGCTTTAAGGCGTCGATTTCCGCAACGCCTTTGAAGCGATCGCTGTCCAGGATCCCCACGGACAAGAAGACAAAATTCTTGAAATGACCCGGAAAGAATCGCTGGATCGCAAGGATCGAATGGATTCCCATCCCGTTGAAACCGTTCACCATGAGGACCGCGGTCGGCTGTCCGGCCGCTTTGGGCGCGATCGGAGCCCCTTCGGGCAGCGGAATCTGCGTGAGGATTTCGTCCAGCCCTCTGAGGGCCCGCGTGGTGGCCGCGTAATGCC
>MGUR01000036.1:10269-12983 GCA_001800075.1 Elusimicrobia bacterium RIFCSPLOWO2_01_FULL_59_12
ACCAGCAGGCCCAGCCCCATGACCGAAAGCTTTTTTACAACGTCGGGCGGCCGCGCGCGCAGCCAATGACGCACCATGCCGAACTGGGAAAAGGTGAAGGTCAGGAACACATTGATGCTGTACATGACGACCAGCACGCGCACGGAAGCGCCGGTGTAGTAGAGCATCGCCAGCGCGCAAAGACCCATCACCCAAACGCCGTCCTTCATGACCAGCCGTTCGCTCAAATTGGTGAAACGGCGCGGCAGCCAGTTGTCCGTGGCCATGTTGGACATGACCCGGGGACCCGCCAGGAATCCGGTCTGTGCGGCCACCACCAGCAAAGCCCCTTCCGACAGGAGCGTCAGAAAGTAAAAAATCCTTTCGTACAGGGACCCCCCCATGAGCTGCCCCACAAAAACGGCGTTCAGCGTCTTGCCGGGCACCGGACCCACATGATTGAGCAGATAATTAATCAGGAGTCCGCCGGCTGTAAGGGACAGAGAAATCGCCATATAACGCATGGTCCGCTTGGCGGTTTTCACGCGCGGCTCTCTCAAGATCTGGACGCTGTTGCTGACGGCTTCGATGCCGGTAAACGTTCCGCCGCCCAGACAGAACGCGCGAAGAAAAATGACCGTCATTCCGAGCATCCCGATGTCCGAAATGCCCGCACGTGTTTCCGTAAACGTGTCCGTGACCAGAAGCGGAAGCTCTTTTCCATGAGCAAAAATGCCTTGGAGAATAATCCAGGCATGCGTCGCCACGAACAGCAGGAAAATGGGGGTTAGAACTATGACGGATTCTTTCGCGCCCCGCAAATTGAGAATGATCAGAACGGCAAGGCATGCGATCACGGCGGTAAACTTCCAGGCGTGCAGGCCTGCGGGCACGAAACTGAAAATGGCGTCCATGCTGGAGGCCACGGAAATCGCGATGGTCAGGATGTAATCTACCAGAAGCGCGCACCCGGACACCAAGCCCGCCTTCGGTCCGATCAATTTACTGGCCACCAGATAGCCGCCGCCTCCGGTGGGGAACGCTTCAATGATCTGAGAGTAGGTGGCTGAAAGAATGAAGACCGTGGCGACAACAGCGACGGCGAGAAAGAGAGCCAAGTGGGTGTGCGTCCCCAGAGCATGAAATGCTTCCTCCGGGCCGTAACAGGACGAACTCAGGCCGTCGGCGCCCAGGCCGACCCAGGCAAAGAACGCCACCAGCGAAATATTGTGAAAAACCTTCGGGTCTAGCGGGTTTTTCGGCTTGCCGAAGATAATCTCTTTGATTTTTTCAACCATATCAGGACGTCATCCCCTGCGGCCTTTAGCAGGGGACCCCTGGATTCCCCGCTTACGGATGCGGGAAATGACGAAGTAGCCGAGCCACATCCACACGACCCACCAGACCGCTTCCGCCCCCTGCAGCGACCGCCAGGCCAGACCCGCGTTCACCAGGGGCGACGCGAGCAGTCCGATCAGCGATTCGGGATTATACCTGGCGCGCTCCAGGACTTCGACCGCCTGGAACCCCCGGGTCCGCAGGGTCTTCAGCACCGCCTCCTCCAGCCGATCCGGATTCATTCCCCGCCACCCGGGGATCCGCATGGCGTTCCAGACCGCCGTGGCGTACCCCCAGCCATGGGTGTCGGAAATGCCGGTCATGAACAGATTATTCTTCCGGCACAGTTCTACGATCTCCCGCCTGTAGGCCGGCGGAAAATCAAGCGACTTCGGGGCGCTGTTCACGATTTCGAAGCCGGCGATGCCACAGGAAACGAAATCGTGTATCGTGCCTGGAGAGGCCTCCCCCCCCGCCACTCGCGTGGCGGGGCCCTCTCCCGATGGGAGAGGGAACATCTTTGCCTTCTCCCCTCCCCCGCCGGGGGAGGGGCTGGGGGTGAGGCTTACCGGTGTAGGCCAGTGATAAAACCAATATTCCGGCAGGGCCGCGATCACCGGGCGCCCTCTCCGTTTCATTTCCTTGATGAACAGCGGGACTTTGGCCGGGTCGGAATCGTAAGGCTGGTTGTCGATGCGCTCATGGACGCCCAGCACGACCAGATGGGTCTTCCAAAGGCTGACTTCTTCCCCTTCCAGCGAGCGAAAGCCCGTCTGCCGCCAGTCCGCCCGCGACAGCGCTTTGGCCTCCCGGGAGGACTCGATACGGTTGTGGTCGGTGATGAAGGACGCCTCATACCCCTGCGCCCGATGCCAGCGCCTGTTGTCGTCCGCCGTGAAGCCGGGCCGGCCGTCATGCGATGCCTGCGTGTGGGAATGAAAATCAATCAACAAAACGTCGGGGTCCTGGGCCTGAAGGCGCGCGACCGGCCGCGGGACCAGAGTGGTCCAGACGAGGAACGGGACAAAAAGGAACAAGGAAACAAACCAGCGCCGGCGGCCCCAGATCATAAAGCCCGCCAGAACGACATAGGCCAGGGTAACCAGCACCTGATGATAACTCAGGATCGTCAGCCGGTCGGCGATCCCGCAGAACGGCGCGAAAACAAGGTATCGCGCCGGCAGATGAAGCGAGAAACCTTCGGGCCAGGCGCCGGTCGCGGCGTCGCGAACGGGAGAAAGCAGCGGAAAGGCTTGAGAGAGGAGCAGAAAACCGGAAAAAAACAGCGGAAAACGCCAGGTTTTATTCATCGAGAGCCGTCACCCCCGCGGAAGCGGGGGTCCAGCGTCTCTGGATTCCCGTCCTCCAAACTACTGGCGGACGGGCCCGCCGGATGT
>MGUR01000037.1:0-5533 GCA_001800075.1 Elusimicrobia bacterium RIFCSPLOWO2_01_FULL_59_12
ATCGAAACGCTTTTGCGCAACGCGAATACCACGCTGTACCGCGCCAAGGAAGAGGGGAAAGACAACTGCCAGATCTACACCCCGGAGATGAGCACGGAGGCGGAAAAGAAGGTCATTCTCGAAAACAGCTTCCGGCGGGCGCTTAAGCGCAAAGAATTTGTGGTGTATTATCAGCCCCAGGTGGATTTGGAGTCCGGCCAGATCGTGGGCATGGAAGCGCTGGTCCGCTGGCAGAACCCGGAATTCGGCCTGGTGCCGCCGATGGATTTCATCCCGATCGCGGAACGGACGGGGCTGATCGTTCCCATGGGCGAATGGGTGTTGGAGCAGGCCTGCGCGCAAGCCAAAGCCTGGCAGGAGTCGGGACATCCCCGGATCTGCGTGGCGGTCAACCTCTCGGCCCGGCAGTTTCAACAGCAGGACCTGGTCAGAACGATCGCGCGCATTCTCAAGGAAGCGCGCCTGGATCCGGAGTGCTTGGAGCTGGAAATCACCGAAAGCTACGCCATGCAAAACGCCGATTTTACGATCTCGGTGCTGAGGGACCTCAAACAAATGGGGGTCCGGGTGTCCATTGACGACTTCGGCACCGGCTATTCGTCGCTCAGCTACCTCAAGCAATTTCCCATCGATACCCTGAAAATCGACCGGTCCTTCGTCCGGGACCTCTCCGCGGCGACCAACGACGCCGCCATCGCGGATGCCGTGATCGCGCTGGCGCACGGCTTGAAGCTGCTGGTGGTGGCGGAGGGGGTCGAAACGCGGGAACAGCTGGCTATTTTGAAGAAGCACCGCTGTGATAGAATGCAGGGGTTCCTGTTCAGCCCCCCGGTCCCCGCCGATAAATTTGAGCAGATGTTAAGAGAACGCAGAACCCTGTGACGGTCCGAATATGAAGCCTCTGCGCGTTTTGATCGTCTCCCCCACGGAGGAGGACGCCGCCGGTCTCCTGCTGGAGCTTCGCCGGGGCGGCTACGAACCCGCCTACGAGCGCGTCGAGACCCGCAGCGAGATGGCCGCGGCGCTGGCGCGCCAGGCCTGGGAGCTGGTGATCTCCGATTACTCCCTGCCGCGCTTCAACGCCACAATGGTCCTGACGCTGCTCAAGAAAACCGGGCACGACATTCCCTGCATTATCGTTTCCAGCACGCTGGGCGAAGAACTGGCCGTCGCCGCGCTGAAGATGGGCGCCCATGACTACCTGCTGAAAGGCAATGTGGCGCGCCTGGTCTCCGCGGTCGAACGTGAATTGCAGGAGGCGGAACTGCGCCGGGAGCGCCGCCGCGCCGAAGCGTCCGTCAAGCACCAGGCTTCCCACGACGTCCTGACCGATCTGCCCAACCGCACGTTATTCAAGGACCGCTTGACGCTGGCGCTGGCGCATGCCAACCGGTACCGCAACATGCTCGCGGTCCTCTTTGTGGACCTGGACCGCTTCAAAAACATCATCGATACCCTGGGGCCGGCCGTCGGCGACCGGCTCCTGCAGGGCGTGGCGGAACGCCTGGCCAGCTGCCTGGATGAAGGCGATACCCTCGCCCGCCTGGGAGGCGATGAATTTGTCATTCTTCTGCCGCGCCTGCAGCGCGCCGACAAAGCCGTCAAAGTCGCCCAGAGGGTCCTGGAAGTGCTCAAGCCCGTGTTTTTGTTTAACGAGCACGAGCTGCATATCACCACCAGCATCGGCATCAGCCTGTATCCTTACGATGGCGCCGACGTCGACACCCTGCTGAAAAACGCCGACACCGCTCTCTACCGCGCCAAGGAACAGGGCCGCAACAACTACCAGCTTTACACCCCCGCGATGAATGCCCGGGCCTTTGAGCGGCTGGCGATGGAAAACAGCCTGCGCAAAGCCCTGGAACGCCAGCAGTTCATGCTGCATTACCAACCCCAGGTCGATATGCCGGGCGGGAAGATTTCAGGAATGGAAGCGTTGGTCCGGTGGCGGCATCCCGATCTGGGCCTGGTGTATCCCGCCGAATTTATCACGCTGGCGGAAGAGACGGGATTGATCGTTCCGTTGGGCGATTGGGTCTTGCGAACAGCGTGCACCCAGGCCCGCATCTGGCACAAAGCCGGGTACCCCCAATTGACCGTAGCCGTCAACCTTTCGGCGCGCCAGTTTCAGCATCAAGGTTTGACGGACACCCTCGCCCGCGTGCTCAAGGAGACTGAGCTGGACCCGCGCACCTTGGAGCTGGAGATCACCGAGAGCATCGCGATGCAGAACGCCGACTTCACCCATGTGGTTCTGAACCATGTCAAAGAGATGGGCGTGCGGATCGCGATGGACGATTTCGGCACCGGCTATTCGTCCTTGAGCTACCTGAGGAAATTTCCGATCGACACCCTCAAGATCGACCAGTCCTTCGTGCGCGACCTCACCAGCGATCCCAACGACGCCGCGATCGCCAACGCGATCATCGTCCTGGCGCACAGCTTGAAGTTGAAGGTCGTGGCGGAGGGCGTGGAAACCGCGGAGCAGGAAGCGTTTTTAAAGGCGCACCATTGCGACAAACTCCAGGGATACCTCTACAACCGCCCGCTTACCGTGGAGCAGTTTGAACAGCTCCTCTTTCAAGGCGACGGCACCTCCATCCCGCTGGCGATCTAACACAAGGAAGATCAGGGACTATCAGGGAATAGAAGGGAATATCAGGGTAACTTCCTGCTGTTCCGTCATCTTCCTTGCCCTTCCCTGATATTCCTTTCCTGTTGATTTCTCGCCTAGTTCATGGTAGAGAGTGCCCATGATGGCGCAAAAACGCACCGCGGCGTTTCTCCTGCCGGGGATGCTTTTATTTATCGGCCTGACCGTGGTGTTGTTCCGCAATCCCGCGGAGTACCCGGTCATCGTGCTGTTGTTTTTTTCCTTCGTCCTGGCGACGGGTTTCGCCATTTCAATCGAGATGGCTTCGGTGTTCGCCGTGCTGGTCGCCTTGATCGAGTTGGGCGCGATCGGGTTTGTCCACGGGAATGATAAGGCGTGGGTGGCCGGCCAGTTTGCCGTGCTGTGGGCGGGGTTGTATATGGCGCACCGTTACGCGGCCCGGGATCAGCAGGATGAGCAGCAATGCTCTGAGGGGATGCGCCAGCGTCAGCAGGCCCTGTGGGCGCTGCAGAAAGAGAAAGAATCCCTCGAAAAGAGGTTGACGGACCTGGACAGCCAGGCCGCGATCCGCCAGCACCTCTCCAACGCGGTGCACCAGTTTTCCAGCCTGCTGGATCCGGTGATCGTGCGTCAGCGTCTGATGGAGTTCGTGCGTTCGACCATCGGCCGCGGCACAATCCACTACTTCGCGGGAAATTCCCCGCGCGACACCATGGATAAGTGGGTGATGGAACGCAAGATTTCGCTCCTGGTGACCGACCTCGCTCAGGATACCCGCTTCAGGCCCTCCCGCGACAATGATGAAGTGCGCTCGGTGCTGGCGGCGCCGATCGTGGTGGAGCGGCAGCTGGTGGGCATCGTGCGGCTGAACGGGTTCGAACCCGGTTTGTTCAGCGTGGGCGACCTGCGCATTTTGGAATCCCTCTCGGTGCTGGCGTCGCTGGCGCTGGAGAACCTTCAGTTGTTGAACCGCCTCCAGGAAGGCGCCGTCCGCGACAATTTGACCCGCCTGTACACGCACCGCTTCTTTCAGGAACGCCTGGCCGATGAAATTTTGCGGGAAGGCCGCTACCAGACCGACTTCTGCCTGCTGCTCTTGGACGTGGACCACTTTAAACGCTACAACGACACCTACGGCCACGCGGCGGGCGATCAGGTGCTGGTCCGCGTGGCGCAGATTCTGACGCAAAGCACGCGGCCGGTCGATCTGGTCGCGCGCTACGGCGGGGAGGAATTTGTCGTCATCCTGCCGCAGACGCCGCTCCCGCAGGCGCGGGAGATCGCCGAACAGATCCGGGAGCGCATCGCGGCCGAAAGCTTCAACTTCGGTTCGGAAGCGGCCGCGCAGGAACGGGTCACGGTCAGCATCGGGATCTCGGGTTTTCCAAACGAAGCGACCATCGCCAGCCAGTTGATCCGCGTCGCGGACACGCGGCTGTATCAGGCGAAACAATCGGGGAGGAACCGTGTTATCGGATAGCCTCTCCCACCCCCTTCGGTGGTCCCCCCTCCCCCGGTGGGGGAGGGAACAGAATGCTGTGAGCTCCCCTCTCCCACCGGGAGAGGGGCTGGGGGTGAGACTATGAACGGCCTCTCCGCCTTGATTTTCGGCGCCGGCGTCATCCTCCTGCTGGTGAGCGCCTACGGCGCCGGAGTGGCCGGCGCCCTGGTGACCGGGACGCTGCTGGTGCTGGGGTGGCTGATCATGGCGTTTTATTCCTGGGCGGATCTGTCCACGTTTGCCGTGCAGGGCATCGCGGGCGCGCTGGGGTTCTGGATCGCCCTGCGCTGGGCGCTCCGCCACCGCGCCTGGCAGAGGCGCTGGGAAGAGGACAACGGACAATCCAAAGAACGGTTTCATCAGGTCGAGGGAGCGGTCCAGCAGCTGCGGGAAACGCTCGTCGTCAAAGGCGAAGACGTCGAGCGGTCTCTGAAACAATATGAGCTGATGAAGGTCCTGGCGCAGGCGCTGTCCTGGGAAGAGATGTCGCCCAGCCTGGAGAAATCGCTGAAGCATTTTTTCCGCGTGGACGCCTGGGCGCTTCACCTCTCGGATGAACAGGGAGAACTTCAGCCGGTCCAGCGGCGGGGAGCAACGCCCCCCGAGTTGAACGCCAAAGATATTTCGAATAAGGAACCTCTTCTGCAGTCCTGGCTCATTCCGTCAGGCTCCGATCAAGGAAAGACGGTCTGGGTGTTGAACCTCCCGCTCTGGCGCCTGCATGAGCGGATTGGTTTGCTGGTCCTGCGCATCCCGGATTTCCCGCCCGATCAGCGCGCCGCGCTCCTGGCGGAAGCGGCGGATTTCAGCACCCAGCTGATCTTCGCGATGGCCAAGGCAAAACTCTTCCGCGAGCTGGACCGGCGCTCCCGCACCGACGGCATGACGGGCCTTTCACGCCGCGGGCCTTTTGAAGAGCGGCTCCGGGAAGAAGTCGCGCGGGCGGAGTCCTTTAAGAGCACGTTTTCAATTCTGATGATCGATATTGACCATTTCAAACGGTTGAACGACACCTACGGCCATCAGGCCGGCGATGAAGTTCTCCGCACGGTGTCTCAGCGCTTGAAGGAGGGGTTGTATGAAACCGACCTCATCGCGCGCTACGGAGGGGAAGAGTTTGTCTGTTTACTGCCGCGATCGCAGCCGGCGGGCCTGAAGATCAAGGCCGAACAGATCCGGGAGCGCATCGCGGGACACGCGTTTGTGATCGGTTTGGAGGCGATTCAGGTGACGATCAGCATCGGCATCGCTCACTTCCCCCAGGATGGAACGACCCCGGAGGCGATCATGGAAGCCGCCGACCGGGCGCTTTATGCGGCCAAAGACGGCGGACGAAACTGCGCGGTGGAAGCCGCCTCGGTATCATAACGGCGTGGTAAGGTGGTAACGTGGCAGCGTGATAACGTTAACCGCGGTTC
>MGUR01000037.1:5541-11181 GCA_001800075.1 Elusimicrobia bacterium RIFCSPLOWO2_01_FULL_59_12
CATTAGGATTGTTCATCGCCGTGATTCTTCTGGCTTTCGTCTTCGGCCTGACCAACGGGTTCATCGACGGCGGCGGCCTGGTGTCCACGGTGATCACCACCCGGGCGCTGGAACCGATGTGGGCGCTCCTTTTGGTGGCCGCGGGGGAGCTCGCCGGGCTTTATCTGCTGGGTGATGCGGTGGCCCATAAGCTGGCGAAACAGTTGATCGTATTGCCCGATTCCGCCCCGCCGCTTCAGGTCCTGACCGTGCTGGCCTGCGGGTTGTTGGGCGCGATCGTATGGAATACGGGAATGTGGCGGATGGCTCTGCCCAGTTCCTCCAGTCATGCCTTGGTGGGCGGCCTTGTGGGATCCGTCCTTGCGGTTTACGGAACCCAGGGCATCTCCTGGCCGGTCTTCGCGAGGATCTTCATCTTTTTGGGCATCGTCCCAATCGCCGGAGCCTTTCTGGGTTTTCTCTTGTCCAAAATCATGTATTGGGGGGGAGAGTTCATGACGCCGGCCGTCGGCAAAGTGTTTCGATCGCTTCAGATCCTGGCGCTGGCCGGCCTGGCCATGGTTCATGGAAGCAACGATGGGCAAAAGAGTCTGGCGATGATGCTCTTGGCGGTTATCGCGGTCGGGGGCTGGCATGCGTCCTGGCATCCGGCGCCCTGGCACCTGCTTCTGGTTTGCGGGTCCGCGCTGGCGCTGGGCGTGGTATTTGGTTCACGCCGGATCATCCGGACCCTGGGGAAACGCCTCTACCGGGTGGAACCGCTTCAAGGTTTCTGCGCGCAAACATCCGCCATGCTGCTGGTCGGGGCCAGCTCCTTTATGGGATACCCGATGTCCACCACGCATATGATGTCGACCTCGGTCCTCGGGGCGGGGGTGGCGGTTCGTCCCGGGGGCGTGCGCTGGGAGCTGGCGGGAGAGATCGGTTTGGCCTGGCTGGTGACGATCCCGGCCGCCGCAACCTTGTCGGCGGCCATCGTATGGGTTGGAAAGGCATGCCATGTGGTTCCGTAAACGTTTTGATTTCTATCAGATGCTGTTGGAACAAGCGCGCAAGAGCGAAGAAGGGCTTAAGGCTTTATGCGATTTCGTGCGGTCCCCGGGCGTAGAGCTCGGGAAAAAGGTGGACGCGATCGAAAAGGAAGCGGATGTCCTTCGCCGGACGTTGATCGACGCGTTAAACCGCACCTTTGTCACGCCTTTTGACCGCGAGGATATCTTCACGCTGTCGCGTACGATCGACGACATGGTGGACTACGCCAATTCCACCGTGGAGGAAATGATGCTTTTTGAGGTCAAGTCGAACGACCACCTCAAGAAAATGGCGGAAGCGCTCTATCAGGCGTCCCAAAACATCACCTGGGCGGTGGAGGGGTTGAGGGACATGCGTTCAAGCATCCAGGAGTACATCATTCGGGCCAAGAAATCTGAAAACCTGATGGAACACCTCTACCGGGAAGCCCTGGTCGACCTTTTTAAGCACAAAGACATGGTCAACCTGCTCAAAATGCGGGAGATCTACCGCCATTTAAATAACGCGGCAGACCGCGGCGATGAGGCCGCCGATATCGTAAGCGACATCCTCGTCAAAAACACCTGATCTTCTAACCTGGCGTCATTCCCGCGAAAGCGCGCACGCCACACTGCCGGCGCGCCCGCCCAGTCGTGTGGAGGGCGGGAATCCAGCGTCGTTATCAAAGTCCCTGGACCCCCGCTTCCGCGGGGGTGACGGCTGGGGGCCGTTAGATTGACTTCCCCTCTATAAATTAGCCAGAATACGCGCCGTGCCACCTCTTGGAGGTGGTCTCTCTTTTTAAGGGATAAAAACGATGGGATTATCGCTTCTCCAAAGCATCAAAGTCGGCGGCTATGTGGTGAAGCAGCGCCTGAAGGGCCGCGGCAAATACCCCCTGGTGCTGATGCTGGAACCTCTTTTCCGCTGCAATCTGGAGTGCGCCGGCTGCGGCAAGATCCAATTCCCCGAAGAAACCCTCAAGAAACGTCTTTCCGTCAAAGAGTGCCTCGACGCCGCGGACGAGAGCGGCGTCCCGGTGGTGTCCATCCCGGGCGGCGAGCCGCTGATGCATCCCGAAATGCCCGAAATTGTGGCCGGGCTGGTGAAACGGAAGAAGTTCGTCTACCTCTGCACCAACGCGCTCCTTCTTGAGAAGCGGATGCATGAATTCACCCCGTCGCCCTATTTGACCTTCAGCATCCACTTGGATGGCTTGGAAAAGACCCACGACCGGCTGGTGTGCCGGGAAGGGGTGTTTAAAATCGCCGTGAGCGCCATCCGGGCCGCAAAGGCCCGTGGGTTCCGCGTGACGACCAATACGACGGTGTTCGAAGGGGAACGGCCCGAAGAGTTCCACGCGTTCTTCGATTTTCTGACGAATGAACTGAAGACCGACGGCATCATGGTTTCACCCGGGTACCCCTACCAAAAAGCGCCGGACCAGGAGCACTTTCTCCAGCGCGGGCGGACCCAGGAGCTTTTCCGCCAGATCCTCCAGCCTTCCGATGACCGGGTCAGCCCGGAGCGCCGCAAGGCGTGGCAGTTCAACCATTCGTCGTTCTTCCTGGACTTCCTCACGGGGGACAAGGACTACCAGTGCACCCCCTGGGGCAACCCGACCCGCAATATCTTCGGCTGGCAGAAGCCTTGCTACCTGATGTCCGATGGCTATGTCAAGACGTTCAAAGAGCTGATGGAGACCACCGATTGGGAGAGTTACGGCACCGGCCGGGACCCGCGCTGCGCCGATTGCATGGTCCACTGCGGGTATGAGCCGACGGCCGTTTTGGATTCAACCGCCAGTTTCAAGAACATGTGGACGTCTTTCATGGACACGCTCGGTCTTTCAAGTCGACGCGGAGCCGCCGCGAAATCCTCCGGTCGTCCCCCCATTCAATATCTTCCCATCCTGAATCAGCGTGAGCCGGTTCAAAAAGCTGACGAAAAACGCGAAGTCGTAGGCGCCGGCAGAGACTAATGATGCCCCGGAGTCATTCCCGCGAACGCGCGCACGCCACACGGCCGGCGCGCTTCCGCGGGGGTGACGGCTGGTAGCTATGGTAAAAAGAGTCGTTTCCGAAATCGTCTCCTACGTTAACGCGGACCTGCTGGAACGCAACGCCGCCCGCTTCCTCCCGGGCCTCTCCCGCCGCGGCCTGTTCAAAAAACCCCGTCACTGGGATCGCATCTTCCCTTCTCTGGAAAATCCATCCTCCTTTGTCGAAGGGGACGGCATCGATTGGGAAATAAAAGAGGCCTCGCTTCGCGCCCAGCGCTGGCTGCTGGATAAACAAAAAGTCGAGGACGGCCATTGGGTGGCGGACCTCCGCGCCGACACGACGCTGGAATCCGACATGATCATGCTCTATGTGCTGCTCGGGTGGGAGGACCGTCCGGCCGTGCGGGAGAAGATCCGCCGTCTGGCCGCCTGGATCCTCACCCAGCAGCAGGAGGACGGCGGCTGGTGGACATTCCGCAACGGCGCCAGTGAAATTTCCGCCACGTTCAAGGCCTACTGGGCGCTGAAGCTGGCCGGCTATTCCGCGCAGGATTCCCGCCTGGTCAAAGCGCGCGAATGCATTTTCCGCCTGGGCGGCATCCACAAGGTCAATTCCTATACCAAGTTTTATCTGGCGCTCTTCGGCCTTTACGACTGGGCGGGCGTGCCCGCCATCCCGCCGGAAATCATGCTGTTCCCGAATTGGTTTTACTTCCACATTTTCGAGATGTCGTCCTGGACCCGCGGCATCGTCATTCCCCTGTCGATCGTGTGGTCCCAGCGTCCGAAAGCGCCCCTGCCCGAAAACGGCGGGATCGACGAGCTCTTTCCGGAGGGAACGCCCGCCTGGATCCCCGTGGGCGGCGAACATCTCAATCCGCCGGAAGGGTTCTTCTCCTGGCGCAAGCTTTTCATCGAGCTGGACGCTTTCATCAAGGATATGGAAGGGATCGGCCCGTACTTTATCCGTACCTGGTCGCTGCGCAAGGCGGAGCGCTGGATGCTGGAGCATAACGAGCATTCCGACGGGCTGGCCGCCATCTTCCCGGCGATGCTGAACACCATCCTGGCGATCAAAGCGCTGGGGTATCCGGACGACCACCCGGTCCTCCAGAAAAACCTCCGCGAACTGGAGAAGTTTTTCATCGACCGGGGCGAGGACGGCCTCGAAGTCCAACCCTGCTTCTCGCCGATCTGGGACACCGCGATCTCCGTACTCGCTCTGGCGGAATCCGGCCTGCGCGCGGATCACAGCGCGCTGGTCCGCGCTACGCGCTGGATGCTGGACCGGGAAATCAAGATTCCCGGAGATTGGCGCGTGAAAAACACCACCGGCCCCCTCGGCGGATGGGCCTTTGAATACGAAAACGCCTTCTATCCCGATATCGACGACACGGCCATGGTGCTGCTCGCCCTGCGGCGCGTCAAACTGGAGGGGCCGCTCGCGCAGGCGCGCGAGAAAGCCTTTCTGCGCGGCCTTAACTGGCTGCTTTCGATGCAGAGCTCCGACGGCGGCTGGGCCGCGTTTGACGTGGACAACTCCAAATGGATATTCACGCAGATACCCTTCGCCGATCATAACGCGATGATCGATCCTCCGACGGCGGATATCACCGCGCGCGTCCTGGAAGTGCTCGGGCTGGTCGGGTATGACAGGTCGTATCCCTGCGTCCAGAGGGCCGTGGAATTTCTTAAGCGGGAGCAGGAGGCGGATGGTTCCTGGTACGGCCGCTGGGGCGTGAATTATCTCTATGGGACCTGGCAGGCGGTGCGCGGATTGACCTGCATCGGTGAAAACCCCCGCGACCCCGCCATCCAAAACGCGTTGGCCTGGCTTCGCAGCGTCCAGCAGCCGGACGGAGGGTGGGGGGAACGCTGCGATACCTATGACGATCCGTCGCGCAAAGGTCTCGGCCCCAGCACGCCGAGCCAAACCGCCTGGGCGCTGATGGCGTTTTTATCTTGCGGGATTCTGGACGACCCGGCGGTCGAAAAGGGACTGTACTATCTGCTCAGCACCCAGCGGCCTGACGGCACCTGGGACGAGACCGAATTCACCGGCACCGGCTTCCCGAAAGTCTTTTATTTGGAATACACCTATTACCGGCACTACTTTCCACTCCTGGCGCTCGGCATGTACCAGCGCATGACCCGCCACAGCAGCTCCCGCACCAAAGAACCGCTCTTCACCTAGGCGCCATTGCAATGGGCAAGGCCTTCGTGACCGGCGGCACAGGCTTCATCGGCAGCCATGTCGTTCGTCGCCTCCTGGCTGAAGGCGTGGCCGTGCGCTGCCTGGCGAGATCCGGCTCCAATCGCTCCAACCTGAACGGCCTGAACGTGGAAATCGCCGAAGGCGATCTGACGGATGCGCCGTCACTGCGCCGGGCGCTCGCCGGTTGCCGGATGCTGTTTCACGTCGCGGCGGATTACCGGATCTGGGCGCGCCACCCCGAAGAGTTGGAGAAAACCAACGTCCAAGGCACCCGCGACCTGCTTCAGGCCGCGGCGGACGCGGGGCTGGAAAAGATCGTGTTCACCTCCAGCGTGGCCGCCGTGGGGAGACCTCAGAAGCCTCACCCCCACCCCCTCTCCCGATGGGAGAGGGGAGAAGGCATACGGATGCA
>MGUR01000037.1:11190-17578 GCA_001800075.1 Elusimicrobia bacterium RIFCSPLOWO2_01_FULL_59_12
GTGTGTGGGCACAGAGGATCTCGATCCAAGCCCGGCTCAACTGATCGGCCCCTACAAACGATCCAAATTCGCGTCAGACCTGCTCGCCCGCGAGTTTGCGCGCCAGGGCCTGCCGGTGGTGATCGTGAATCCGTCCACGCCGATCGGCTCGCGCGACATCAAACCCACCCCCACCGGCAAGATGATCGTGGATTTCCTTAACCGCCGCATGCCTGCCTACATCGATACGGGGCTGAACTTTGTGGATGTCGAGGACGTCGCCGCAGGCCATTGGCTGGCCGCCCAAAAAGGAAAAGCCGGCGAGCGCTACATCCTCGGCAATCGCAACATGACGCTGAAAGATTTTTTGGCGGAGCTGGCGGCCGTGGCGGGGCTCCCTGCGCCCCGGATCAAGATTCCTTATGCGATTGCCTGGATCGCCGGGGCCGTCGCTACGGGATTGTCCTCCTTAACCGGGAAAGAGCCGCTGGTCGCGCTGGATGGGGTCCGGATGGCGCATGAAACGATGTATTACGATGCCTCCAAAGCCGTCCGGGACCTCGGTCTGCCCCAAACACCCGTTCGAACGGCGATCGAGAAAGCGGTGAAGTGGTTTCGTGAGCATGGATACGCCCGCTAAGTCCGTAGGCATCGTCATCGCCACCCGCTTTGAAGCGGCTCCGCTGTTGCGCGCCTTTGGCTTCCGGAAGGCGGGACGCCATCTCTATCAAGCGGATCGAGACGGACAGAAGGTGCTGCTGGCCATTTCCGGCATCGGCCGGGAGCCGGCGCGGCGAGCGTCGTACCGGCTCTGCGATGCCGGCGCCAAAGAACTGATTTCGGCGGGCTATTGCGGGGCGCTGGCGCCGGAACTCCGCGTCGGAGACCTGATCACCGACCGGATCGCGACGTCGCCCGTCGCCGTGTGGAAGCGCGCGGACCGCATGGCGCTGGCGGAAAAGGCGGGCGCTCAGGCGGTCGATATGGAAACGCAGGCGATCATTGAGGCCGGAACGCGTCGCGGCGTGCCGATCCGCGTCCTGCGCGTGGTGTCCGATCGGCTGGGGGATGATATCTCCCCCCTGCTTGGCGATGAACCGGCCTTTTCACCCTCTCGCATCGCCTTGCGCCTGCTCAATCCATTCAATTGGCCCCATGCTTTAACGATGTGGCGGCAAAGCCAGGTCGCCGGCCGGCGTCTCGTCCAGGCCCTGCGTGACCATCTGGGCAAGACCGCCGCTATGTCATGACCAAGGTTTTCGCGGCCAGGTGCATCGGGCTCGCCGCGGCAGCCCTGCTGCTCACCCTGACCGGGTCGATCCCTTTTCATTCGCGACAGGCCGCGTGGACCTTTGCGGAGGAGTATGCAGGGGGCCGCGCTCCCTCCTATCCCAAAATCGTTGTCCAGGAGGGCGTCCGCACTTCGGAAGGTTTGCGAGTCGGCGAGGACCGGCCGGGAGTCCTGGAATGGCGGTTTGCCGCGCCCGGACCGTTGCCGACCGTGGTCCAACCCGACTGGATGCCTGATCCGAAGTACCCCGCGCGACTCGTGCTGGTCATTCCTTCTTCTCCGACTCCCCGGTTTTTTGTTTTGTCCGAAAACCTCCCTCTTCGCTACCGGGCGATCGATTTCACGTCTCGAGCGGGCGGCGCGCCCGCTTTTGCGCTCCGGTTTGAAGGCCGGCGAGCCCTGTTGAAGGGAATGAAACTGTCCCAGCCGGTGGACCGTCCTCCTTCGATTTGGCCCTTTGTAGTGGTGTTGATTCTCCTGGGTTTTTTTCTTCCGGGCGGATGGGACAGCCGGATCGTGCTCCTGCTGGCGGGCGCGGGATTCCTTTTGCGCTGGTTCGAATTTGCGAATTATTTTTCAGTTCCGCTCGCAGGCGACGGCCAGGATTATTGGTTTTTAACCCAGAACTTCCAGTGGAGCCATCCTTTTCAGACAGGCTCGAGAGAACCGCTGTTTATCTGGGTCTTGAAGGCCGGCCTGGCGCTTTTTGGGGACTCCGAGCGAACGCTCCGGTTCATGACCGTCCTGTTTTCCTGCGGATGCATCGCGCTGATCTGCCGGCTGCCCGGCCTTTTCTCATGGCCGCCTTGGGTGGGGTGGGTGGCCGGCGCGATGTATGCCTTCAATCCGTTCGCGATTTTCATGTCCGTACAGGGCTATCAACTGGAGATGTATACCTTCCTGATCCTGGCGCTTGTCGGGGTCTGGCAGCTCAACAAGCCTTTGGCGATGGGATGACTCGCGGGGGCGCTCTGCGTGACGCGCGTTCAGTTTGTGTTTTCGGTCATTCCGCTGGCCGCGCTGGCGGCCTGGCGCTTCGGATGGGGAAAGAAGGAAGCGCTCCGCTGTTTAATTCCGTTCGTCATTCTGGCGGCTCCCTATTTGGCCGTCACCTGGGCGCGGACCGGCAGCATGTTCGGACAGCTTCATCAGCATGCGAGTTATTACCAGGCGGCGGAAAAGCTCGGGGACCCCCTGCGCGCCAATGAATTGCCTCGCATCACAGCCTGGCAGCTCCTGTTCGCGAACCAGTCGATTCCCTCCCTGATCCACAAGACCCTCCGGGGGTACGCGGAGATCTTCTTCAATCCGGCGAATCCTTATAACCGCATCTTTTTAAATTCGCATTATGCGCGGTCCTGGAATGCGCTGTTTCTGCCGTTTTTCTGGCTGGGGCTGGGGGCTTGCTTGAAAAGAACAGAGGGCCGGTGGCTGCTGATTTCGGGGTTTCTCTTCTTGAATATCCTGCCGTTCCTGCAGGATCATTTCCGGGAGCCGCGGCTTTTGTTCCACGCGGCGCCCTGGGTGGCGATGATGGTCGCTGCGGGGTTGGGCGCGGTCGCTCAATTCCGGCCGCGCCGGTTTTTCCAGGCGAAATAGGCGATCAAGGTTTTGGAGTCGCGTATCCGGCCGGTCCGCACCCACGTTTCGATCTGCTTCGGGGACGCGGTGATGGTTTCCAGAAATTCATCTTCGTCGGGGTTCATCTGCGTTGGGACCAGGTCCTGGGCCGCATAAAGATGGATCACTTCGGTGGAAAACGCGGCGGTGGGCCAGTAAGACACCAGCTTGGATATTTTCCGGGCGCGAAAGCCGGTTTCTTCCTCCAGTTCCCGCTTTACGCAGGCCAGAGGGTCTTCCCGTGAAGTCAGTTTGCCCGCGGGGATCTCATAGGTAAACTCCTTCACGGGGTAACGATACTGCTTAACCAGTATGATTTTATGCGGCGATTCGAACGCCAGGACCCCCACAGCGCCGGGATGGGTGAGGTACTCGCGCCTGGCCATGTTCCCATTGGGCACCCGGATCTGGTCGGAGCGAAAACCGATCGACTTCCCCTGGTATTGATGGAGGGTTTTATTGAAAAGCTCCCGGTGGCGGGCCGTCAGTTTCATGGAGCCGCTATTATATAAATCGAGCGCTTTTTTGGCATAATACCACGCAATGAATCTATTGCTGCTGATCGTTGGTTTTCTCTTGTTTTTGCTCGGACTGGGCTATCTCTTCCGGCCTCAATTGGTTTTACGTTTCAATGCGTTCATGCGGGACGCTTTTTTTAAAGACTCGGTCGTCCTGCTGAGCAACCGGCGCGTCGGCATCCTGCTTTTGCTGCTTTCTTTTATCCTGCTGGTCTTTACAGGCAGAAATCACCGTTGAATCTGCTGGAGGTCGGACAAAGCGTTTTAGGTCAGGTTCAGCGCGCCGCCCGCTCGGCGCAGGCGGAAATATTTCTGTTGGGATCGGAAAGCCGGTCCTGTGAATGGTCCGGGACATCGCCGGAAAATAAGATCATCGCCCAAAGCCAGGGCTTGGGGCTGCGCCTCATCCGCGAGGGGCGTCTGGGTTTCGGATACGCGAACCGCTGGGACAAAGATGCGCTCGAACTTTTAGTAAGGCGGGCGGTCGCCGCGAGCGATTCGACGGTTTCCGATCCTTTGCTGGAATTGCCGGAGCCGGTTTCCGGTCCCTCAACAAACGGGCTGGATTTGGTGGATGAAACGCTCGCGCAAACCCCCTGGGAAGCGCGCGCGCGCTTTCTTGAGACGCTCGAAACAGACCTTAAAAAGCGCTCGCCGCGGATCACCCAGCTGCTGCGCGGGAGCTACCACGAAGGGCGCGCGCAGGTCGCCGTGCTGAATTCGCGGGGGTTCGCGGGGACCTACGAAGGCACCCGCGCCGGGTTTTCGCTGGCCGCCGTGGCGGTGGAGGCGGGGGAAACCCAGATCGGATACGCTTTTCAGGGCGTGCGCCATCATGCTGATCTGAAGCCTGATTGGGTGATCCAGCGCGCGGCCGAACACACGGTCTCCCTTCTGGGCGGCAAACAAATTCCGACGGGGCGCTATGACCTGGTACTGGATCCCTTTGTCGCCGCCGAAATGCTTGAACTGTTGGCCGGCGCGCTGCGCGCCGACAACGTTCAGAAGGGGAAATCGTTTCTAACGTCCAAGCTGGGCCAGTCTGTCGGCGCCGCCTGTCTGACGTTGGCCGATCACGGCCGTCTCCCGCGGGGGCTGGCGACCGCTCCGTTTGATGCGGAGGGACAGCCCACGCAAAAGACGAGGGTGATGGACCGCGGCCGCCTGCAAGGCTTCTTGTTCGACAGCTACACCGCCCGGAAGGGCAAAACCCGGTCCACGGGGAACGCCGGGCGGGCCTCTTACAAGGGACTGCCCGAGCCGGAGGCGAGCAATTTTTATCTTGAAGCGGGGTCCCAAACCCCCGAACAGCTCATCGGGAACGTGCGATCCGGGATCTATATCCGCAGCGTGATGGGGCTTCATACGGTGAATATCATCTCAGGGGATTATTCGCTCGGTTTGATGGGCGAACGCATCGAGAACGGCGCCCGCACCCACGCGGTCCGCGGCGTGACCATGGCGGGGAACCTGCTGGATTTGTTCAGAAATGTAGAGGCGGTGGGCTCCGATCTGATCTTTTCGGGATCGGTGGGGTCGCCGACGTTGTGGATCCGGGATATTTCCGTTGGAGGGGTTTAAATGAAGGTATCAGGCAATACGCAGATTTTCGGCATTATCGGATGCCCGATCGAACACAGCAAGTCGCCGGTGATGCACAACGCCGCTTTTGAGGCGCTGGGACTGCCCGCGGTCTATGTTCCGTTTTCCGTTCGGCCCGAGGACCTGGGCAAGGCGACGCTGGCCCTGCGGGCGCTGAATATTTCCGGCGTCAATGTCACAGTCCCGCACAAGGGCGCGGTCATCGAGTTTCTTGACGAGCTTGATCCCATCGCCAAACAGATCGGCGCCGTCAATACCATCGTTCTGCGCAATCGCAAGCTCTACGGCTATAACACCGACGGGCCCGGGTTTATGCTGTCTTTGCGCAAGGACGCTCATTTTGAACCGTTGGGTAAAAAAGCGGTGGTCCTGGGCGCCGGAGGGGCGGCGGCGGCGGTGGCGATGACGCTTGCGGGCGCCGGCCTGCGCCGCCTGGTGATCGCCAACCGGGACAAGCGCCGCGCGGAAGTGCTCTCCAAGCGCGTGCAGAAGTTTTTCGACCGGGAAGCCTTGGCGGTCGGTTTGGATGAAGTCCGGGCCCTGTATTGGCTCATCCGGGAGTCCGACCTTCTGGTGAACGCCACGTCGGTAGGCTTGAACCCGAAAGACCGGTTGAATTTGAATCCCAACAGCTTCCATCCGAAACTGCTCGTCTTCGATGTGGTCTCTCAAGAAACGGCGCTGGTGAAGGCGGCGCGCAAAAAAGGACTGAAGGCGATCGACGGCGTGGGGATGCTGGTGTCCCAGGGCGCGCGCTCGTTCGAGATTTTCACGGGTAAACGCGCGCCGTTCCGCGTGATGAAGACCGCGGTCGAACAAGCGATTAAATATCATCGATAAATATGCTCCGCTACTTAACGGCAGGTGAATCACACGGCAAGTCGCTCACCGCCATCCTGGAAGGGATGCCGGCGGGCGTCTCTGTCACCGAAGAGGACATCAACCGCGAGCTGGCGCGGCGCCAGAAAGGCTACGGCCGCGGCGCGCGCATGACGTCGATTGAAACGGACAACGTCGAGGTCGCCAGCGGGATCCGGTGGGGAGAAACGCTTGGCTCGCCGATCTCGATGACGATCCAAAACAAAGACTGGGAAAAATGGCAAAAGCTGCTGTCCGCCAACCCCGCGGATCGCGATGAATCCAAGCGGGTGATCAAGCCCCGCCCCGGGCACGCCGATCTGGTGGGCGTTCTGAAATTCGATCGCAAAGATATTCAGGATATCCTGGATCGCGCTTCCGCCCGCGAAACCGCCGCGCGCGTGGCGGTGGGCGCCGTCTGCCGCAAGTTGCTGTCCGCCTTCGGGATCCGCGTGTTTTCCTATGTCCGGGAAATCGGCGCGGTCCGGGCGAAGAACATCCCGAAAGACGCGGAGGACAT
>MGUR01000038.1:0-11698 GCA_001800075.1 Elusimicrobia bacterium RIFCSPLOWO2_01_FULL_59_12
TGATCATGTACACCTACAGCGGATGGAACGCGACCGTCTATGTGGGGAGCGAGGTCGTCCGGCCGGAGCGGACCCTCCCGCTCTCGTTGATATTGGGCGTGACCCTGACCGCCTCGCTGTACCTGCTGTTGAACGCCGTCTACGTGTACGCGCTTCCCGTGCCTGAGATGAAAGGCGTGATCGCGATCGCCAAGGAAGCCTCCGCGCGCCTGTTTTCCCCCGGCGCCGCGCAGCTGTTTTCCTTCTTCATCGCCTTTTCTATCCTGGGGTGTTTAAACGCCACCCTGCTCACCGCGCCGCGCATCCCCTACGCGATGGCGGAACGGGGGGATTTCCTGCCGTCTTTCGGGGTCGCGCATCCACGGTTCCAGACGCCGCACCGGGCCATCCTGCTGCAGATGGTCTGGGCGTCGCTGCTGGCTCTCTGGGGAGGGCTCGACCACAAACACTTTTACCGGCTGCTGGACGATTACGTTACCGTCCCCAGCCTGCTGATGAACGCCCTGACGGTGAGCGCGCTGTTCTATTTGCGACGGATTAAGCCGGACCTTCCGCGGCCTTACAAGGCCTGGGGCTATCCTGTTTTACCGCTGGTTTTTATCCTGGTTGTGCTCTGGATGGTGGTCCATGAGGTGAGTCATGACTGGAAGTCCGCCGTTGCGGGCCTGGGCATGATCAGCTTGGGAGTCCCGATATTTTTCTTCGTCCGCCGCCTGTCATTCCCGCACGCCGTCAGCGGGAAACCAGACTCGGGATCCCCGCTTTCGCGGGGATGACGGCTGGTTAAAACGGGTAGTTGATCCCGACGTAAACACCCGGACCTTCTTTCCCCACGCCGACGTCCACCGACCCCACCACATTCGGTTTCACGGCCGCCCGAAAAGCGCCTCCGAACACCGGTCGGAAATCCCTGCGCTCCATATCCCCCAGCCGTTGGAACACCGTTCCGACATCGATGAACGGCCCCGCCTCAAACCGCGCGGTCACTCCCATGAGCGCCAGCGACGCCAGCTCGACGCGGTGCTCGGCGTTAAAGACAATCCGCCCCTGATCGGTAAACCGTCCCTCGCCGTACCCGCGCAGATTGTCCCGGCCTCCCAGCGTAGCCATTTCAAAGAAGGGGATGTTCGGCCCGTTGGACCAATCGTAGAGCGCATGGAGAACGGTAATCTGTCGTCCGTTTTTCCAGGGGAGAAAGCGCTTCCCTTCGACGCCGTGCCGGATGAAATCCGCGTCGCTCCCCCAGCCGCGGGACGTCTTTTCCAAGAACGCCTCCCCGGAGCTCCCCCGCGAAGGGGTGACCGGGAGATCGCGCGTGTCCCAGAGCAGGTGTGCTTCCTGAACGATGGCCGTTTGTCCCGAATCGGCGGCCTGGGCGGGGAATCGGGACGCCAAATCCGGCGTGTTGGGGATGATGTTCACATCGGTCACCTGGCGGCGATAGCGCAGGCCCCCGGAGAGCCGCCAGCTTTTTTGGAAATTGACGCCCATGTCGAGGTGAACGACCTTGTCGCGGCCCGTATAGCCCGATTCATCTTCTTCGCGCGTCTCCGGTCCGATGCCGAAAAAGCGCTGGGACCCATCGACGTCAAAGTAGCCTTCGGCGCGGATAAACGCCCGGCCGCCTATAAAGGCGGCGTCCTCATATCGGATCTTAACTTCCCGGTTGGTGTGCTGGGAATAGGAACCGGTGGCAAAGAGCTGGCTTTCATCGGTCGGGTAAAAGTAGTAGCGGCCCGTGAGCGTCTGGCCGAAAAGCGAGTTGTTGGTGTAGGACGGGGCGAACAAGTGGCGGATGTGGCCGTGTTCGGGCTCCGCCAGGACCAGAACGGGCAGAAGGCCGTAGGTCGGGCCGGTGTTCGGGTCCGTGCTGAACGCGGGCAGCCAGACGAAGATGTTGCGGTTCCAGGCGGTGGTCATCAGGTCCGCCACGGCGCCGAAGAAGCGTTCGGTTTTGTTTTGTTCGGCCGGCGGCGGGAGGGGCGTGAGGCGGGGGGTCATCGGCGCGTTGGGAGGCATGGGGCGGGACTTCGGCCCCTGGAAGCGCGGATTGGGCGTCAGCATTTTCTCGCCGGCGGCTTTCAGTTTCTGAAGCTGGGGGGGAAGCGCGCGGCGCCGTTTAAAATCGGGTTTTGCCGCAGGGGTCGATCGATCGACGACATACGTTTCAGCCGCCCATAGAGCGGCGGCAATGAATGGAATTATCAGAATACGCGCCTTGCGCAGCACGTCGGAGGGGCCTCTCAGTCGTAGTATTCGATGCCGAGGTGGGTGATCAGTTCCTCGCCCTTCAAGTAGCGGAGGGTGTTTTTCAGCTTCATCAGCTGGATAAAGAGGTCGTGTTCGGGATAAAGCCCCGGGGCCGCCATCGGGCTTTTGAAGTAGAAGGAGAGCCATTCCTGGATGCCGTGCATCCTGCTGCGCTGGGCCAGGTCCAGGAAGAGCGCCAGGTCCAGGACCAGCGGCGCGGCCAGGATCGAGTCCCGGCAGAGGAAATTGACCTTGATCTGCATCGGGTAACCCAGCCAGCCGAAGATGTCGATATTGTCCCAGCCCTCTTTGTTATCCCCCCGAGGCGGATAATAGCTGATCCGGACCCGATGATCGTAGTTGCCGTAAAGGTCGGGGTACACATCCGGCTGGAGGATGTATTCGAGCACGGAAAGCTTGGATTCCTCTTTGGTCCGGAAAGCCTCCGGGTCGTCCAGGACCTCGCCGTCGCGGTTGCCCAGGATGTTGGCGGAAAACCAGCCGTGCAGGCCCAGGAGGCGGGCTTTAAAGGCGGGCGCCAGAACGGTCTTGATAAAGGTTTGACCGGTCTTGAAGTCTTTGCCGCAGATCGGAATCTCCCGTTCTTTGGAGAGCTGCAGCATCGCGGGGATGTCGACCGAGAGGTTCGGAGCGCCGTTGGCATAGGGAACGCCGCTTTGGAGGGCGGCGTAGGCGTAGATCTGGCTGGGCGCGATGTTCGGGGAGTTCTCGCGCAGGCCTTTTTCGAACGCCGCCAGGCTCTGATGCACCGCGCTCGCGGTCTGGTACTTTTCGGTGGAGCCGCACCAGACCATGACGAGACGGGAGCAGTTGTTGGACTTCTTGAATTTGGAGATATCGGCGATCAATTGTTGGGCCAAATCCATCTTGGACTTGCCCTTTTTCACGTTCGGGCCCGAAATCCTCGATACGTAAGCCGGGTCAAACACGGCCGGCATGGGTTTGATTTTTCCAAGTTCACCGCGAATCGGGTCGAGGTGCGTGCGTTCCAGAACCCCTGCCTTGGCGGCCGCGGTGTATATGTCGTCCGGGAAGATGTCCCATCCTCCGAAGACCAGATCGTCGAGCTGCGCGAGGGGGACGAATTCATTGATTTTGGGGACCCGATGGTCCGTCCGTTTGCCCAGCCGGATCGTGCCCATCTGCGTCAGGGAACCGATCGGTTTTCCCAGCCCCTTGCGCGCGGACAGAACGCCGGCGATAAAGGTGCTGGCGACCGCGCCCAGGCCCGGAAGCAGGATCCCGAGCTTGCCTTTCGGGTTTTGAATGGGGTGCTTTTTCAACGCGACGCTCTTCGATTTCATAATCCAGACGACATGATTTAAGCTGGGTTTTAAGGTCGGATCGGAAGGCCCATTATATAAGAAAACCCGCCTCCATGGATGGATGGGGACGGGCCCCCGAGATGGGGGGGGTCTCAGTCGTGTCCGGGGAAACTTTTGTAATTCCCCTCTCCCGCGGCACCTGGGAGAGGGTGGAGGGTGAGGGCAAAAGCCGTTTTACGTCGAAGCCGTGCCCTCATCCCGCCCTTCTCCCATCCTGCGGACGGGAGAAGGAGTGAACTCCAGGACATGAAGCTCTTTCTCGCAAATTCTTCGGCGAAAGGATGATTTTCCCCGGACACCACTGGGGGTGTCTAGTGGTTTATCGGTGGGCGTGGCTTCTGCTGTGCCCGAATTCGGTGCAGCAATAGGTGCCCAAAAAACAGGCTACCGACGTTCCCAGGGCCAGGATGCAGATCAATTTGAATGCAGGGCCCGAGACGTACATGACCTCCATGGAGCGCAGTGTCACGCCGACAGTGGATGTAGCCAGTAGAATCAGCCCGGATCGCAGCATGTGGGTCTCCCTCCCTTTCTTACACGCTCAGGCTATCTCAGCTCCATGAAGACTGCAATATCCGGATGACGCGGTTAAGTACTGAAAAGCGCCGTAAATTCATGCTAATTCTGAAAGTGTGCTTTCCAAAATCAGACCTGGATTACGAGCTGAAATCGATAGGACAAGCAGCGGATTAAAGAATCTGGTACGGATCAGGGGGTCTTTGGCCGGGCGGCCCGCTCTTTGTCGCAGGCTCGAAAAAAGGTATCTTTACAGGCATGTTAGACGTGAAGTGGATCCGCGACCACCCCGACGATCTCCGCCGGATGCTCGCCAACCGGAAATCCAAACTGCCGGTGGATGAGCTGTTTAAGCTCGACGCCGAGCGGCGGAAGTTCCTTGCCGAGCTCGAGCGCCTGCAGGCGGAGCGGAACAAGGCGGCGGCTCAAAAAGCCGATGCGTCGAATAAGACCCAGATCAAGGCCCTGGAAGCCCAGCTCGCCGAGGTCGAACCCAAGTATCAGGACATTTTGCTGCGTATCAACAACCTCCCGGACCCCTCCGTGCCCGTTGGCTCCAGCGAGGCCGATAACAAAGTCATACGAGAGGTCGGCAAGAAACCGGCCTATGCATTTACCCCTAAAAACCATCAGGAGTTAGGGGAAGCCCTGGGCGTTCTTGACCTCAAGACCGCGACCAAACTCTCTGGCGCGCGCTTTGCCATGCTCCGCGGCCAAGGGGCGGCGTTGGAGCGGGCGCTGATCACGTTCATGTTGGATGTCCATACCCAGGAGCACGGATACTCGGAAGTCATGACCCCCTACCTGGTCACGCCGCAGTCCATGCAGGGGACCGGGCAGCTCCCCCGCTTTGAGGAAGAGCTCTTTCGGGTCGAGCGGGACTCCCTTTATTTGATACCCACCGCGGAGGTCTCCGTGACCAATATCCACCGGGATGAGGTCCTGGAGGAAAAGGACCTGCCCAAAAAGTATGTCTGCCACAGCGCCTGCTTCCGGCGGGAAGCGGGATCCTATGGCCGGGACACCATGGGGCTGATCCGCAATCATCAATTCAATAAAGTGGAGCTGGTGCAGTTCACCCAACCCGAAAATTCGCTTGAAACCCTGGAACTCCTGACCGCCAACGCGGAGAAGATCCTGTATAAACTGAAAATCCCATACCGGGTTGTTCTGCTTTGTACCGCGGACATGGGGTTTGCTTCCGCCAAGACCTACGACCTGGAAGTCTGGATGCCGGGGGAAGCCTCAGAGGACGGCAAAGGCAAGGGCCGCTGGCGGGAAATCTCGTCCTGCTCGACGTTCGCCGATTTTCAAGCCCGCCGCCTGAACATCAAGTACAAGAAAGCCGACGGCAAGAAAGAATTCGTCCACACCTTAAACGGCTCAGGCCTGGCCGTCGGCCGCGCCTGGGCCGCCCTCCTCGAAAACTTCCAACAGGCGGACGGGACCATCCAAATCCCCGACGCTCTCCAGCCGTATACGGGTTTCAAAACAATCCCCGCCCTGCGGTTAGTCGACGCGAACGGTCCGGTCGGCGATCGCGATATTGCCCTTGCCGTCTTTGATCCCCACGTAAATCCGATACGTTCCCTGTTCTTGCGGCACCTGGACTTCGGCGGCGCCGGGCTCCGAGGAACGGACCCCGCCCGGGAAGAAGGCCGCCTTTTCGACGATCAAAGGGTCTTTGGCGATATTTGTAAGGAAGTAGTCGTAGGTGAGCGGATCGCTTTCGGGGTCGCTCACGCGCACCCGGACCGATGTCCAGCTTCCCGGCTTAAGTCCTGATTTGGGGTCTACGAAAAAATCCACGATCTTCGGCGGCCGGTTTTCCGGCTTCCGGCCTGTGTAGAGTTCCCGAACCATCCAGTATCCCGCGCGGCGAAGTTCGCCGTAGTTCATGTTGTACCAGGTCAGGCTGTCCTGGTTGCGAAAGCCGCCCATGACGAAAGCGAACCCGCCGATGCAGGAACGGGGGTTGGCTTGCATTTGCCGCCAACTGGAAAGGTAGGTGTCCGCTTTGAACTGGTCAAAGGGGTCGTAAGGCATCTGGTTGGCATCTTGGCGCGTCTCCCAGGAACCGAGCGGGGCGAATTCCGTCACGATAACGGGACGATCGAAGTCGTTTCTTTCCGCCCAGGAAATCGCGGGACCCGCGCCGCCGGTGACGTTGACGCCGATGATATCGATGCTGGGAACAAACTTCTTCAAATAGGGAAGACAGCGGGTGTATGAGGACGCGTAAATCACAGGATGGTTCGGATCTTCCTGATGGACGGCCTTGACGATGTCTTCCAGAAACCGGCCATAGGCCCGCCGTTCCTCTTCAGCGTCGGAGAAAATAAACGTTTCATTGCCCAGGGTCCATGCCAGAACGGCGGGATGGTCCTTGAGCCAGCGCACATAGGCGAGGATTTTTTTCTTCAGCTCAAGGGTATGGAGCGGGTTCCTGTAGGATTCTTTGGAGTGAAGTCGAATCGCGTTCGTCCAGAAGCCGACGTTAACCATGAGGCCATGCTGGCGGGCGAGATCGAGATATTCCGGGGCGGCGTCTCCGTAGATTCGCACGGTGTTAGCCCCCGCAGCGGCCACTAACTTCAGATAATCCACCCCATCCAGAAGCCCCTCGTTGCATGCGATGCCCTTGATGTAAAAGGGCTTGTCATTCACCTTAAGAACCCACCCCGAACGGTCCTTCACCACCCGAACCTTGGCGGGACGAGCGGTCTCATCCGCCGGGAGAGGAGTGATTGAGACCAGGGCAAGAAAAATGGAAAGAAGGACTCGGCTGAGAGGCATCCTAGCGGGCCATTCTACTTATTTAACTGAAAGATGGCGGGGAGTACGTAAAGGAATTGAAAAGCTTTAAAGCCCCAGTTAAATAGACTATGCTTCGTTCACCGGAACTTCCAACAGTAAACGAACGAGCCAAGAATCGCAATACCTACTAATACCAACATCATGACAAGGTCCCGAATCCAGGCTCTTTTGATTCTGTCAATGCGTTTATCGAGACCCCACCCATTTATATCCACCTTTTGCGCTATATCCACCAGTTTCACCATGTTGACTAAAACATTTGCAAGATAATCTTTTTCAAGTTTTTCAACAAAATCTGCCGAATCTATTTGCTCATTTTTGTAAGACACTAGCCATCCCCACTGCAGCTTCAACCCTTGCATCTCAGGGTGATTAAGATCAACGTTATCGATAAGATAAAGCGGCACTTTAGGTGGATTTTTCAATCTCACACGAATAAAGAAAGCATATTGGGAAGGTGCACGGTTTTGTTCGAAACGTCGGGCTCCGAATCCAACTTGATAACCGTTGACTTGGCTTTCGACTAGGGGGCCCGGATTTAATGGATGGAGTAAAGCGCTTTGATACTTTGACCCTGTAAGCAGATTTGCATGTTCTTTGAGTGCGATCGCAACCGAATCAAACAAAGGCGCCATGAGGTACTCCCCTGTAGTTGGACAGTATTAAGGTGTGCTTAAGGTAGTCGACGTTGACGTTCTGTCGTCCCGCCATTTTTATTCTGCATTGTTTTCCGCTTCCCATCAAGCCGCTTCGAAGTAGATCTCGGCCGGCGTCTTGTCCCCCAGCGACTGATGCCGCCGTTCGCCGTTGTAGAACCCGAAGTATTCGTCCAGGTTTTCTCTGGCCATCGACACCGTCGTGTAGTCCTTCAGGTACACCAGCCCCTCATCGCAAACAATAGTTAATTAGTCTTTGTCTTGTGACGCCACTCTAAAATGATCTTTCAAATATTCCGATCCTAATGGGGATTATCGACGTGTTTCTGCACTCTCGCTTTGCAGGGACCAGCAAACTCCCAGACTGCAAACAAAAGCAATCCTATCCAAAAGTACTTCATCTCCTGATGCCTTTCGCAGCTATAGCGACTCCACCCCGGTAATCTCCGGCACTTCTTCGGCGATCATCCGCTCGACACCCAATTTCATCGTCATCGGCGACAGCGAGCAGGTCTCGCCGTGTCCGGTCAATTGCACGACCGCGACGCCCTCCGGAGTGATATCCACCAAATCGGCATCTCCCCCATCCATTTGAATGGCGGGGCGGATTTTGTCCAGAATGGCTTCCACGCGGACTTTAAGTTGAGCGATTTCGTCGGGCGTGAAGCGTCGAGGTTCAGGTTGTTTCGCAGGCTCTGCCATATTTGTAGGAGACACCGAAACCGCCGCGCGGAGGGTGCATGGATAGGAAAAATAAAGGCCATATCCTGGGGAGATTCTATCAAGTCTGAGGCACTCCCCGTTGTCAAGACAGTATTCAGGGAGTTATGCGCGGCTCTGAATAATTGAAAGGATCTCCGAGCCGAACACCCGGCGCTTTTGTTCGCCGATGCCCCAGATGGTGAGCAAGTCCCCGCTGGTTTGCGGGCGCTTTCGGCAGAGTTCATCCAGCGTGCGGTCCCAGAACAACGTGTACGGCGGGATTCCCATTTCGCGCGATTTCTGCAGCCGCCAGGCGCGTAGTTCTTCGCGCAAATCACCGCGGGCTTGCCGCTGCGCGGGCGTCCCTCCCGGCGGGTAAGCCGGCTGGCTGGTTTTTCGCCGGCGATTCCTCGGTTTGGGCTTCCATTCGCCCAGTTCCGCCCGGCGGCGATTGTGCATGATGTCCCGGCCGGTTTCGGTAACCGCCAGCACGGGATAACGCAGCCCTTCCTGCTTCAAATAACCCTGACGAATCAACGCCTGGATCGCGGCTTGGACTTCCCGCTGGGCCATGTCCTTTAGACGCCCATACGTCGGCAACTGCTGGTGGCCCCAGTTGCGGATTTGTGCGGTGTCGCTGCCGGTCACCAGCTCGGTGAGCTGCGTGCTCCCAAAGCGACCCTGAAGTCGCGCGGCCCCGGAGAGCAGGATGCGCATGATCTCCTGGGTCTTTTCGTCGACCGGCGCCGCTACCGGCGTCTGGCAGTTGTCGCATCGTCCGCATCCCGCGCTCAGCGGCTCGGCGTCGCCGAAATAATCCATGATCGCCTGCTGACGGCAGCCGGCGCCGTAGGCATAGCGGCGCATCAGATCCAGCTGGTCCTCCTTATGGCGCTCCCATTCGCCGCGCTTCTCCGCCGGCACCGACTCCACGGATTTGCGATTGAAAAACTCATGGATCGCCGCATCACCCGGGCTGTGCAGCAGGAGGCATTTAGCCGGCAAGCCGTCGCGCCCGGCGCGCCCGGCTTCCTGATAATAGGCCTCCACCGTCCCCGGCATCTGCGCATGGATCACGCAGCGAACGTCCGGCCGGTCCACGCCCATGCCGAAGGCGTTGGTCGCGACGATCACGACCCGTGCGTCATCACGAAAATGGCGATGGGCGTCCTCCCGGACATCGGCTTCCAACCCGGCATGGTACGCAAAGGCCGGCAGTCCGGCTTCTCGAAGTTCTTCGGTGAGTTCGTCGACGCGCTTCCGCGACGAGCCATAGACAATCGCGGCGCCGTCAACGGCCACCTCTTCTTGGATTTTCTCCGCGCGAAGCCGGTCGCGCGGTTCCATGATCGCCGCGAAGGAAAGATTCGGCCGGAAGAACCCATGCACCCGGACCAGCGGGCGCCGCATCTGAAGGATCGATACGATCTCCTCTTGGACGCGCGGGATGGCCGTCGCGGTGAACGCGGCGACCGGGACATCGAGCAGCGGTTTGAGACGGCCGAGTTCCTGGTACTCCGGCCGGAAGTCGTGGCCCCAATGGGAGATGCAATGCGCTTCGTCGATCACGATGTAATCCGGGCGGGTTCGCGCCAACGCCCGGGCAAACAGCGGGTCGGCGAAGCGCTCGGGAGCAACGTAGAGAAAACGCAGTTGCCCGGCCGTCCACCGCCCGGCCGCGGCGGATCGCGCCTCCGGCGAAGCGTGACTGTGCAGGGAGGCCGCCGGCACGCCGGCTAAATCGAGCTTCTTCACTTGGTCGTTCATCAAACTGATGAGCGGGGAGACCACCAGGCAGCGTTTCCCCTGTTCCACCGCCGGGAACTGGTAACAAAGCGATTTGCCGCTGCCCGTCGCCATCACCCCCAGAAGATCGCGTCCTTCCCGGATGGCCCGAATCAGCTCCTCCTGCCCCGGCCTGAAGCCGTCATGGCCGAAAACGGATTTTAGAAAAGAGGTGTTCATGAGATTTTACTGCCGTCTCTCAGTTCTCAGTTTTCCGGTCTCTGGTCTTGTTTCTCATACTTTCCCGAAAGCTAGAGACCAGAAAACCGAGATCCAAGAACTGAAAACTGAGAGACGGCTCATACGGAGGTGCTCGGATTAACAGATGCACCATTTCGCTTAGCAGTTTTCACGGACGAAACAAGGATAGCAGTTAGTTCATTGCATTCAGCCTTTAGTACCGAAAGCACGGGATCATTCGTGATTCCTGCGTGCTCTACAAAGGCAAGCCAGTAGCTTGTTTCACGAGCTTCTTTCAAAGCGATCCCCATCTTATGGGCAAAATCGGCCCGTGATTCCGCACCTCGCGCTTCGTTTGCATTCGCACCAATCGACGCTCCACTTCGAATCAACTGATCAATGATGTCCCGCGAAGCAGATGTTCGCTGTACGGCAGCCAGCAATTTATAAACTCTCGCACCAAATACAAGGCAGCGTTCATGAAAAGATGAAGTCATGATATCTCCTTCCCAGCCGTCTCTCAGTTCTCAGTTTTCGGTTTTCTGCGATCTGGTTTCAGCTTTCGAGAGTTAGAGACCCGAAAACCGAAATCCAAGAACTGAGAACTGAAAGACGGCATGGTTTCCTAAAGTGCCCCCGCTTGTTTAAAACTGTAACACCCGTTCTCCGCGATGATCAGATGGTCCAATAGATCAATCCCCATGATGTGTCCCGCCTGACTGATGCGTTTGGTGAGACGGACGTCTTCGTCGCTGGGGGAGGGGTCGCCCGAGGGGTGGTTGTGCACCAGGATCACGCCCGCGGCGGCCTTGCCGATGGCGGGCGCGAAAATCTCGCGCGGATGCGCCAGCGAGGCCGTGAGCGTCCCGATGGAGACGATCTCCTTGGCGATCATTTGATGCCGAGCATTCAAGAAGAAGGCCAATAGATGTTCCTTCTTCTTGCCTCGCAGTTCGACGGCCTGCGCCACGATATCGTTCATCGATAGGATGACGGGAAGATGGGAATCGGTCTTTGTGTGGGTGCGGCGCAAAAGTTCTGCGGCCGCGATCAGGGTGGCGGCGCGGCTCAGGCCCATGCCGCGCAAGTGTTTTAACCGGGCGAGGGGGAGGCCCATCAGCTCCGAGAGCGGGTGCTGGGCCAGCAGCGTTTGGGCGACCTCCAGCGCCCCGTGGCCCTTATAGCCGGTTCGTAAGATCACCGCCAGCAGCTCCGCATCCCGCAGCGCTTCCGCGCCTAGTTTTTCCAGCCGTTCCCGGGGTCTCTCGATAACGGCCATGTCGCGTATGAGGACGGGGTCTCGCACAAGCCTCACCCGGGTCGCCAGACATCTGGCGACCCACCCTCTCCCGGTGGGAGAGGGTGCGGAAATGGTTTTTTCAGTTCCTTCATAACATGGGTAACTACGCTTTCAAGTTGGTTCCCCTCTCCCACCGGGAGAGGGGT
>MGUR01000038.1:11707-21853 GCA_001800075.1 Elusimicrobia bacterium RIFCSPLOWO2_01_FULL_59_12
TGAGGCTTCCCCTCACCCCCTTAGACCCGCACCGCAGGCCGAAAATTCATTTTTATTTTTTGGTCCGGGAGACATACAATGAGCGGGTGAGTCTTCGCAGCGTTTTTCCGATCGCCGCCCTGCTCCTTCTGCGGGGGCCGGTCCCGTTGGTCGGGGCCGATCTGCCCGGTATCGACCCCCTCCCCGCTCCCGAAGCCGTCATGAGCCGTGAGGCGCTGGAGGCATTCCTCACGCAGCAGAAAAAAGGGACGCCGCTGGAGATCGTCCTGCTCAAGGGCAAGATGATCCGCGGCCTGTTCGGGAGCTACGACGATTATTATGAGACCGTCTGGATCGTCCCCCGAGGGGAGCGGGGGGTGTTCACGGAGAAAAGCTACAGACTCTCCGGGATCAAACACGCCGGGGCGTGGGACCGCAAGAAGGAAGAAGCGCCGAGCGCCTCTCCCCTCCTGCAGGAGGTGGGCAGCAGCGACTATGAACTGCTGAAGGCAGGCAACGGCGTCCAGTAAGGACGGCCGGAGCCGGATTAGTCCCCGGTGGACTTGAGTCCGGGAAATTTCTCGTAGGAATTCGCCGAGCGTTTGAACCCCTGCCCCGCCGCGATGGAAAAAACGACCCGTTTGTCCTGCAACGGAAGCGGTCCGACCGCGTAGGCCACGTCAAAGCGATAGACCGACCCGGACGTGGATCGCGTGAGGCCCAACCGCAGGCCCACCCCGACGCTGGCATGGACGTCTTTGCGCGTAAAGGTTTCCCCCTGCGCCCGGACCTGCCCCACGTCCATAAAGCACGCGCCGCCCACATAGGCCAGATGCAGGACTTCGTGCGGGTAGAAGGCGCGCCCTTCAATATTCAGCAGGATGCTTTTATTCCCCGTGAAGGACTTCGATTTGAACCCCCGCAAGCCCCGATCGCCTCCCAGCTGGAGCAGGTTTTCCGTGTTCATATTCTGCACGTAGGCCGATTCGAGATGGGCGACGCCGGTGAAGGGGAACTCGGTCGGCAGGCGCTTGTAGGTGTTGACGTTTAAATAATAAAGGGTGTTGTCGAGGCGCCCTCCGGCTTGTCCCGGCGCGTAGGTGTTGAAGCGGCCCGTCATCCCGTAGCTCGCCAGCGCGAAGGCGGAGTTTCTCCTTCGAAGACCGAACGAATGGGTGACGGACAGCGGGAGCGTCACGTCGGTGGACCCCAGGGAGCGGCCGGCGTATCCCGCGGAGACAATCGCCTGGTGTCCCAGATTGATGTCCTCCACCCGCTCCGCGCGGTCCACAAACGTTTCCTTGATGAAGTCGGCCTGTATCCAGTTCCATTCCAGGTGAGGCCCGGTCCGGGTCGTGTACTCGGGAAGGGTGCCGGGCGGGGTTGTCGGTTCGGATCTGAACCGGTCGGTGATATAGGAATAGCGCAACAACAAGCGGTGCGCGCTTAGCGGGTCGCGATTGATGCGCCTGCCGACGAATGCGCCGCCCTCATGATGGTCGCGGCGGTAATGGGTCGTCTCCACCCCATTTTGGACGACCCGCTGGAGTTCGTCGTCGTGGAGCCAGCCCAGTCCTCCGGCCTGGCGGGTGTCCAGGGAATAAAAGGGCTGGGCCAGCGACAGGTTCTCCTTGTTTCCCGTGGGGGTGTTGTCATAAATGAAATTGAGCCGCGCCCGCGAGCCGAGCAGCTGAGGGTCGCCGTAGCTGTATTGATGGCTCACGCCCTCCGGCTCGTCCCTGTAAAAGTATGAAGCGGACTTGCCGTATCCGAGCAGATTCTCCTCCAGAAACCCCATCGCGAATCGGTTTTCTTCGCCTTCCCGGCCGAAGTCGGCTTGCGGCTGGGTCGTCCAGCTGTCGAGGGTTTCCACGAGCACGTCCACCCGCCCGTCGCCCACCGGGCGGGTTCGCACGCGCGAGTCTTTGATGAACGGCAGGGCGCGCAGGATGCGCTCGGATTCATCCAGTAATAAGGGGTCCGCCCGGTCGCCGGGCCTGATCAGCAGTTCCCGGCGGATAACGCGCTCTCGTGTGGTGACATGCAGGGCATTGGCCCAGGTATAGGGCCAGCGGTCCTCACCCGACACGGCAGGATCAAAGACATTTTTGGGGTGGATGAGGATGGTGCGGATCATCGGCCCGGAATGGCCGGCGGCCGCCCGTTTTCGTGCGGATTGGGCCTCGGCCGCGCATAGAGACACAGCGAAAACAGATAGAAATAAAGAGAGGGTTCGCCATTGCAACGGCAAAATCCACCTGCTAGACTGATCCATGCACGATGATAATACCATGAGCGTGATCAAAAACCCATCCCGATGGGCCGTCGTGGCGCTGGGCGTATTGACGGCGGCCGCCTGGGCCAGACCTCCCGCCTCGACCGACGATTTCCTGACCGCTTACAGCCGAAAAGATTTCAAAGCGGCCTTGAAACAGGTGCGCCCGTTGGCGGAAGAGGGGAACGCCTACGCCCAATTTACCATCGGGAAGATGTATGCCAACGGGGAAGGGATTTCCCGGGATTTTAAAAAAGCCGCTCAGTGGTTTCACAAAGCCTCAGAGCAGGGGATCGCGCTGGCGCAGTACCAGCTGGGGCGGTTATATGCCGGCGGCGCGGGAGTTGAGAAGAATATGGCCGAAGCGGCGCGCTGGTACCAGAAAGCCGCGGACCAGGGAGACGCCGATTCTCAGCACGACCTCGGACAGCTTTATGCGCTGGGAAGCGGCGTCGCCAAGAATCGCGTCACAGCGGCCGGCTGGTTTTTGAAAGCCGCCGAGCAGGGCCATCCGGATGCCGCCTACCGCCTGGGCGTGATGCTCGAGTCAGGCGACGGGATCGCCCGGGATTCCTCACAGGCGGACAAGTGGTTCCTCAAGGCGGCGGACAGCGGAAATAGGGAGGCGCAATACCGCGCCGGCCGGATGTACCGGCTCGGCGAGGGGATCCCGCAGGATTTCCAGAAGGCCTACACCTGGCTGCACAAGTCCGCCAGCCAGGGGGTCGCCAAGGCGCAGTACGAGCTCGCAGGCCTTTTTGAAAGAGGAGAGGGGACCGATAAAGACCTGGTGATGGCGGCGCGCTGGTATTACGAGGCGGCCCAGAAAAACCATGTGGAGGCTCAATTTCGTCTTGCCCAGATGCTGGCGATGGGCGAGGGGATCGCCAAGGACCCGCGGGAGTCCGTGAAGTGGTACCAGAAAGCGGCCGAAAGCGGGAGCGCGGAAGCCCAGTACCGCATGGGATTATTTCATGCCGAGGGCATCGTTTTGTCGAAGGACCCGGGAGAAGCGGTCATGTGGCTCAGCAAGGCGGCCAACCAAGACAACGCCCAGGCGCAATACCGGCTGGGCGCGATGTATCACGAAGGGCAAGGGGTCCCCAAAGACCCGGCGCTGGCGCGGCAGTGGTATTTTAAAGCGGGGCAGAACGGCGTCCCGGAGGCGCAGTATAACCTCGCGGTTCAGTATGCCGCCGGCGAAGGCGGCGCCAAAGATCTCGCCCAGGCGGCGGCTTGGTATCGAAAAGCCGCTGAAAAAGGAATCCCCGAAGCGCAATACAATCTCGCCGCCGCCTATGCGTCCGGCCAGGGTGTTCCCAAAGACCGCGAGCAGGCCATCGGGTGGTACCGCAAAGCGGCGGAGAAGGGGATCCCGGAAGCCCAGGTTGACCTGGCGCTTCTTCTGGCCGGCGGGGCCGGCGCTCAGAAAAATTACACGGAGGCCCTCAGCCATATGAAGCAGGCGGCGGAAAAGGGCAGCGTGGACGCCCAGTATTATCTCGGCGTGATGCTGGTCTCAGGCGAAGGGATTGCGAAAGATCCCGCGCAGGCGGCGTCGTGGTTCAGGAAAGCGGCGGAGAAAGGCCATGCGGACGCCCAGGTCCAGATCGCGTCCATGTACGAGAGCGGCGCGGGCGTGGTGAAGAATTTATCGGAAGCGGCGCGCTGGTATCAGAAAGCGTTTGATCAGGGAAATGCCCAGGTCGCTTACCGCCTCGGCGCGATCGCGGAAAGCTCGAGGGATCCGGGAAAGGCGGCGGCGTGGTATGCCAAAGCGGCCGAGCAGGGCAATGCCGATGCCCAGATCCGCCTGGGCGTGATGTATTACCTGGGAGAAGGCGTGGGCAAAGATCCCGCGCAGACGGCGCACTGGTACCGCAAGGCGGCGGATCAGGGAAACGCGGACGCGCAGTATCGCTTGGGTTTGATGTATGAGAGCGGCGTGGGGGTGTCGAAAGACGCCAAGGAGGCGGCCGGGTGGTTCCGGAAAGCCGCCGAACGCGGGATCGCCCCCGCTCAGTTGAGTTTGGGACAGTTGTATGTGAAAGGGGAGGGGGTCCCCAAGAGCGAGCGCCGGGCCCTGGAATGGATCCAAAAAGCCGCCGAGGGCGGCGATAAAAACGCGATGCAGCTGCTGGCCGACTGCTATGAAAACGGCTGGCTTAAACTTCCGCAAGATCTCGCGCAGGCCCGCCGCTGGCGCTCCCGGGCCAAACAGGTGAAGGAATGAAAACCCCCACCGTCACCCCGGCGGTCGTAAGCCGGGGTCCAGTCTCTATTAAAGAAACGACACTGGATTCCGGCTTAAGGCATGCCGGAATGACGATCCTGTTGGCTCTCTTTCTGTTTTCCGCTCCCGTACTGGCGAAGTCGTCCGAAGACAAAGTGTGGGTGATCGTGCGGCCGGTGCAGTGCCTGGGGAATCCCTGGGAGAAGGACTGGCTGGCCAGGAACAAAAACCAAGCGGCTAAGTACCCGCGCACGGAAGAGTTCGAGGTCCTCGCGGCGTACTTCGCCCGGAAGAAAATCCCGGTGCTGGACATCCGCGTCAAGCCGTACGTAAAGGGTGACATGCTCTGCCAGGCGTGTGATTGCCCCCGCGGAGACACCTTGTTCCTGATGATTTACGCCAAGCACGCCCCCAAGATGGTCCGCCTCGGCTACACCGAGCGCATGCCCGCTTCGCCGGCAGGCAGGCCCGCTGATCCCGTTCCAGCCGCCCAGAAATAAGCATGAAAACAGAAACGGCCGCGGCTCACGTCCTGATCAAGGGCCGCGTGCAGGGAGTGGGGTACCGCTTTTTCGCCCAGGACGCCGCGGAACCCTTCGCGCTTAAAGGGTGGGTTCGCAACCTGCCGGGCGGGGATGTGGAATGCGTCGTGGAAGGCCCCCGGCTGGCGATCGAACGTTTTCTGGAAGAGCTCCGCAAGGGCCCGCCCGTCGCCCGCGTCGACGCCGTCCAGGTCGACTGGCGCCCCGCCGCCGGCCAGCTGGCCGGCTTCACCATCCGCTGACTTTCCGGAGCGGCCCCGGTCGATGTGGACCCTGGAAGCCGGGCCGGCCGGTCCGCCATGAAATCCCACGGCGCGGATGAGCGCCAGCTTCTCCACATGCGCCGCATCCTCGCCAGCGCATAAGCATAGTTCCTATGCAATCTTGAATTTTTGGCGGAACGTATCGCGGATGCGCTTTACGGCTCGGAAGCATCGTTCCGCATCCTGAGCATCCGTTTTTGAACCGGGATAGCGCACTTCAACAGAGGAGCTGGTGAGAAAAGCCAGATCCTCCATGCAGGGAGTCAGCTCTGGAATCGACTTCGAGGTTTGTTTGGCGAGTGCTTCCAGGTCGTGCGTTTTCGGGAACGCCTGGTCCGTCTCCATCAGCCACGCTTTTAAATATTTTTCCACGCACTGATGAGCGTGAAAACACACCGCGTCACAGACAGGATCGTGGGATTCCTATTCGCGCACGGCAACTTTAAAATCTCCTTCCGCCTTGTCGATCCATTCCTTAGTGACCGGCTTCATAGAGCACCTTGCCCCTCTGGGTCACTTCCTGGATGAACGCATCCCCCATCGCCAACCGTTTCTGTATTTCCATCGGAGTCCGCACCAGAAGGTCGACAGGAAAAGGAAAATCGATCGCACGGCGAATCTTGACGGCTTGATCCACGTTGCGCAGCGATGTGTCCATGGCGACCAGCAGGTCCACGTCGCTGTCCGGCGTCGGTTTTCCGTAAGCGTAAGACCCAAACAAAAAGATGGCTTGGGGGTGAAATTGATGAGCAATCTGGGAGGCGATTTGTTGGATGGCGGATTCGTTAACCATGGCTAATTCCTTCGAGGGGTCATTGTATGTTTTTAAATCGTTTCAGTGAACGGCGAAGGCAGCACCGGTGTGGGGGTGAAAAGGAGGTGTCCCGCCGTTCCCCCTCGCCCGCCGAAGGTGGGAGAGGGGGGGGGTGAGGGCACATTTTCAATTCAGTCGCCCCTCCCATAGGTGATCCCACCGTTGATTTAAAAGCGCGACCCACACCTGCAAGATCGCCTGGACATTGATCTTATTCCAGCACGGGCCCGCCTGCTTGAGCCGGGAGCCGACCAGATGCTTGCAGCTCGAAAGAATGGAACAAATCGCGGGGGCAAGACCAAGCCCTCACCCGCGGCTCTCCCTCCGGTCGGCCTTGCCCTCTCCCGCCTTCCGGCGGGCGAGGGAAAATTCGGATCACCTACTTTTTACCCCCGCACCCGGCAGCACGATTTGCTTGATCACGCCTGCGCGGGTCCGGTGGGTGAATCGGCGCTACTTCGGGGCGCGCAAGAGACGGGGGCGCTGCGTGGGCGCGTGGCGGATATCATGGACCGTCCAATCGAATTCGAACACCGCTGTGCCGTACTGGGTGACCAGAAGTTTTTTAAGCTTCTCCGCGTCCGGGCGTCGGCGAGCGTCCAGAAGCCGGCTCAGATAATTGGCGGATCCCCCCATGATCTCAAAATCCTCGGCCGCCCATCGCATCAGGCTGGAGACGCGCAAGCGGCCCTTTTCAACGCGCAGGTGCTTCGGCGAGTTCACAAAATCAATGGAGTTTTCGCGGAGCGTCGCCTCCAGGCTTTCCGGCGTGTAGGCGAAATTGCGCAGCCGGGGGGAGCCCGCGGCCCCGCGCGATAGGGCAAAGTGCACGCGGGGATCGAAAATCTCCAAGGTCACCCCCGGGACCGGCCCATGGCCGTTGGTTTTGTTGATCTTGCCGCGAAGGATGCGGCGCTCGATGTCGTTCAAGCTGTAAGTTCCCTTCGCGATGGGCAGGGGGCTGTCGAAAAGCTCCGGCTGTTCGCTGAGCTTTTTCATCTTTTTTCGGAGAAGGACCTGCTGCAGGACCTGGGCGTTATAGGCATTGATCCAAAAGGCGAGCTTCTCCGCGTAGGCCCAGCCCTTCAAGTCCGCGCCGGCGAGCTGTTCAAGATAGCTTTGCAGGTCATGGAGCGAGTCGGCCCGCAGGCCTTCATAGTTCACGCGGCCGTCAGCGGCGACATAGGACTGGAGCAGGGTGTCGAAAAGAGAGTGGTCAAAATTCGCCATGTAGGCGGGCATGGCAGCGGACGGATTAACGGCCAGGCAAAGGCCGACGGTCAATAAGAAATTGCGCATCGGCTAAAACGACTTGATCCGCCAGATGGCGTCGGGGTTTTTTTGGAACTGAACGATGGTTTCGAGGATCGTGCCTTTGGGCCCCGTCACCGGGCAGCGGCAGGCGGCGGAGGCGGCCGTGGGATCGAACTCACAGTCGGAAATCTCTCCCAGCTTGGAGAACACCTCTTTCATGCGTTCCGGGCCCATGCGCTGGAACGACCGCCGGTACGCCTCGCGGGTGTCGCCCGTCGACGAATAATATCCCACGCACGCCTCCATGTCCGCCTTCGCCGCGGCCTGCTTCATTCTTTCCCACTGGGCTTTCAGAAAGACCTCCGTGTCGCTGGGCTGGTTCGCCGTCTGGAAATACTTCGGCATCTCCTGCTCGGTGAGCCGCTTATCCGGGACGAACGGGCTCGCCGCGGCGATCCGTCCGTTGGCGTGCATGGCTTCTTCCATCATCCGGTCCGCCCGGTCCATGCGTCCTTGCCGGGTGTAGAGGTTCCCTAAAATCTTATAGGCCGCCACATCATTGACATCCAGGTCGATCGCCTTTTTAGCCGCCGCCTCGCACTTGTCGTCCTCACGGACCATGAAGTAGGAAAATGCCAATTGGCGGTGGTAGGCGGAGTTATTCGGTTCCAGTTCGGCGGCCCGCACCCCGGCCGCGACGGCATCCGAGGGCTGGTTCATGTGCAGGTGCGCCAACCCCAGGTAGAAGTAGGCCTGCGCCTGGTCGTCTTTCAGCCGGATCGCTTCCTTATATTCGTCGATCGCATGCGGATAGTCTTTGGCGTAGTAGTACGCTTGCCCCAGGATGAGGTGAGGCTCCGGGCGACGCACCTTCTTTTCGATCGCCGCGGACGCGATCGCCCCCGCTTCCCCCCAGCGCTTCAGGAGGTCCGCGCAGGCCCGCAGCTCGGCCCATCCCGCGGACTCTTCCGGATCTTTCCGCAGGCGGTCCTTGTAGGCGTCGAAGTTCCGCTTGCAGAGGTCTTTTCCGCTGGCCGCCGCCACGGCGGCCTTCGACGAGGCCGCCCCGCCGCGCGCGGCCAGGTCCGGATTATGCCGTTCCGGGACCGGGGCGGGGTCTTCCGCGAAAGCGGGTCCTATCACCGCGGCCGCGAAAACGAAGGAAAAAAATAAAGACGGCCTCCGCATGGTTCTAAGTATATATCCGCATTCCGGACGTTTCGCCAGGGTATTATCATTAAAATCCCCGTTGAATTCGCGCCGTTCCCCGTGTAAATAATCGCATGCCGCTGACGGATTTTATGCGCCGGCGCCCGGCGTGGGCTTTGAGCGTCACGGTGGCGTTCGGGCTTTGCCTGGATCCCATCGCGGCCCGGCCGGTCGATGCCGGATTGTTGTCGATCGTGGGAGCGCGGGCGTGGCGCCCGCCTGTCCGGCAGGCAGGCCCGCCGCTCACGCCGCCCCCCGCGGAACCGCGCGTCAACGTGCTGGAAACCGACGGCTGGCGTCAGTCTCTGCGGGACGGCAGGCTTGAACCGGTGCCGCAGCTCCCGTTCCCGCGCGCCTCCAGGGGCTCGACCGACCTGCTTCCCAAAGCCCACTTCACCCCCGCCGCCTATCTGGAACAAATAAAGTCGCTTCAGCGCACCTACAGCCGCCAGCGCGACATCCTGATGTATTACGGAGGCATCCGCTACCGTCCAAATCGGGAAGGGCTGAATTTCAACGCCTGGTCCGGTGAGAATCTTGCGAAGCTGCGCGCTCTCGGCGCGCGCCCCTTTATCGGTTTGGAAGCGTTTGACCTTCCCGCGGTGCGCTCCATGGTCTGGCGGCTGAAGGAAGCGGGCTACGGGCCTCTGGACCGGATCTACATCCGGATCGGCTCCGAACCCGCCGCCAGCGCCTACGGCACGGAGGACGGCACGCGCCGGGGCAGGCGGCGCACGCCCGCGGCGTACGCCGCTTACCGGGGGCGATTCGCCCGGACCGCGGAGTATCTGAACGCGATGAACCGGCGCATCGGCTTGAATATCCACACCGTGTTCGCCGGGACCCACCGCGAGGACTTCACCCGCTATGCGCCGCCCGACGATCTCTTTGACGCGATCGGCTACGACCTGTATGTCACGCCGGAAAATAAACCCGCCGCGCTGCGGCAAATCCGCGATCTCTCGCGCCGCTACCCGCGCAAACCCCTGGTCATCCCGGAGTTCGGGATCGCCACCGAACGGCACGCTCGCGGATGGTGGGGAGTGCGGACGCTCTGGGCGGACCCGCAGTGGGCCGCCGGCGCGCTGGCGGATGTCCTGGAAGCCCTGGGCCGTCACCCCGCCGGGGTGGGGGGAATCACCATTTTCAGCGTGAACGTGTCGGGGCGCCGCAGCGGCCGCCGCTGGAATTGGGCGTGGACTCCCCAGATGTACGAAATGTTGAAAGAATGGCAGGCCTCGCCGCGCCGGTGGAGGAAGGAAGGATTCCACCTCTACGACCCGCAAAGTTATCCGGTCGGGCGGGACATTCTCTTTATCAACCGTCCGGAGCTGAAAATTGTCTATCGCAAGCTCGTCTCCGAAAAGTCGCCGGGCGTTCCCTTGTTCCAAGAATTCTGCCTTTACCGGGAAAACGAGGCCTGGGCGCGCCGCACCCGGGTCATCTACTTCCACGGTTCCGAAAAACGCCAGCACCTTTCCCGCCGCCCGATCCTATAATGGACCCCGTGCGCCGCTGGAACGTCATCCTGTTCTTCTCCCTGGCCGTTTCGTCGCCCGCGCGGGGGGACGTGACCG
>MGUR01000038.1:21894-21979 GCA_001800075.1 Elusimicrobia bacterium RIFCSPLOWO2_01_FULL_59_12
ACGACGGCGCTCGAAGAAGCGGGCGCCCTGGGAGGGAGCCAGCGCCGGCTGCTGGTCATGAGTTTGATCGCGCCGCTGCGGCGGG
>MGUR01000039.1:0-1377 GCA_001800075.1 Elusimicrobia bacterium RIFCSPLOWO2_01_FULL_59_12
CTGAGAATCAAGAAAGACGCCGAGGAGGTCAAAGCTCTGCGCAAGGCCGGGAGCCTGGCCGCGCGCGGGTTTGATCACATCCGAAGAATCGCAAAGCCGGGGATGCGGGAATGCGACCTGGCGGCGGAATTCGAGTCCCACATCCGCAAGCATGGGGCCACCAAAACATCGTTCGATTCGATTGTCGCGGGGGGTGAAAACGCGGCCTATCCGCACTATATCACCGGAAACAGGATTTTGCGTAAAAATGACATCGTTTTATGCGATATCGGGGCGTTGGCGGACGGCTACTGCTCCGACTTGACCCGCACCTTCTTTTTGGGTAAAATATCGTCGCTCGGTCGGAGGATATACGACACCGTTGCCCGAGCCCAACAACTAGCCATCCGAGCAGTGAAACCGGGTGTAAAAACCGCCCAGATCGACCGTATCGCCAGGGATGAAATTGAGCGTGCGGGGTATGGGCGGCGTTTCATTCATGGCACCGGGCACGGCGTTGGGGTTGAGATTCATGAGGCCCCCTGGGTATCCCCCACCAGCCGGGATGTGCTGGAGCCCGGCATGGTCGTTACCGTAGAGCCGGGAATTTATCTGGAGGGGTGGGGCGGTGTCCGGATCGAGGACACGCTTCTGGTGACAAAAACGGGGTACGAGATACTAACCCAATGATCAGCACAGCCGATTTCCGCAAGGGACTCATTATTGAGTGGCAGGGGCAGCCGAACGAGATCCTGTGGTTCCAGAACCACAAGATGGCGGCCGAAGAAGCCGTCATGCGGGTCAAGATCCGGAACCTCCATACCGGATCCATCATCGAACGTACGTTCAAAAATGGCGAGCGTTTCAAAGACATTCTGGCGACCAAACGCAAAACCCAGTTTCTTTATGCGGAGGGGGATGCCTTCCATTTTATGGACATGGGGAATTACGAACAGATCGCCTATCCTCGTGAAAAGCTGGGCGATTCAGCCCACTACCTCTCCGACAATATGGAAGTGGAAGCGCTTTATCTGGACGACCGGTTTTTATCCATTTCGCTGCCAGCCTCAGTGGAACTCAAAGTCACCTCGACTGTGCCCGGGATCAAAGGGGACTCGGTTTCCAATATGATGAAACCGGCGACCCTGGAATCCGGCGTCGACATTCGAGTACCGCTGTTCGTCAAAGAAGGCGACACGATTCGTGTCGATACGCGCACCGGCGAGTACCTCGCCCGGCTCTAAATCGATATGCTGGAAGATAAGTTGACAGAACTCCTGGAATTCGCCAGGAACACCGACCTTCAGGAAGTGGTCTGGGAGAAAAACGGCGCCAAGATCCGTTTTCGCCGCGGCCCGGGGAAGGGTCCCTCGCGGACGGCTGACCGAGTGCCCGCGG
>MGUR01000039.1:1463-5139 GCA_001800075.1 Elusimicrobia bacterium RIFCSPLOWO2_01_FULL_59_12
TCAAATCGCTGGTGGCGGACGGCCATTCGGTGGAATACGGGCAACCGCTCTTTGAAGTGGAGCCGGCTAACGGGAACGGCCATGTTTAAAAAAGTCCTCATCGCCAACCGCGGCGAGATCGCCGTCCGTGTCATCCGGGCGTGCCGGGAACTGGGTCTGAAAACCGTGGCCGTGCACTCCGAGCCGGACAAAAGCAGCCTGCACGTCAAGCTGGCGGACGAATCCGTCTGCATCGGCCCGGGACTGGCGAGCGAAAGTTACCTCAATATTCCGAACATTATTTCCGCCGCGGAAATTTCCGGGGCGGACGCCATCCACCCCGGCTATGGATTTCTTTCCGAAAATCCCTATTTCGCGGACGTCTGCGAATCCTGCCACATTCATTTCATCGGCCCTTCCAAGGAAGCCATCGAGAAAATGGGGGACAAGGCGGCCGCCCGCGAGACGATGCGGAATGCCGGAGTCCCGATCATCCCGGGATCCGACGGCTGTATTTCCGCGGAGGATCCGAATCTGACCAAGATCGCCCGCAAGGTCGGGTATCCGCTGATCGTGAAAGCCTGCGCGGGAGGCGGCGGCAAGGGATTGCGGGTCATTCAAAATGAAGACGCTTTGATCGACGCCATCCGCCTGGTGGAAACGGAAGCCAAAGCGGCCTTCGGAAGCGGCCAGGTGTATCTGGAACGGTATTTAGAAAAACCGCGCCACATCGAGATTCAAATCCTGGCGGATCACAAAGGCAAAGTCATCTACCTGCCGGAACGGGAATGCTCGATCCAGCGCCGCCATCAGAAATTGATTGAAGAAAGCCCTTCGACCGCCGTGGACTCGTCCATGCGCAAGAAAATGGGGAAGGCGGCGCACCGGGCCGCCGAAGCGGTGGACTATGTCACCGTGGGCACCGTCGAGTTCCTGTATGACGAGAAAGAAGAGGAATTTTACTTTTTGGAAATGAACACGCGCATCCAGGTGGAACACACGGTCACGGAAATGGTGACGGGCCTGGACCTGGTCAAGGAACAGATCCGGCTGGCCGCCGGCGAGCGCTTGGAATACGACCGGGATGACATACCCCTCCTGGGCCACTCGATCGAGTGCCGGATCAACGCCGAAGACCCGGATCACGACTTCCGGCCGTCCCCCGGCACCCTCACGCAAGTCATCCTGCCCGGGCCGCCCGGCGTGCGTGTTGACACGCATATTTATTCAGGCTATACGATCCCGACGTATTACGATTCCCTGCTGGCGAAGCTGGTGGTGATGGGCGTCGATCGCCCTGAGGCCATCCGGCGGATGCAGCGCGCGTTAAGCGAGTTCACGATCGAAGGCGTGAAGACGACCCTCCCCCTGCATCAGAAGATTGTCGCGCACGAGCTGTTCCTCAAGGGGGAAACCTACACCGATTTCGTCGCCAAAAACATTTACGGGAACTCCAATGGCAATGGGATTAAGCGCTGATGCCGACGCTGACCGAGCACCTTCGTCAATCGTCTGAGACCCTGGCGCGCATGGCGGCCCAGGCGGGTCCCGCGGAAGAGATGGCGGAGAAAATCTGCCGAGCGCTTCAGGCCGGCCAGAAAGTCGTTATGTTCGGCAATGGGGGGAGCGCCGCCGATGCGCAGCATTTCGCCGCGGAGCTGGTGGGACGCTTCGAAAAGGAGCGGCCGGCGCTGCCGGCCATTGCGTTGACCACCGACACCTCCGTCCTGACCGCGATCGCCAATGACTACGCGAGCGACCAGATTTTCGCCCGGCAAGTCCAGGCCCTGGTCCAGCCGGGGGACGTCGTCGTGGCGATTTCAACCAGCGGGAATTCGCGGAATGTCCTGGAAGGCGTCCGGGAAGCCAGGCAAAAAAAAGCCTGGACCGTCGGATTAACAGGCGGCACAGGAGGCAAGCTCAAGGACGCGGTGGATTTGTGCGTGTGCGTTCCATCACCCCGGACGGCCCACATTCAGGAATGTCACATCGCCTTGATCCACGCGATTTGTGCGCTGGTGGACGAGGCATTTCTCGCGGCGATCGCCTAAATACCCTGCCCCCTTCAATGCCCAGCGTCCAAAAGATTTTACCGGTCGCCCGTTTGGCCCCCCTGCTGAAACGCCGTCGCGCCCGGGGAGACCGGGTGGTTTTTACCAACGGGGTCTTTGATCTTTTACATGCGGGGCACATCACGCTGCTTCAAAAAGCGCGCGCGCTGGGCGATTGTCTGGTCGTCGGCGTTAACAGCGACGCCTCGGTGCGCCGCTTGAAGGGCCCGAAGCGGCCTCTGGCGCCCTTGGGTGACCGGTTGAAAGTGCTGGCGGCGCTCAAGAGCGTGGATTACGCGACCGTTTTCAATGAGGACACTCCGCTGGAGCTGATCAAAACCCTCAAGCCGTCGATCCTGGTCAAGGGGGGCGATTACGCGCCGGATCAAATCGTCGGGCGCGACGTGGTAGGCCGCGTGGTGCGTATCCCCCTGGTCAAAGGGCGCTCGACCTCCGCGTTGGTGCGGAGAATCGCGAAAGCGTATGGCAAACCGTAAGGACGTCAGGGTCTGGAGGCTTCTGGACGCGAACGCCAACCGCGCGCGCGAAGGGCTCAGGGTGGTGGAAGACACCGCGCGGTTTGTCCTGGAACGGCCGGATGCCTCGTCGGCCCTGCGCCGGATGCGGCACCGGCTGGACCAACTGGTCCGCGGGCGTTATGCGACGCTCCTGCGCCACCGGGATGTGGACACCGATCCCGGGCGGGGCAACCTGACAACGTCTCACAAAAACGGCATCCCCGCGCTGCTTGCGACCAATTTTAAACGCTGCGAGGAAGCCCTGCGGGTCCTGGAAGAGTACGGGCGCGTGGTCTCCCCCAAAGCCGTGAAGGGCGTGCAGGCGATCCGGTACGACGTTTACCAATGGGAAAAGAAACTTCTGTCATAGAGCGGTTTAAAGCCGCCCGGCTGTATGTCATAACGTGCCCGCCGGCGCCGGGGGAGACCTATGAGCAGATGGTGCGGGAGGCGTGCGCCGGCGGCGCCGACGTCGTGCAGTTCCGCGACAAGATGCTGCTGCACAAGGACCGATATGAGACGGCGTCCCGGCTGCGCGGCCTTTGCGCGGATCACGGAGTCCTGTTTATTGTGAACGATTATCTGGAAGTGGCGCTCGCGGCCGGCGCGGACGGGGTCCATCTCGGGCAGGACGATGGATCGTTGCTGGTGGCCCGCGAGATCGCGCGGCAGATGGGCGTGCGAAATTTTCTCATCGGGCGCTCAACACACACTTTGGAGCAGGCCTTGGCGGCGGAACGCGAAGGCGCGGGCTATATCGGCATCGGCCCGGTGTTTGCGACGCCGACCAAACCCGGCTATCCGGCCGTCGGTTTGGGCCTGGTACGGCAGGTGGCATCCCGGGTGCGCATCCCGCATGTCGCGATCGGCGGCATTGATGCCACCAACGTCGAGTCTGTGCTCGCGGCGGGCGCGGAGCGGATTGCGGTGGTGCGGGCGGTCGCCGGCGCGCTGGACATCGCACAGGGGGCCCGTGAATTGAAATTTCTCTTACGTGAAAAGGTGGGGGCGGGATGAAACGGGCGCATGTCAGAGTCCCTGCGACCAGCGCCAACCTCGGGCCCGGGTTTGATGTCCTGGGCGTCGCGCTGCCGATGTACAACGAAGTGATTATGCAGATCAACGGCG
>MGUR01000039.1:5191-10833 GCA_001800075.1 Elusimicrobia bacterium RIFCSPLOWO2_01_FULL_59_12
TCAAAGCGATCAACCGTATCCCGCTGGCGCGCGGCCTGGGATCCAGCGCGGCGGCGACGATGGGCGCCCTGTGCGCGGCCAACAAGCTCTGCGGACATCCGCTGTCTGAGCAGGCCCTGTTGAATATGGCCACGACCCTAGAGGGCCACCCGGACAATATCGTTCCGGCCATGGTCGGCGGTTTCTGCCTGGCGGCGGTGGTCGATCATGAAACCCGCTATATCAAGTTTTCGGCTCCCGGGAACCTGCGCGCCGTTGTCTGTATCCCGCAGAAGCCGATGTCGACCAAGGACGCCCGTCGGGTCCTGCCCAGCCGGGTGCCGCTCAGCGCGGCGGTTTTCACGTCATCCCGCGTTGCGTTTCTTGTCGGCGCGATGGTGCAGAAGAAATTTCAGTGGCTTGATTTTGCCATGGAGGACGTGCTGCATCAGCCCGCGCGCGCGGCGCTGCTCCCGGGCTTGAAGGATGTCATTGCCGAAGCCAAAAAAGAAGGCGCCTGGGGCGCCGCGCTTTCCGGCGCCGGGTCCTCGGTGATTGCGTTGACCAAGCCGGGCCCGGTCGCCCGGCGCGTCGGAGAGAGCATGCGGCGGCGCTTCGCCGCCCGCGGGATCCCCAGCCGCTGGGTCGACCTGCGCCTGGAAAACAAGGGACTTCGCTTTTTATGAAGTTAGTCATCATGAAATTCGGCGGGAGTTCCGTGGCCGACGCCCAAAAGATCCAGCATGTCGCCGGCCGGGTGGCGGCACGCAGACAAGGAGGATTTCGGGTCGTGGCGGTCGTCTCCGCCCCCGGCGGAATGACCGATGACCTGCTGACACTGGCGCGCGGCGTCGCGGAGACGCCGGATGAGCGCGAGCTGGACGTGCTGCTGGCGACCGGCGAGCAGGCCTCCATCGCGCTCCTGTGCATGGCGCTCAAGGGGGCGGGACAGGAAGCGATCTCGTTGACCGGCCCCCAAGCGGGGATTTTCGCGGACACCGACCACACCCGCGCGCGGATCACGCACATTAAACCGAAAAAGATCCATGCCGAGCTGGCGAAGGGCAAGGTGGTGGTGGTGGCCGGTTTCCAGGGCCTCAATCCGAATGAGGACATCGTGACCCTGGGGCGGGGCGGCAGCGATCTCACCGCGATCGCCCTGGCCGCCGCACTGAAAGCGGATCTGTGCGAGATTTATACGGATGTGGAGGGGGTCTTCACCACCGATCCCCGGGTGGTGGCGGATGCCCGTAAGTTGAACGAGATTTCATATGACGAGATGCTCGAGCTGGCCGGTTCCGGCGCCCAGGTCATGCAGGGCCGTTCGGTTGAAGTCGCCAAAAAATACAACGTCGTTTTTGAGGTGCGTTCCACGTTCTCCGGAGCGCCCGGAACGCGCGTCCACCAGGAGGTTTCATATATGGAAGATGTCGTCGTATCAGGGATAGCGTTTGACCGCCATCAAGCCAAGGTGTCGATGATCGAGGTTCCGGACCGGCCCGGCATCGCCGCGGAGATTTTTGGGGCGCTGGCCCAAGTCGGCGTCAACGTCGATATGATCATCCAGTCGACGGCCCAAGGCGGAACCAATGACATTTCGTTCACAGTCCCGCAGGGAGATCTTAAAAAGGCGCTGGCGGCGTTGGAGCCCGTGAAGTCCGAATTGAAGGCCAAGGACGTCGTGCATGAGGCCGGCGTGGGCAAAGTCGCGGTGGTCGGTGTGGGCATGCGCAGCCACCCCGGTGTCGCCGCGCGGATGTTCAAAGCGCTGGCGGACAGGGGCATCAACATCCAGATGATCTCCACCTCCGAGATCAAGATTTCCTGTATCGTCGCGAAAGACCAGGTCGACGCGGCCGTCAAAGGGCTGCACGAGGCGTTCGAACTCGGCAAAAAGACTCGCGTGAAGGCTTGAATGAACTCCATTAAACTTTTCGATACGACCTTGCGGGATGGCGCCCAGGCGGAGGGGGTGTCCTATTCCACGCATGACAAGCTCCAGATTGCCCAGGCGCTGGATCGCCTGGGGATTCATTACATTGAGGGCGGCTGGCCCGGCTCTAACCCAAAAGATAACCAGTTCTTCAAAGACGCCCGGTCGATCGATCTGAAAAAGGCCCGCCTGGTCGCGTTCGGCTCAACGCGGCGCAAGGGGGTGCGCGCCGCGCAGGACGCCAATTTAGGAGCGATCGTGGACAGCCAGGTCCCGGTGGCCTGCATTTTCGGGAAATCCTGGGACATGCAGGTGACCCACGCGCTGCGGACCACGCTGGAAGAAAACCTGGCGATGATTCGCGAGTCCGTCGCCTATCTCAAGTCCAAGCGCCTGGAAGTCATTTATGACGCCGAACACTTTTTCGATGGTTTCCGCTCGAACCGTCCCTACGCGCTCCGGACGCTCCAGGCGGCGCTGGAAGCGGGCGCGGACAACCTCACGCTGTGCGATACCAACGGCGGGAGCCTCCCTTCGCAGATCACCGACGCCTTCCGGGTGGTGCGGCGGGTCCTTCCCAAAGCGGCGTGGGGGATCCACGTGCACAACGACTCCGGCTGCGCCGTCGCGAACACGCTCGCCGCGGTTGAGGCGGGCGCTACGCTCGTTCAGGGGACGATGAACGGCATCGGGGAACGCTGCGGGAACGCCGACCTTTCGGTGATCATCCCCAATATACAGCTCAAGCTGGGAAAGCGTGTCTTGAATGACGCGCAGTTGCGATCGCTCACGGAGGTGTCGCGTTCGATCTCGGAAATCACCAACCTGGTGCCCAACGACCGGCAGCCCTATGTGGGCAACTCCGCTTTCGCGCACAAGGGGGGCATCCACGTGTCCGCCGTCTCACGCCATGCGCCCACGTATGAACATATCGATCCGGTCACCGTAGGCAATCAGCGCCGGGTGCTGGTGTCCGAGCTGTCCGGTAAGAGCAATGTGATTTTGAAAGCCAAAGAGCACACGCTTGATTTCGTCAAGAACGGCAAGGTCACCCAGGCCATTCTCGATGCTTTAAAGAAACGCGAGTCGGAAGGCTATCATTACGAGGGAGCCGAGGCGTCTTTCGAGCTCTTGGTAGAGAAAGCGTTGAAGCGCTACAAGCCGTCTTTCGAGCTGGGGGGATTCCGGGTGGTCGTGGAGCGCAAGGCGGGAGATTCGCGGGCCCTTGTGACGGAAGCGACCTTGAAGATCAAGGTGAACGGCCGGGAGGAACACACCGTCGCTGAGGGCGACGGTCCGGTCAATGCCCTGGACAATGCGCTCCGGAAAGCTTTGGAAAAGTTTTATCCGGCGCTGAAGGAGATGTCGCTGGTGGACTATAAGGTGCGCGTCATCAACGCCGCCGCCGGCACTGCAGCCAAAGTCCGCGTGCTGATCGAATCGATGGACGGGAAAGACGAGTGGACGACGACGGGGGTTTCCATGAACCTCATTGAAGCGTCCTGGACCGCCCTGGTGGACGCTATTGAATACAAGCTGTTGAAGGATTCGGTGAAGCCATCTCATAAGGTAAAATGACGCGTGGAAACTTCCCCTCAGAGACGCAATCCATTAAGGTTGATCGTCAATAAACAGGTCCAGCTGCGCATCCTCTGGCTTGTCTGGGGAGCCGTGTTTTTTTGCATGGCGCTGGCGGCGGCCATGGCGAGCTTCAGCCGGGAATGGGTCTGGATCGGGGTGGCGCTTCTGTCGATCGGCACCTTTGTCTCCATCTGGGTGTCGCGCCGGATCGCCGGACCTTTGTATCGTATCGAGAAAGATATCGAGTCCCTGCTGCAGGGCGCGTCCAGCGGGGTCCGAGTGCACCTCCGGGAGGGGGATCATTTGCAGCATTTGGCGGACCTGGTCAATCAGCTGATCGAGCGGGGGCGGACATAGCGATGGGATCCACGGCCACTGACGGCACGATGAAGCGCACCATTTCGGTGATGGTGGAGAACAAATTCGGCGTCCTGGCCCGGATTTCCACCCTTTTTGCCGCGCGCGGGTTCAATATCGACAGCCTGGCCGTCGGCGAAACGGAAGATCCCTCCGTTTCGCGCATGACGATTGTGGTCAGCGGGAATGAGAACGTTTTGGAACAGGTCGAGAAACAGCTCAACAAGCTGATCGACGTGATCAAGGTGACAAGCCTGACATCGGAAGCGCACCTGGAGCGCGATCTGGCGCTGATCAAAGTGAAGGCCGACAAGGCGCACCGCAGCGAGATCTTTCAAATAGTGGATATCTTCCGGGCCAAAATCGTGGACGTCGGAAGCGATTCCCTGATTATCGAAGTGACCGGGGATGAGACTAAGATTGAAGCCCTGGAGGCGCTCTTGAAGCCTTTTGGGATCAAAGAAATGGTGCGGACCGGCATCATTGCCATGGGTCGGGGCGCAAACAAGAAAAAGGAGTCAGCCTAATGGCTAAAATCTATTACGACAAAGACGCCGATTTTAATCTGCTCAAGGGCAAGAAGATCGCTATCCTGGGGTATGGCTCGCAGGGACACGCGCACGCGCTGAATCTTCGTGATTCCGGGGCGAGCGTGGTCATCGGGACCCGCCCGGGCGGTAAAACCTGGGACCTGGCCGCCGGCCAAGGCTGGACGCCCCAAGCGATCAAGGACGCCATCAAGGATGCGGATTACGTCCAGATGCTTCTCCCGGACACCGCGCAGGCGGAGGTCTGGGAAAAAGAGGTCGCTCCGAACATCAAGAAGGGCGCCGCGCTGGGCTTCTCCCATGGGTTTAACATCCATTTCAAGACGATCCTGCCGCCCAGCCACCTGGACGTTGTGATGGTCGCTCCCAAAGGGCCCGGTCACCTGGTGCGACGGACGTTTGAAGAGGGCGGCGGGACTCCGGGGCTGGTCGCCGTGTTTCAGGATGCGACCGGCAAAGCGAAGGCGCTCGCGCTGGCCTATGCCAAGGGGATCGGGTGCACCAAGGCGGGGACGCTGGAGACGACTTTTAAGGAAGAGACCGAGACCGACCTTTTCGGCGAACAGGTCGTCCTCTGCGGCGGCCTGGTGGAACTGATCAAAAACGGTTATGAAACCTTGATCGAAGCCGGGTACCAGCCCGAATCGGCTTATTTCGAGTGCCTCCACGAGGTCAAGTTGATCGTGGACCTGATCTATGAGGGCGGCATCGATTGGATGAACCACTCCATTTCGGATACCGCGAAATACGGCGAGTTCACGCGCGGGCCGCGGGTGATCACTCCCCAAACGAAAGCGGAAATGAAGAAAATCCTCTCGGAGATTCAGTCCGGCGCTTTTGCCAAAGAATGGATTGCCGAAGATAAGGCCGGGCGCAAGAACTTCACGCGCCTGAAGGACGCCTATGCGACCCACCCGATTGAAAAAATCGGGGCCACGCTGCGCGCGATGATGCCCTGGCTGAAGAAGCGCGGCATGGACCGCTCCGCGGGCGCTAAGGAGAAACCTGTCGGTGCCCGATAATTTTGCCGTCACCCCCGCGAAAGCGCGCCGGCAGTGTGGCGTGCGCGCTTCCGCGGGAATGACGTATTAATCATGCGCATGTGCAATGACGGGTGGCCCTTTGTCCTAGGTTGCCTGCTCGCAGGGGGCCTGATGCTGACGGCCGCGGGATACGGGGGCAGCCGCTGGCCGTTGTGGATCGCGGGGCTCGCGTTTCTATCGGCCGCTTACTGCGCGTACTTT